>NZ_JAMAVT010000009.1:0-311428 GCF_023713665.1 Paenibacillus sp. MER 180 | reverse complement strand
AAAAATAACCCCATACGAAAGCCACCTATATATAAGACGATAAAAAGCGCGGCGAACAACTCCGGGTACGGACGCGAAATGTAGCGATATACCGTACACTTCCGGTGGAAACCGCGCAGCGTCTACTTAACTTGTTATTTATAACCTTCCTCTATAGCCGCTCCTTAGGGGGCGGCACTCTTGCATTGATGATAATTATTTCCTAATGTAAGATGGTAGATAGGGAGGTGCATACAGATGGGTAAGCATACATATGATCCTGGTGCTGTGTTTAGAAATTATGAATGGTTTGCACGAGTAATCAGGAAAGAAGACAACAAAGAGGTATTCTTGGAAAAGTGTCTCGATGAAGATACTGCTTTGACTGTAGCGTTTGAAGCAGTTGAGAGAATCAGGAAGCAAGAGCAATAATTAATCAACATTAAGTCACTCTCTAATGAGTGGCTTTTTTTATTTGCACTTAAATATACGGTTATTAAATAAAAGCACGGGATTATATCCAATAAATTTGTACTATATTACATATCGAATGGAGGTAAGACATGAACATAGTAATAACAGCAATTGAATGCAACTATACAAAGTTATACGGTGACACTGAATTGCTTGGTACTCTTCTAGATTCGTGCGATGTGGTAGCTAATGTAATATCCAACGGAACGGAAATCGAATGTAAATTTAATTTATCTCGTGGTGAGATAGTGTGTGTTAACGGAATACCGGACTATGAGCAATCAGTAAGGAATCATCTCCATAAAGCATTTGTAGGAATGGCCGCTGAGTAGCGGCTTTTTATCATGCGTAGAAAGGATGGAAGGCCAATGATCATCTGGATCATGCTGTACATGGTAATAGGCTTGATATATTGCGGGTACGCGGTAACACTGGTAGCGCAGGAGATGGCGGAAGAAAAGAATTATCCAGTGGCTGCATTGCTATTAGGCACATTGATATTGGTAGTGATTGCAACTCCTTTGTGGCCGATATGGTTAGGGATGGGGATGGCAGGAAACAAGAAGAGAGCAAGGACATGAAAGAATACAGAACCATAGAACAGAAGCGTAAATTCTACGACAGTAAAGACTGGAAGCATTTACGTGAAGAAGTGAAGAGACGCGACAACTACGAATGCCAGGAGTGCAAACGTAATGGTCTAGTCACTATTAATACAAACGAATACAGCGAGAGCGCAAAGCGAAAGAAGATACAGCTAGTAGTGCATCACATAAAGGAACTAGAACATCATCCAGAGTTAGCTCTTGATATAGACAACCTAGAGACGGTGTGTGTGGCTTGCCATAACAAAGAGCATGGACGTGCATGCGAAATGAAAGTGAACAAATGGCAAGCAGATGAACGATGGTGAAGGAGGTAACACCATGCATCATGTAAGAAAGGCTGTAGAATCAAGACTGAATAAACTACGTAGTGATGAAGCGGCAATCAAGGCGAACATTAATCATTTGCTGAATGAACTGAAGGAAGAAGATAGACGGATATCATTACTAGTGGAAGAGAAGAAACAACTTGAAAGCTTTCTGAATGATGGTTCGCGAGTTGATGTAATTAAGTAATTTATTTTTAAGCAGGCCCCCCGGTCAAAAGGTTTCACGAAATATCTAGCCTTGGGCACCGGAGATGGGAGTGTTTTGTCGAGTTTTTTCGCTTTTCGCGTGAATATAAAGAATTGGGAGCAATTGTAAATTATGATGAAAGGGGGAGATTTGGTTGGCTGATGTCGACAGGAACGCCTTAAGAAAAAGAATTGAGAATGATCTGAAAAAACAGTTGAAAGCAAACGGCACAACTGTCAATTATCATAAGGACATGGTGAGCGACTATATGTCATTGTGGGATTTAAAAAACGAATTACTGGACGATATCAAAGCGAATGGAATCAAGGTTTCTGGAATGCATGGGCCAAAATCGAACCCGGCGATCAATGATTTACACAAGACCAATGATCGAATGATTAAAATACTGGATGCATTAAATTTGAACGTGCCAAAAGCGGAACCCAACACTTCTGGGAAGACATCGAAAAGTGATTTAGTATGATTTCTCAAAAATATGTTGATGAATATATAGCTCTTTACCGAGCTGGAAAGATTAAGTTTAACGAAGAGCGGGAACTATTGATTGAATATCTGGAGCGGGATGTTTTATCGCGCACGGATTTATACTTCGATAACGAAATGATCGAGAACTGCATTCGGTTTGCTCAAAAGTGGTATTTTCCACTTCAGCCATTCCAAAAGTTCTTGATTGCTTTCGTTTTTTTATTTTTCAAAGACAGTGACAGAGTCTTTTACCGAAAGTTCCTATGGATGATGGGGCGCGGTGGTGGTAAGAACGGACTGATCACAGTTGTATGTCATTTTTTGATTAGTGAGTTACATGGTATCAGGGAGTACAACATATCTGTTATAGCCAATTCAGAAGAACAGGCTAAAACGTCAGTCGAAGAAGCGGCAAAGACGATAAAACGAGAACCTACGCTGCTAAAACACTTTAAACCAACGGCTATGCAAGTGCTATCCAAAAAGACGGATAGCATTTTTAAGTTTCGTACTAGCAACGGGAACACAAAAGATGGATTACGTGACGGGGCTGTTGTTTTTGACGAGATTCACTATTTTGAAACCAATGTCGATGTTCGAGTACACATATCTGGATTAGGTAAGAAGAAGAATCCACGCGAATTTTACATTGGTACAGATGGTTATGTACGAGATGGTTTCCTAGACAAGCTTAAGGAAAAAGCGCTGAAGGTACTCAAAGGCGAAGCAAGGGTGAATTCGATATTCCCTTTTATCTGCAAGCTGAATGATGAAAAAGAAGTAGATAATCCGGAATTATGGGAACTTGCCAATCCAATGTTAAGTGAGCCTAGAAATGAGTACTCACAGGGGTTATTCGACACCATCAAGGAAGAATATGAAGACTTGGCTGACGATCCATCGAATAGAGAAGAATTCTTCACGAAGCGCATGAACTTACCTCTGACAGACCTTGAACGTTCCGTAGCCAAGTGGAAAGAGATCGAAGCCACGAACCAAGCAATGCCTGATCTCGAAGGCAATGAATGTATCGGCTGCTTAGATTTTGCGCAGATACGGGACTTCGCTTCCGTGGGGCTTGTCTTCAAGCACGATGGTAAGGTTCCATTCATAACACACTCATTCACTCGTAAGGAATTTGTAGATAAATACTACGGTTACTCTATGAGAGAGGTAGAGACGAAACAAAAATTCGCTCCTATTAAGGAATGGGAAAGCAAGGGACTACTAACAGTATTGAATGAGGAAATGATTAATCTGGAACACATCGTGAATTGGTTTGTGACAGCGAGAATGAAATATAGCATTAAAAAGATCATAGGAGATAACTACCGCATGGAAATGCTCAAGCCAATGCTAGAGGCGGTAGGGTTCGAAGTCGAAGTGATCCGTAGGCCAGAAGCAATTCATGGTCTATTAGCGCCGCGCATTGAGATGTATTTCTCTAAACGCATGTTTATATGGGGGGATAACCCACTCATGCGATGGTATACAAACAATGTACTCGTATCGATAAAAAAAGATGGGAACAAGGTATACGGAAAAAAAGAGCCGATCCGAAGGAAAACAGACGGATTCCAAGCGTTGGTGTGCGGATTATACCGATTCGAAGAGTTGAGTGAGAGTAATGTATCTAATTCGCTGGATATACTAGATTCCTTAAACTTTTAGAAGGGGGTGAGACAAGGAATGGGGTTTCTGGATAGTGTGTTTAAACGCAATAGCGAATTAGAATCGTTATTCGATCTTGATTTACTATATGACTCTTCAACTCGATCATACCTAAAGAAGCTGGCTCTTGAAACATGTATTAATTTTATTGGCAGAACAATAAGTCAGTGTGAATTTAGGATAATCAAGGATAAGAAGCGGATTCGTAATGAATGGGATTACTTGCTCAATGTTCGCCCAAATACGGATCAATCCGCGGCTGAGTTTTGGCAGCAGTTCATTTATCGCTTAATTTACGATAATGAAGTATTGGTTATCATGTCCGATGAAAATCAACTTTTAATTGCCGATAGCTTTGATCGTGACGAATACGCTGTTTATCCTGATATATTCCGGAATGTAACCGTAAAAGATTACTCCTTTAAGCGGTCATTCCGAATGGATGAAGTCATTTATATGACGTATAACAACGAAAAGCTATCTCAGTTCATGGATGGGATGTTTGAAGATTATTCAGACTTGTTTGCCCGAATGCTCGAAACCCAAAAACTGAGCAATCAGATAAGGGGTATCGTGTCTATTGACGCACAACAATCACTTGATGAAGAACAACAGACTAAACTGCAAAAATTTATTGATCGATTATTTACATCCTTCAAAAAGAGCGCGATAGCACTTGTCCCGAAACTAAAAGGATTTGATTATACCGAGACCAACAAAGGAGATAACAACGGAAGGTCTGTTGAAGAACTTGCAAAGCTAAAACGCGATTTAACAAATGATGTCGCTAATATTCTCGGCATACCTAACTCTCTCATTCATGGTGATATGTCGGAGTATGAAACTGCGATTAAGGCTTATATCAAATTTTGCATACGTCCAATTATAAAGAAGATCCGTGATGAGTTAATTGCGAAGATCATTGACAAAGCGGACTACATGAGAGGAATGAAAATTGAAATATATGGAGTTACAGAAATGAACCCTCTCGAAGTGGCTAATGCAGTGGACAAATTGCGTGCAAGTGGAACCTATAACGGCAATGAAATTAGAATCAAGTTAGGGGATGAACCGGTGGATAATCCGGTTTTGGAAGAGTACGTACTGACGAAAAACTATGAATCTGCTGACACATCCGAGAAAGGGGGTGAAACGAATAATGCGTAGAATTACAAAGCAGGACTACTTCAAAACATTTAAAAATCAGACTTACGTGAATCAACTCGAAAAAATTGAACGTAGATTTGAAGCTCGGAACAACGAAGAAACAAACACAACCGAATTAACGATTTACGGGGTGATCGGCAATTCATATTGGCAAGACTCCATATCAGCCTCGGATGTTGATGAGGCCCTGAAAAATGCTACAGGCGATATTCTTATCTACCTGAATTCCCCTGGTGGCGATGCAGCCGATGGTGTCACGATCTATAACCGATTAGTCGATTACAAAAAGAAACATAATTCCAAAGTTACTGTTCGCGTGGATGGTTGGGCTTGCTCTGCTGCTTCTCTTTTCCCTTTTGCCGCCGATGAGGTTGTAATGGGCCTAGGATCAATGCTAATGATTCATGAAGCAAGTTCTTTCACTTGGGGAACTAAGCGAGACATGAGGAAAGAAGCGGATTTGCTGGAACAGCTTGAAGAAGGGATTATCGACATTTACATGACAAAAGCAAATGTTAGTCGTGAGGAAATCCGCAATATGGTCGATAACGAAACTTGGTTTAGCGCTCAAAAAGCAATTGATATTGGTTTTGCAACATCTTCCGCAAATGCAGCAACCGGCAATAAAGACGATGAAATTACGCAGCTCAAAGCACAAATGATTTCGATGCAGAGTGAGTTGCACCAATTGAAAAATAAATCGAAAAACGAAGATCCGAAGCCTGCAGCTACAGCGGGAACGCGGTTCTTTTTTTAATTCAAATTATGGAGGTCATTGATAATGACAATGAAGCTGAAAGGCAAGATGGAGAACTTTGAAGCGAAGAAAGAAGCTTATATGAACCTTGTTAGGGAAGGCGCTGATGCAGAAAAGCAAGCTTCTGCATGGAATGAGATGCAAGATGCTCTCGTTGGTGATTTGACCGAAAAAATCACAACTCAGGTCCGTAATGATAACGTCGATAGCCAAATCCTCTCTTCCCGAGGTCAAAATGTTCTGACTTCCGAAGAACGCAAATTCTTTAATGCGGTTGTTGATTTTGGCGGATTCGCTGAAGATTCAATCCTTCCAATTACAACACAAGAGCGTGTATTCGAAGACTTGGTTGCAACTCATCCACTGTTGGAGGCAATTGGTCTGCAAGACCTAGGGGCGGTTACGCGTTTCATTTACGCTGATCCAACTAAAACGTACGCGTGGGGCAATCTGTTCGGTGAGATCAAAGGTCAAGTTGGAGCAGCGTTCCGTGAAGAGCAGATTGGGCAATTGAAACTTACGGCATTTGCAGTCATTCCAAAGGATATGCTCGAACTTGGTCCAGAGTGGGTTGAACGCTATGTTCGTACTCTCTTGGTTGAAAGCTACTCTGTAGGTCTTGAGTATGGTCTAGTAAACGGCCGTGGACCTACTAAGAGCGAACCTATTGGATTGATGATGAATGTTGGTGATACTGGAGCAGTGACAACCAAAACATCGTCTGGAAAACTTACATTTGCACCTTCTCAATTCGGTGAAGTGGTAGCTGGTGAATTGCATGATGTAATTAAAGCATTATCTACGGATGCCAAGGACAAGCCGCGCAAGGTTATGAACAAGGTGGTCATGGTCGTAAATCCCGTGGATGCTATCAGCGTACAATTCCGCAACACTATCCAAACGTCTAACGGACAATGGGTGACGGCGCTGCCTTACAACATCAAGCCGATTGAATCGGAAGAAATTCCTGTAGGGAAAGCATTGTTCTTTGTCCAAGGCGAATACCTCGCTGCTCTCGCAGGCGGATACAAGGCAAATAAATTTGATCAAACACTAGCTATCGAAGATGCGATGTTGTACACGCTCAAGCAATTTGCTAACGGCAAACCAAAAGACAACAAAGCGGCATTGCTGTATGACCTTGATATTAAATTTGGCACACCGACCCCGTAATGGGGTCTTCGCTTTGTCGAAGGAGGGATTAAGGTGTATAAGACAGTCAGTAGATTTAAAGAATTGAAACACGATGGTCATGTATATGAAGTTGGTGACGTTTATCCAAAGGAAGGGACTAAAGCGACTAAAGCCCGCCTTGAAGAACTATCAACAACAAAGAACAAATATCAAGAAGTATTTATTAAGGAAGTTGATAAAGCTCCTGATGACAAGGAGTGATGAGTTTGGCTGAAATAATTACACAAAAGATTCTGCAAGAATTTAAGGAACGCATGCGCCTGGACGATGGCGAAGATGATAACTTAATGCGAATGCTTAAAGCGTCATGCGATGACTTAATTGAGATTTGCGGTGAGTATGACATTTTGACAGATGAAAGGTTCAAAGAACTTGTATTCGAACGCGCTCGTTATGTATATAACGATGCGCTTGAATACTTCCACAACAATTTCCAGACGCAGATCACAAACTTGAATCTAGGCAAAGCGCTCGAATCAATCAAGATAGAAGGTGATTCGACTGCAACCATTTAAATATAGACCTGGAATGAACGCTGGAAGACTCAATAGGCGAATCGTCATCCAACAAATAGAATCATCAGAGAATGAATCAGGATACCCGTTGCCAAATCCACAATGGGAAGAAGTCGCAACCGTATGGGCTTCACGAGAACCGTTAAGAGGACGAGAATTCTTTGCGGCGGCAGCTGTGCAGCATGAGAAAACAATACGTTTCAAGATCAGGCACCGCGAAGATATCAAAGCAGGCATGCGAGTAGTAGAGAAAGATCGGATCTACGAAATTTACGCTGTCCTTGATGATGTGAAAGGTGATCGCACCGAAACACATTTAATGACCAAGGAGAAGGACAATGGCTAATGGAAGCGTAGAGTTAGTGGGCATCGATGTAATGATTCAGGCGTTGCGCTCGAAGCTCGGGGCTGGTGCTGCACGACTGGAAAACAAGGCGCTTTATGAAGGCGGCGAGATCATAGCAGACGCACAACGGGAGAAGGTTTCCGTGTCCGATAAAGCAAGTCTTCATATGCGTGACGACATAAAGGTATCAAGGGTGCGACGGGAGGACGGTGTGAAGTTTGTCCTGATTGGCCCCGGCAAGGAAACTGGATGGCGTGCCCACTTCCTAGAATTCGGAACAAAGAAGACACCAGCACAGCCCTTCATTTATCCTGCTTTTCACGAAAAAAAGGCAGCCGTTGAAAGTCATATGGCCCGAGAATTTCAAATGGGGGTGAGGGACGGATGATTGACCTAAAGCCCAAAATATTGCAAGCGCTGCGAGGGAATGCAGCGCTTGTTTCTTTTTTAGGTGGAGCTAAAGTGTGGCCTGAAGTAGTTCCAGAAGATCCAAAGAAGCCGGTTACGGCGCCATATGTAACTTTCATGGAGCTAACGAACTTCGATAAGGATTATGCCGATGATCTTGCCGTTTCTAGTGAAATCCACTATCAGGTTGATGTGTGGAGCCCATCAGATACAGGGCCGAGCACAATTGAGGTAAACAAGACGATGGAGGCATTGGGGTTCGTCAGAACCGGCGCCAATGATCGATATGACACTGAAGCAAAACTTTACCGCAAGATTTTAAGATACAAAACAATTGTTAGGAGATGAAAATATGGCAGACAAGATTACTGTACCAGTTGGTCTAAAGAATATTTACTACGCTAAGTTGATCAAGGATGACGAATCAGGAGTCACATACGACACGCCGAAACGCCTTGCGCCTGCTATTACAGCTAACATTACACCAAGTGTAAACTCGGCAACGCTCTTTGCAGAGAATGGCCCTTTGATTACGGCTAATGCCTTGGGTGAAATCACGGTGGAAATTGGAGTTGCAGATATTCCGTTCGATATCCAAGCAGAACTCCTGGGAATGACCGTGAACAGCGATGGTGTATTAGTAGATAACGCAGAAGATCAAGCCCCAGAAGTGGCGCTTGGCTTTGAACGGAACACTGAGGCAGGAACATCACGTTTCACATGGCTTCTGAAAGGGCGATTCAAATTGCCAAATGAAGAAGCTAAGACAGCAGCTGGCACACCAGAGTTTCAGACGCCAACAATTAGCGCTGTGTTCCTTAAGCGAATTTTTGATGGCAACTGGAGGTTCCGTGTAGACAGTGGTTCTACGGGAGTCAAACCAGAGGTTATTGCAAACTGGTTCAAAGAAGTGTATTCCGGGCCTGCAGGTACACCAAAACCATAACAACTATTCCAGGAGGGGGCGTAAGCCCTCTCTTTTCTACTAAGGAGGGGCATTGATGTCAAACCCAATGCGAATTACGAAAATACCAATCACGCTCGATAGAGAACGCTCTATCGTGTTTGACCTGAACGCCTTTTGTGCGCTTGAGGAAAAGTTCGGATCAGAAAAAAAGGCGGTTGAGGCGTTAGCAACTGGTTCATTGAAGGCGGTTCGTGCGTTCCTCTGGGCAGGTTTGATCCACGAAGATGAATCACTGACCGAGAAGCAAGTTGGCAGCATGATATCAGCTCAGAACATTCAGGAGATTGCGGAGCAACTCCTTCTCGCAGCGTCAGGGAGCCTACCTGAAGCAAAAAACTAGATTCCCAGTCCACAGCCGCCATAAATGAGCAAGAAGGCTGGGACTGGGCTTGGTTGCATTACATGGGCACAGTCTTGCTCAAAAAAGGCGAAAATGACTTTTGGCGCACGACACCGCGAAGTTTATTCGCATCATGGGAAGTTCACAAGAAGGTGAATGGGCTTGATAGCAAAACACCTGCGCAGGCAGTAGCGCCTGCAGGCTATATAGATCAATTCATCTGACCTGACAGGAGGTGAGACGAGAATGTCAGATATGGAAGTAGCCAACCTAGTCACGCGATTGACTATGGATGACTCTGGTGTTGAACAGTCAATGGCATCGTTGACAAGACAGATGAAAATGGTACAGAGCGAGTTCCAAGCGGCCTCCTCTAGCCTGGGTGAGCACGCAAACTCGCAAGAGGGCTTGAAGATCAAAGCCGACTCTCTTACGAAGCAAATGGACATTCAAGCGCAACGTATAGTCCAGCTTAAGCGGAAGCATGACGAGTTGGTGCAATCTAAGGGCGCAGACGCACGGGAAACGCAAAACTTAGAGAACAAGTTGAACAAAGCGGTTACTGTGTACAACAAAATGCACACTGAGCTGCAGTCCACGAATGTTGAGATAAAGAAGCAAGCAGATGCGTGGAAACAGTTATCCAGTACGCTTGATACCGCTGCTAAAAAATTGGAGTCAGTTGCAGCGGCAATGACAAAAGCAGGTGCAAGCCTAACTATGCTTATTACAGCACCGCTCGCTGCTGCTGGCGGGGCGGCATTGAAGGCTTCAATTGATTATGAAACAGCATTTGCAGGAGTAAAAAAGACTGTAGATGCAACAGATCAGGAACTTGCCAAGTTTAGCGAAGGCATCAGAAACATGTCAAAAGAGATACCGGCAGCAGCTACGGCTATTGCTGGTGTTGCAGAAGCAGCAGGACAACTGGGCATTAAAAACGAAGCGATCATGGGTTTTACACGTACCATGACAGACTTGGGTGTCGCAACAAACATGAGTTCTGAAGAGGCGGCAACAGCTCTTGCTCGCCTTGCTAACATTACACAGATGCCACAAAGCCAATTTGATAGATTGGGCGCGACAATCGTTGACTTGGGTAACAACTTAGCTACGACAGAATCAGAGATTGTTTCGATGGCTTTGCGACTAGCTGGTGCTGGGCATCAAATTGGAATGACTGAAGCACAAATACTATCTTTCGCTGGCTCTCTTTCCTCAGTCGGTATCGAAGCTGAGGCGGGCGGTTCAGCCTTCAGCCGTGTCATGATTGACATGGCAATGGCTACACAAGTCGGAGGAGAATCGCTTGATAATTTTGCTTTAGTAGCTGGTATGACTGGAACACAGTTTAAAGAAGCGTTCCAACGTGATGCATCACAGGCACTGATTGCATTCATCGAAGGACTTGGACGCATGTCGGCTGCAGGTGAGAACACGTTCCTTATGTTGGACAAGTTAGGCTTGAGCGAGATTCGTGTCCGAGATTCTCTGCTTCGCGCGTCAGGTGCTGGCGACCTGTTTAGAAACTCACTTGAAACTGGAACAAAGGCATGGGAACAGAACGTTGCCCTTACAAAAGAGGCGGAAACGCGATACGAGACGACTGCTTCGAAAATACAAATCTTGAAGAACAAGGTTAACGATAGTGCAATCACGCTTGGTGATGCACTTGTTCCAGCGTTGCTCGCGGTGTTCGAATCGTTGCAGCCGCTTATTGATAAGTTAGCAGAAACAACCCAGTGGTTCGCACAGCTTGACACCGGTACTCAGACACAGATCCTAGGATGGGCAGCGTTTGCGGCGGCGTTGGGGCCAGCATTGATTGTATTAGGTCAACTAGCTTTCGCAATTTCAAGTTTAATACCAGTGATCAAGGCGTTAGGCGCGTCAATGATTTGGCTGATGACCAACCCTATCGGGATGATAATAACCGGTGTCGCTGTAGCAGCTGGTGTATTCCTATCATATAGAAATAGTATGAATCAGGCGGAGGAAGCAACTAGACAGTTAGCACAGGCCCAAGATGAATTGCAATGGATTCAAAATAACGGTATTACCCGAGAAGAAGTTGCGGCGACTGAGGAAAAAATTAAGAAACTAAATGAGTTAATGGAAACTTACCAAAAGCTCATTGACGTTGCTTCAAATACACGTGAGGCGAAGAAAGGGGACTTCTTCAGCCCAGGTGGAGCTTTGCATACGGCGGCGCGGGAATTAGATGTAGATCTAAACAACCTCGAAGATACTGCTAGATCATTTGGTATATCACTGGAATACGTCGATGACAGCGGGAAACTTACGGCTAAATCAATGAACAGTTTGAAAGATTCCTTAAATATATATTCAAAGGCCGTCAGGGACGCCCAAAAGGAAACCACAGCAGAACTGCACCAAAAGGCAGAAGGGATTGCTCGGAGAAAACAAGAGATTACTAGCATTGAAAATGTCATCAAGACATACAAGAGTGCCAAAAAAGGCACACAGGAATGGACAGGGGCACAGAACGAACTTGCTCGTATGTTTCCTCAGCTTAATACTGCTACCGGATTGAACGAGAAAGCAGTAGAGGGTCTACTACTCGTGAAAAAGCAAGAAATAGAAACTGAGTGGCAAAGTATCCAGGTCAAGGCTAGGGAAGCCTTGCAGGAAAAGCAAACGGCAATAGCAAAGCAAGAGGCTGCTATTGCTATTGCTGAATCGATAACAAAAATAGCGGGATCTTCCGGGCTTGCCGAAAAAGCAATCAAGGCTATGAATGATCAACTCACTCGTCTTCGCGGCGAGGCTGCTAGCCTGCAAGAGCTTGTAAATATAAAACCTGATGATATCAAGCTTCCTCCTATCGTTATCCCTCCGATTCCGAAGGTTCCTACGGGCGATGATGATGAAAAGAAGAAAAAGAAGAAAGAAAAGAAAGAGACATATGAGAATAAAGCATTAGACGCTGCCTATAAGCAGCTTGAGCATAAAAAACGCATGGATCAAATGACTTTAGAGAGTGAGTTGAAAACGCTCGAAACCATCAAAGCTAAGCACATCAAGACAGCTGAGGAACGAATGGATATCGAAGAGAGAATCCATGAAGTTAAGAAAGCTCTTGGTGATGCGTCACTTGATGCAGCCATGAAGGACTATGAAAGATCCAAGGCTCTTAATAAGTTAACAGAAAACGACGAAATCCTGCGTTTACAAAGCATCAAGAAGAAATACGCTGATTCTGCCGAAGAACGTGAACGCCTCGATGATATGATCTTCGAAGCAACACAACGAAAGATCGAGGCAGAAAAGAAACTCATAACTGATGCAACAGAATATGCTAAGCAGCAGCTACAGGTGGCCTATGAAGATCGTATTGCCCGTGAAAACCTATCAGCAGAAGAACAGAAGAAGCTTCAAGATCGTCTGTTAAACGATCAGATCTATGTCAACCGCAGCTATTTGGAAAAGGTAAAGGCTGACTCTAGATACACGGCAGCGGAAAAACGAGATATTGAACGGCAAGTTACAGAGGAAATCAGAAAAGCTACAAATGAACGTTTGCTGCTCGAACGCAAATACCAGGAGGATGTACGTAAGGAAGCTCAGGAGTCACAAAAACAGCGTATTGAGGACGTAAACAAGCTGTCCCAAGGTCTTCAAGCAGCTCTCAGGGAAAAGTACCAAACTGAAAAGAAAGCTGAAGAAGACCGTATCCGGGATTCTATAGCCGCAAATGAGGCTTGGAAAAAGAATCAGCTTGAACTCGTCAAATCACTCTATGACAGCCGAGTAAAGGAAGCGGAGAAATCGGCTGCTGCCGAAATCGCTGCGATAGAAAGTGTCCTGAATGCCCAGATTCAAGCAATTCAGGATGAGCTAGCAGCGTTAGAGGAAGCAGAGAAACAGAAGTCTCGTGCTGAGTTGGATGCAGATGACCAAAAAAAGCTTGATCGGCTGCAAGGTAAATTGGATTATGAACACGATGAGTTCAACAAAATCCAATTGCAGAAGGAAATCAATAAAACCATTGCTGAACGTGACAAGCGTCATCAGCAAGAGCAACTCGTAGATAAGAAAGATGCACTGAAAGAGCAGGAAAAGACTATCCGCGATAAGCTTAAAGAGGAAACAGACCTAATTAAGCAGCAGCTTGCAGAAAAAAAAGAAATAATGCAGCTGGATCGTGATGCTGAGCTTGAAAGAATCAACCAAATTGCTGAAGCGCAGAAGGTGGCACTTGACCAGCAACTGGCTGCAACCCAGGAACATTACAATCAGCTATTAAGTGCGAAAAACCTTCAAGCTGAAGCAGAAAAGATGATTGTTCAAAATCAACAGGAAGACATCATCGAGCTGCTAAAGGGATTCGGGGATAGCTACAACATCACCGGTCAGACGCTTGGCGAAAAAATGTATCAAGGCTTTGCAAAGGAAGTAAACAAAATTCAAGAACTGATATCTAACATTAACCGGCAAATCGATTCCGCTCGTAGTGCTGCGGTATCAGCATTGAACTCTGTATCTTCTGGTAACTCATCGAACAGTAGTGGATCTTCATCTAGCAATAAATCAGATTCAGGCCCGATTAAAGGGATTGTTGTAAATAACACGTTCAATAGTCCGGTGACGTCGCCATCCGATGTAAGTCGAGCATCAACAACGGCAGCTCAGCGGCTTGCGTGGGGAGTATAGGAGGTGCCGAATGCAGAAAGTTACATTTGTAAATGCCAGAGGTGAGTCTGTCGTGTTCGGCGCCTCTGGTTCGTTTATCTTGACCACAATCGAAGGAACAGGCGGCGTACCGGCAGATATAAAGTCTACCAAGTCACCGTATCAGGATGGCAGCAGTTTTGTTGATGTTCAACTGTCAGATAGAAGCATCTCCATTGCAGGTGCGATAATTGCAACCACTCAACAAATTATGTATGAGCGCCGCCGCGAGTTGGCTCGCATACTTAATCCGAAGTTGGGGCCTGGTAAGTTGGTGTATTCTAATGACGCCCGAAGCTATGCCATTGATGCAATTTCGGACGAGAGTCCAGTCTTTAGTGAACGGCATGTCACTCATCAGCTATTCAGGCTCAGTTTCATTGCAAACGATCCATACTGGAGAGATGAAAATCAGACGGTTAAAGGGTTACGCTTCGAATCTGGCGGCTTAACCTTTCCACTTCGAACACCAACACAGTTTGCTTTTTCAGCATATCGGGGCACATTCACAAATAGTGGAGACGTGGAATCACCGGTTGAAATCCGGTATAGAGGGCCAGCTACGAATCCAATAGTTGAGAGCGAGACGACAGGCGAATTTATAAAGGTTAATTATGAACTCACTGAACACGATACGCTTATCATTAACACAGCATTCGGAAATAAGCGAGTGGAAGTGCTGCAAGCTGACGGCAGCCGTAAGAACGTCTTTCACTGGATCGATCTTGGGAGTTCGTTCTTTCAGTTGGTACCAGGTAAGAATGTATTGAAATATAGCAGTGACAAGGAATCAGACAGGCAGGCTGCAACGGTCACTATCTACTGGCACAATCGGTACTTGGGGGGATGAGTATGGCAGCGCCGTCAGTTAGGATATTGGATACCAGTTTTAATTTGCTTGGAGAGATCGACAACTACGAGAGCCTGCAGCTCACACGCCGTTTTTACCGAGCTGGTGATTTTGAGATGCATATACAGCTGGGGAAACAGCATACAGACCAGTTATTGCACGACCGAGTACTATGTATTAACAATCAGCCGCATAAGTCAGGTATTATAATGCATCGAGAAATAGTACAGGATGACAAAGGTATAGAAACTCTGGTTGTAAGAGGACAGACACTAGGCGGAGTATTAGACAGGAGAATTACGGTAACCGACAATTATGATCGTATCAAAGGCGAAGCCGAATCTGTCATGAAGCACTACGTACAACGCCATATAGTAGACGGTATCTATCCCGAGAGGAAGGTGCCGTTTTTTGTTTGTGCGCCTGACCGGAAGCGCGGGAAGTATACACCTTGGCAGTCGAGATTTGATCCTCTTGATAAGGTAGTTCAGGAAATAGCTGAATGGTGTGATATAGGTTGGTTGGTTCGATTGGACTTCGCTTCGAAGAAATGGGTTTTCGAAGTGCTAGAAGGCCGGAACCTTACAACAGGACAACGTTTATTACCGCCCGTTATATTCAGTCACGAGTATGACAATATACAATCACAGCAGTATGTAGACTCGATGCTGCAATACAAAAATGTCGCTTATGCTGGTGGTAAGGGTGAAGAAGAAGAAAGACTTATACAGATGGTCGGTGGTGGTTCAGGGCTCAACCGACGGGAAGTATTCCTTGACTGCTCATCGGCTGAAAATGTAATCGAGCTAACGGACATGGGTGAACAGAAGTTGACTGAACATAAGCATATCCAGACGTACAATGGCATGGTGTTAAACACGGGTAGTTTTGTTTATGAAAAGGACTGGGATATGGGCGATATTGTTACGCTCCAGAATAAACGCTGGGGCCTGACGATGGATAGCCGGATAACTGAAGTGAAAGAAATTTACGAACCGGCTAGCAAGATTGAAATCGCGCTTGGAAACGAGATCCCGACGATTACAAAATTCGTGAAGCAGCTCAGAAGTAATGTGAAAAGGAGATGATTGAATGCCTCAGAAGAGTGGATTTTTTGATACCACGGCAGACGATCCGCGCGAGTATCCATCCCGTGAATTCGCCGAGTACTTTGCTCGCTTCGTCGGAAACGGGGTATTCGGTGGCGGCGAGAAGCTGAAAGTAACCGCCACTGGAAAGGACATGAACGTATCGATCAATCTTGGATACGGCTGGATAAACGGATACATGTACAGCGTGTTTGATACACCGTTAGTGCTGCCTATACAGCAAGCTACAACTCAAGATAGGATCGATAGGATAATTCTGCGATTGGATGTCAGCACGCCGGTACGCGCGGTTAAGGCAATAGTTCTTCAAGGCAACCCAGCCACAACGCCACAGGCACCAGCTATTGTACGTACAGGCGACATTTTCGACTTATCAATTGCTCAGGTGGTTGTTAAAGCTAACACAAGCACAATACAACCGTACCAAGTAACGGATGAGCGGTTGAATAACCAAGTATGTGGGATCGTTACAGGAGTGATTCAGCAAGCCGACACAACTGCAATATTTAATGAATTTCAGTCATGGCTCAAAACAAAGACAGCCGAATATCAGAAACAATGGGATGACTTCATTAAAGACATCCAAGATAAAGGGTTTGCTACGACTCAATATGTAGATCAGAAGGCAGAACAGGCAGAGAGTAATGCAAAGAATGCAAGTGTTCCGCGATCTGGTGGGACGATTAACGGTAATCTTGCCGTGACCAATATACTTACAGTCGCGGGTCGAAATATCACTTCCGAACTCGATTCGGTAAAGCAATCTGGCGTTAGTGCCAAGCAAGGCTTGGTGGACGCGCTTAACGCCGTAGGGATATCCGCGTCCATAAATGAAGATTGGGCTTCATTAAACGCTAAGGTAGGACAAGGTAAAGTTTCTAATGTTATATACGTTGATGTTGCTGAAAGTGTATCAAACGGAGAATCTATTGGGGTTGTTAAGAAAAAGCATATAGCAACTATCCCTGCGAATACAAACACTTTATCTTTCTTTTCATCTGCAACAGATCATAGAAGTGATACACATTTTTTTTCTGCTGTAAGAGAGGAAAATAAAGAATCATATATACGGTTCTTTATAATGGATAAAAACGGAACTGTAGTCGAGTTGCACAGACGGCAAACATTTCCAAGTCTAATAGATGTGGGTGTAACAAGTTTTGTGTATACACGAAACACAGGTAAGGTGATATCTTACGACATTCAAACATACAATTACGACTCTAACAGGGCTTTCGGGTCTATTATGAGTTACATTTCTAACGGAGCTGTCCTAGATAGTGCAGGTGTTTGGGAGTTATATGGTGAGTTGTCCACCAACGGTGGGTGGCAAAATTGGAGTATGAAAGGTAACATTTTTGCATCATAAAGGAGTGATTGCATGTTTGCAGTTTATCTAGAGACACAACAAGGGATGGTTGTAACAACGGTTTATATGAATCCGACACCTGAACAAATGAAAACGTCAGGGGTCGAGATCGACAGCGGATTTCCGACACCGAACGCCGTTGCTGGGATGGTTCCAGTGTTAAAGGTGGACGTTGAAATGAAGCAGCTTTATTTCGACTATGAAAGACCGGATACTATTGCAAGTCGTGTTCAAGAGTTACAAAAGGAGAATACCGAATTGAAACTAGCTCTAGCCGAGCTTGCTGAGATGGTTGCAGGAGGTGGGAAATAGCATGGCAAAGATATATTGCGACTTGATAAAGCTCGGATTACGAAGTATTGAGCAAGTACCGCTCACATGGCGGGATGATGTACAAAAAATGATTGAAGCATAAGGCGCTACCGCATAGACGGTCAGCGCTATTTTTATGCCCTCACACTGTGGGGGCTAAGAGGGTGGGTGATGGGATGGAAATTGATATGCTCAAATACTTTTTGACACAGGGGCCGTTCGCGGTTCTATTTGTATACCTATTTGTGTCGTCTCGCAAGGAGAGCCAAGAGCGAGAAAAGCAATTATATGAAGTGATAGACAAGGTAACAGATAAATACGACGTTATCATTGATCGAATTGATAATTTAGAGAGGAAGGTTGAGAAAAATGATGATTGAAATTGGATTAGTAATTGCTATAGCAATGTCGGTTGGAGCGTGGCTGAAGACAGTGAATTGGTTCCCGAATAACATGATTCCTCTAGCGATCGTCACACTGGCGGTCGCTTTTAATTTGGTCAACGCAATGTTGTTCCATGGCGACTACCTGGAAGCATTCCGCTTGGCTTTCATCGAAGCAGTCGGTGCAATCGGGATTCACTCCGGAACTAAAAATACATTCAAAGGCGGCGAAAAGGATGTTTGATTGGAGCGCATTCGGATTTCGTATCACAAGCCCATATGGATATCGTAATGATCCATTTACAGGCAATGCTACTTTTCATACTGGTATCGACTTGGTAAAGGCGCATAAAGCACCAATTTTTGCGTTTGCATCCGGTGAAGTGGTACATGCGCGAGAAGGACAAGCAGGAACCGGATTCGGTGGATTTGGGGTTGTGGTAGCAATCAAAGATGAGCGAGGCGCGTTACATTGCTATGCCCATTTGGACAGCTGTAGTGTAAAAGTCGGGCAGCCAGTCAAGGCTGGTCAAGAAGTTGGTAAGCAAGGCACGACAGGACGTAGCACTGGATCCCACCTTCATTATGAAGTCCGTACAAAATCAACTCCATCTTACGGATTTGGTGCTCACACTAATCCAGGGGAATATCTAGAGAAACATGCAGTGAAGGAGCCAGAAAAGGCTTCCGTTGAACTCAACGGTAAAAAGATTTGTGATGGTACATTTAAGAATGGACTTGTCACAGTGCTGATCCGTGATATAGCCGACGCTCTTGGGGCTAAACTCGTATGGGATCATGCTACGAAGAACGCAACTGTGAACGGCAAGAAGATTGTTGGGGTACAGGTTGTTAATGATCGAGCCGTCGCGCCAGTCCGGGAAGTAGTTGAGGCAGCTGGTGGTAAAGTTACTGCTTGGGATGGTCTAACCAGAAAAGTATCTATTCAAAAGCGATAATATGGTGTATATTGGAAACGTGTAGGCGATAGCCGAACACAAAACAAGAGCAGTATGGGGAAGCATCCCTGCTGCTCTTTTGCTTTTACTTTTCTGTTTCGAATTTTATCGTCTTACCATCACTGATAGAAATGATCGTGCCTTGCTCATCGGTTCGGAACACTTTGACTCCAGACTTTCTCAATCGATCCAAAACGACATCTTTCGGATGTCCGTATTTGTTATCCTTGCCAACGCTGATTACCGCATACGTTGGATGAATTGCTTTTAGAAATTCAGCTGACGTAGACGTATCCGACCCATGGTGGCCGACCTTGTATACATCTGCTTTCAAATTCGCCCCGCTGTTGACCATGTCGGTTTCGCTTTTCTTCTCTGCATCGCCGCTAAAAATGAAGGATGTATTTTTGTATGTTACCTTAAGAACCGCGCTCCATGCATTCAAGTCCTTCCCGTAGTCTCCGACTGGAGCAAGGAACTCAGCCGCAACTCCATCTAGTGGCAGCTCAAGCCCTGCCTTCGCCGCCTTGATTTTCAGCCCGCGATTTTTTACAGCCATCAAGAAATCTTTATACGTCTTTGTTGTGTGCGACACTCTAGGCGCATATACGGACTTAACTGGTATTGCATCGATCACCGTATCCAGTCCACCGATATGATCGGCGTCAGGGTGTGTGGCTATGACTGCATCCAGTTCTTTTACACCGTATTGCTTCAAGTAGCTCACGACGTTCTCGCCTTGTCCATTTTGACCGCCATCGATTAGTACATGCTGCCCTTTAGGCGTTTTGATTAACGTGGAATCTCCTTGACCTACGTCAAGATAGTAGACCTGTAGAGTGCTGCCAGCCAGCTGATGTTTATGAGCTTGGGGAGTTACCGTTTCTTTAGTGCTTACCTGAATGGTTTCAGAAGCAGGGGAGCAGCCGACAACAATCAGTAAGGACAATATAAGACCGTATATGTATATTCTCTTCTTCATGTTATTCTTCTACTTCCTCTTTTTCACTCCGGAGCTCAATGTTGTACTCATATATGGAATGAGTATCAACCAATTCGAGCACATCTTCACAATTGACTACTGCCATCAACACTCCAAGCCTCTTCGATTCGTTCGAAATCTCACGAAGTGTTTTGATGCATTCAGGTTTAGAAACATTCAGGATCGCAGCCATTCTATCAATGTCATCCAAAAGTGCTTCCAGTTGTGGTTGTGTAAAATTCATGGTGATTTTGTTTTGGGTGATTAATTGTACCGCATAGGCATAGGTGGCCTGTTTCATTGATGGCGTGAGGATACTTGACTTTATCATATTAACCCTCCTTTGATTTAAACAAAGTATATCATAACAGCGGATATCCGCGACCATCGCCCCGAAGGGCTAGGTTTCGGCCTGTATCCATCAGGCCATCTTCAGGCGGTTCGTTTTTCGGCGAGTCTCTCGGCAGCTGGCAGGGTCTTTCTCGTACCGACAACTTTAAATCCAGCACCCTCATTGCTCTGAACCTGTTCAGGCGCAGAGATTATAACGTCATTATCGCTTTCCATTACGTAGTACATAGGTCTTTCACCTCTCTTTCAATAATCACACTCGCAGTAAAACATTGCTGCAGCCTCAACGGTTTCGTCGTCATAAATCCAAAGCATGCCTGATTGCTCCATTGTGCCACATACTCAACTCATACGCATTAAGGCTCGTAAACAACTCCAGACTTAGAGATGCGGTATATCGGAACACCATCGCGGAAGAGGCGTACTCTTTTGGCTTCGCCCCAGATAACGGGCATGAAGCCGATTTTGTTATATATGTTGTTGACCAAAACACGGAAATGGCTTTGCATATCATTAGTATTACAATTAGCATGATGTTCGAGATTAGTACGATATATTTTCCCATCTGGCCGAGTGATTTCAAGTGACCATGAATTCATTGCACACCCCTCCAATTGAAAAGCTTGTTATGTATAGAGGGGCAGAAGCCACCCCTCACTTATCAACGAATTCGCTTAACGCATCGCATTGTTTGCATCTGACGACATGGATGTAATACCCACCGCCGTTACGATCACTATGTGCATCGCATCGTACTGTTCGGTATCCGATGCCACCATACAATTCATGCTTATTCCCGCACTCACAAGTGCATTCTGTGTCTCTGAATGCGCCCGTCTTTGTGATCATATATGTTCTCCTTATTGGGGGCAGAAGCCCCCTTGATGTTATTTGCTGAGAAGAACTAACAGTGTAACTGTACTGAGCAACACATTAATAAATTGGAATATCAGTGTCATTTCTCTTACATCATGTTTATCCAAGTCATGAACCTCCTTATAGCGAAGTCCGACATGTGTTATACTATTCTTGACGACCGAACCACTACCCACCCCCTTGCGGGGGCGAGTAGCTTGCTGATCATTTACCTTTGAGGATAATGATAATCAGCGTTGTGAGGGCGACAATGAGTTGAGTTATCGCAGTGGCTAGCTGGATCAACTCTTTTGTCGAGGCTCGGTCGTCTTTTTCGTTTGGTGGTTCTTGTTGTTCCGGTTCCGGTGGTGGAGGATCCGGATTTTTCTTTTTATGTTGGTTTTTCTTACTCATGTTTGTGTTCACCTCCTCTCTACATTTCTAATTATATACTAACGCTAGTATATAATCAAGCGTTTTTATACTTGCGGTAGTATATTTATTTTTGTATGATGAATGAAAGGAAGTGATAGCATGGAAGAAGTTCGCGGAAACGCCGCAACTAGAGCCAAGCAAAAATACAATGCAGCTAATTATGAACGGCTGTATCCGTATGTACCCAAGGGTAGGAAGGCAGTATATGAAGCCGCAGCCAAGGCCAGTGGCGCGGGGAGTTTGAATGAATTTATCGTTGCTGCTATAGAAGAAAAAATACAACGTGAAGGATTAGAGTAACCTGTCATAGTGGCAGGTTATTTTTGTTATTGAATAACGAACAAACATTCGCATATAATAAGAACAAACGTTCTATGGAGATGGATGAGTATGAGTAAAATCGATGGCAACGGCATTTTTGAAGGGTCACGTCTCATCATTCCCGAGCACAGGGAGGCGATGTTGAGACACAACAGAGAGCGACAACGGATTCAGCGTCCCGTGATCGATGAACAGGAGTGGGAACAGATCGGAAACCGGCTACAGGAATCTATGCAAGAGCGTACAACGATCACAGTGCTGTTATTTGATCCGTTTGAACAGATTGAAGTGACTGGAGTAGTGGTGGACATAGATATGTATGGACGGCGTTTCAAATTGCTGCAGGATGAAGAATGGCAATGGGTTAAGCTTGAGGATGTTATTGAAGTATATGGATAAGTAAAGCCCCGGATTGCTCCGAGGCTTCTTTATTTGAATAGTTTCTTTAGTAAACAAACTATAGAAAACGTTGTCCGATTATACACCTTGTTGTATGCGGCCTTCTTAGGGCTGCGCATCCATCCATAGCCTCTTGGCATCTTTAGTCCTGCTCTATGTACGATCTGCCTTTTTACGCTTGTTCTTGCCGCTATGCTTTTCCTTAGACTTGGCTTGCGAACTCCGAATTTCATTTGTAATGTCTCCAAGACGTTTAATTAATATCAACGATTTTCCAACCCCAGAAAGTCTTCTCCAAGTAAATTGGTTTAGAAATTACTTTAGCTTTAAATCCAGTAATTTCAATGATTTGAATTGCTTTGTCTCCTGTCATAGTCAGTCTCTCTGTTCCAGTGTATGTTTGACCATCAATGAACTGATCGTGTAACTTTTGCAAATACGGAATTGAATACTCACCTTTTGCATCTGCCGTCATGTGTTTTTGGGCTTCAGAATATTTTCCGTCCTTAACTTTAATCACGAAGTCCCTAGCAATGTCTCCAGGTCCTGAAGAATCAATCATCATAAATATTAGTGCAGCACAGATAATCAATACGCCTAACAAACTAAAAATTGTGTACGATATAAGTTTAGATTTACTTTTTACAGGTTTTTTTTGAATGCCTGTTACATGTTCAATATGCATTTCGCCTTCTGACAGCATGCTCCCGCAGTGCTTACACTTAATCGCTTCATCTTGTATTTCTTCAGCGCAATAAGGACACTTTTTCAAAAAAATTACCCCCATGTTGTGATTTCATTATTCTGGAATATTCGACAGTCGTTAATTTTTATCCTTCATTTTAGGGAGAAAAGTCCTGGGCTTTTTTTGTCTGTATAACCACATTACTAAAAGGGAATACAGCATCTATTGGGGGTGCTGTATGGACGAAATAAAAAGAAACATGCAATCTCTACCTAAGTCAGAGTTGCAAATGTACACGCTTGGATTAATTGAGGGCATGGTTACTGCTGCAAACGAAGGTAATGCCTACAGAGTTATTGAGGCGATCAGGAACATATATGATACGTACCATATTGTCACGGCTAAGATATCGCAGCAGGCAGACAAAACTTTAAACTGATTGCATAAGTAAAGCCTCGAATAATCCGGGGCTTATTTAGTAACACACTTACCGCCTGGTATGTAATAATATACTTATTACGATTACGAGGTGATAACTTGACGACTGTAGAAGCAATTGCACAAAGGATGAGAGAGCACTATAAGGACAAGCCAATCTCATTGATGGCTTACACTCTTGGTTTGATTGATGGGATTGTTACGGATGCAAAAGAAGGGAAAGAAGCGGAAACGATTGAAATGATTAAAGAGATATATGATGCGTACCACATTGTGAAAGCCGAGTTTCCGTCTACGACAGAAAAGTTATTGAATTAATCTATATGTGAAAAGCCCTGGTTGCTCACCTCCCAGGGCTTTTTTTCGTTATTTATATTTTTCTTTTTGCTTCTCTATATACAGAGAGTGCGCCCTTAATGAAAGTTGCTTCATCTTCAGTTAATGTAGTCATTATGTATGGAGGGGAAACAGAAAACCCAAGTAAGTAATCCGTTGTCACCTTAAAATATTCAGCAATTTTCTTCAATGTCTCGAAGTCCGGCTCACGTTGACCGCTCTCATATCCTCCATATGTAGAACGGTTGATGCCAAGTTCATCGGCCACTTCGTTTTGGTTTTTATTGGATATCCGCCGAAGCGTTTTTAATCTTTCCCGAAACATATATTTCACCCTTTCAAACACCAGTATAACTAGGGTAAAAACAGGAAAGAATGATTGATGCGATAAGGGTTAAAATATATTATTTGATGCGAAACGAGATGGAGTATTTCGATTTTGTCGAGTATCATGCGGACATACTAAAATAAACGATTGAGCAAAAAGGGGATTAATTATGTACACACACGCAGTAGCTTTTGGTGAAGTTGGGACATTAGATTTGATGCATGAGGTAGTGCTTATTGAATACAAGCCAAAAGGAAGAAGATTTTGGTACCACACTATGAATGGATATAAAAAGAACATTGTTACTCTCCATGATCTGAGCATGGTAATGCAGGCAGCGGAATATGTACGAAGCGAGAGTTATTTAATTAACTCAAGGTGCATAAGGAAGATCGAAGGGAATAGGGCGTTTATGACCAATGGAATGGACGTACATTTAACTAGGCAAGCAAGGAGGGAATTGAGGAGATTACAAAAGAAGCATAACTATATATTTTAACATCCATACATATGAAAATATACGACCGTATTTGTATACAAACACGGTCGTATACCTGTGAATTGTTTTGTGATAAATTAAGGTCACATCACTGACGGGAGGATGATATATAATGACGTCAAAACGTTTGGAAGCATTCATGAAACTAAGAGTTCAAGAATTACAAGACAAACTCTATAAGGATAATAAAGAATTCCATACGCAATTGACGATTTCTTATCAAGAATTTGACCATATAAACAAAGATGTGGGCTCGTGTATGTTGGAGATTGAAGAAAAGCTCAATGAACTCTTAGATTTTGTGGAGATTGTGTATAAAACCGCTTTTAAAGATGGTTTTGAATGGGAACACTTAGAACATAGTCAGTTATGTAAATGATGAGATGATACCGCCCCTGTTAGATGGATCTGGTATGGTGGCAGGGGCGTATTTTAAATATTTCAATCACTGATAACATATTGGAGCTAAAGAATTTGCTCACCTCGAAATGATCGCCACGATGGTATATAAGATGACGAAGGATGCAACACCGCGGCAACTGGAGGATGCAGGGCTGGGGCCACATTTTGTAGCGCATGAGAAAGCGCTGTTCTACAGCAATGCGGCTGGTGATCCATGGACGGCGACCTACATACAGGCCAAGGGCGACCCGATCGCGGATCTGTATGAGGATATTGCGGCAGAAGAGAAGGCGCGTGCTACGTATCAATGGTTAATTGACATGACGGATGATGTCGACTTGCAGGATGGATTGAAGTTCCTGCGTGAGAGGGAAGTCGTACACTCGTTGCGCTTCCGGGAGGCTGTCGAGATTTTGAAGGAAGAGCGGGAACTGAAAAAAGTATTCTAATTCCCGCAGTTGTATATAGAGAATGTTGAGAGATTCGGATAACGAACATGAAGAAGGGACACCCTTGCTGAGCGCAAGAAGTGTCCCTTCTGTCGTCATTGCGGTCTAAACTTCTAAGGAACCTGCAGGGCCAAAGTATTCGTAGTGAATACGCTCAGGAGAAACCCCAAGCTGCTTCACTGCTCGGTAGATGGCCTTCATGAATGGTTCTGGGCCGCAGAAGTAAATGTCCGCATCCTCCCATACGGAAGCGGGAACGATGGAGCTAAGCCACTGCGCGTCCACGAATCCGGTGTGAACAGAAGCTTCTGCCTCGCTGCCCTTCTCATAACAGAAGAAAGTGTGGATATGGCTGTGCTGAGCGGCTAGATCATTCATTTCTTGACCAAAAGCATGCGCCGCTTGATTGCGCGAAGCATGAATCGAATAGACATCCCGCTTCGGTTCTGCTGCCGCCAGCGTGTGCAGCATGCTGAGAAGAGGTGTCTGCCCAACACCGCCGCCAATCAGCACAACTGGGGCCGTACCTGGCTTCAACGTGAAATCGCCAGCAGGTGCAGTCGCTTCGATGACATCACCTACTTGCACCTCGTCATGCAGATAGGTGGAGACGATGCCGGCAGGTGCATGTTCGCCGCCGCTCTCGCGCTTTACGCTAATGCGGTAAGTATCGGATTGAGGGGCTTGGGACAAGCTGTAATGGCGATAATGGGTATTTTCATGTCCCTCCGGCTGAACCCGAACCGTTAAATATTGGCCAGGAAGGAAGGAGGAGATTGGCTGTCCATCCTCAGGCTTCAAGTAGAAGGAGGTGATCATGTCGCTTTCCTCCACTTTGCGGACAACGAGGAAGCGTCGCACATCTGACCAGCCGCCGATTTGCTGTTCGGCTTCCTGGTACATTTCTGCCTCTACCTGAATAAATACGACGGCAATAACGCCATATGCTTCTGCCCAGGCTTCAATAATGTCATCAGTAGCAGCTTCGCCTAGTACATCCTTGATAGCAAGCAGGAGATGCTTGCCGACAATTGGATAGTGCTCTGGCTTGATGTTAAGTGCCCGGTGCTTCTGGGCAATTTGGCGTACGACGGGCAAGATTGTCTCCAAGCGGTCAATATTCGCTGCAGCGGCATAGACCGCATTGGCAAGCGCCATCTGCTGTTTGCCATGTCGTTGATTGGCATGGTTGAATACATTAAGCAGCTCTGGATGATTGCTGAACATGAGCTGATAGAAGCGTGTTGTAATTTGAGGACCGTGTTCAGCTAATACAGGAACTGTAGATTTCACAATTTCAATCGTGCGAGGTTGTAACATAAGAGTTTCCTCCTTATTAATGACGATCATATGATGCGCAGTAGATTATGAACGAATGAATGCGGCATCACAGTGTTTATGCTGCTATTTTATAGATGTGATATTCGTCACAATGTGATCTCGCGCACACTAAATATGATAGCTTTATGAACATGATGAAAAAATAGAGGAGTAACAGAAGAGGAACGCAACAACGAATAGGACAAAATTGAAAAATGAAATGTAAAAGTGTCCAATTTGTGAGTAATTCGGAGGAAATCAGGGAGGATATCGATCTTAACTAGGACTATGCCAAGCTCGGAGCAGTTCATTGCAAATAAATCCGAACGACAGCGATATTTGCAGAATGGGATTGGTTTAGAGGGAATATACATTATGGTATAATACAATCAGTAAAGCAATACAAAAGACAAAACAAGAAAGGATCAGGATACCAATGCGTCCCCGAAGGATGAAACCCCAAAGGACAGTCTGGAAACGTTATGATCTTTCTTACATCTAGCTTCTTCTCGTTGATTTGTCAATTGTCGCTATGACGGAGACTGACACGAGAAGGATGCGTGAATTATGATGGTTCGAAGGATAGGAACCCCTATCCGTCTCCTCTCGGTAAGTCGAAGGGCTACATTACGAAACGAGAGGTTACGAAGATGGGGAACGAACAATTACGTAAGATTTTTTGGATGATGGTAGGATCAATGTTGTTGGCTTTCAGTTATTATCACATTAATTTTCAGAATCATTTGGCTGAAGGCGGGTTTGTTGGTTTAGCGCTGCTTGGCAAGTATACGTTTAATTGGTCGCCGGCGCTGACCGTGTTATGCATGGATGTTCCGGTATTTATTGCTGCCTGGTTTTTGAAAGGGCGGACATTCATTATGAATACGGCAATTGCAACAGGAGTGTTCTCGTTAACGTACGAGATGTGCGAGCGCTTTTCGCCATGGAATATGAATCTAGGCGGTAATATGGTGCTTGCAGCTGTTCTATCTGGATTGTTGACAGGACTTGGAGCAGGTCTCGTGCTGCGTCATGGAGGCGCTTCAGGCGGTGATGACATTCTGGCATTATTTATGAGCCGTAAGATGAACTTAAGCATAGGTACAGTATTTATTATTTTTGATATAGCGGTATTGCTGCTGTCCTTATTCTTCCTGCCGCTTGTCGACACGCTGTATACGATACTAGCTGTCAGCATAGCAGGCAAGGTAATTACGTGGACGGTACAGATTGGCACGACACGCAGTCGTTCCATCCCGGTACGACCAGCAGTTGGGCATCAACATGGATAATCAAGCACGAGTTTGGGATACAGAGAACCGTTCGGTTGCTTCCTGATCAGGGAGGACTGAACGGTTCTTTCTTGTTATATTCGAAAAAAATCAAAGGCAGAATGCATGTTCGCTCATTTCCCGTCATATTCTTGATCCAAGGACAGGTAAGAAAGGAGGGACGATATGGAAGCGATCATTAAAGCGATGCTTGACAAGCTGCCGGCATGGTCATATCAGCTCTTTGCTGTTGTGATTGCGGCAGGATTGGTGTTTTATTTCATTAAGACACTCTATATTAACAAGAAGTTTACCGAAGTTATTCATGAGGTGCTCAATCGGGAGGATCGAATGAAGCTGCTGCAGGATAAAGTGGACAATTTGCAAGTGACAGGAGGCCTCACGGAGCACGCATCTTCTCAAATGCTGTCCGCGCTGCGCAATATGAAGCCGTTCGCTGATGCGCTTAATGGGTTGCGGGGAATGGCAGACCCGTATGCTGTTCTTCACGAATCGAACTTCCTGCTGCAGCGGATGTTGGATATGCTCGCTGTAGATATGAAGTGCGCTCCAGGCGGTCATCATCGCTGCGGCATTTGGAAGTATGAGGAGCCAATACTAATTCTACAGCTTGCTTCGGTTGGCTTCCCGAACCATTATGTTGGACAGCGCCATCTTCATATTGATCGCTCTGTAGCGGGACGTTCCTTCCGTAAGCAGGTTACTGTCCAATGTGCAGATGTACTGAAAGACGAGGATTGGGAACGCAATCAAGAATCGAAGAGTCCCTACCGCTCATTGATTTGCATTTCACTTGGAACGTACGGTGTATTGACGATGGATGGCTTGGAGCCGTTCAATGAATCCAGTGCGGTCATCGGTGAATTGTATGCAGCG
The DNA here is from genome assembly GCF_023713665.1 of Paenibacillus sp. MER 180. NCBI lineage: Bacteria > Bacillati > Bacillota > Bacilli > Caryophanales > Paenibacillaceae > Paenibacillus > Paenibacillus sp. MER 180. The sequence continues at coordinate 282,361 of NZ_JAMAVT010000009.1, read as the reverse complement.
ATTATGACAGGAATTCTTGCCGAGCAGCAGGCGGTATTAGAGCTTGGCGAACCTGCTCAGATTGACTCTGCCCAAGGATAACATTGGGAACTCAGTATAAGCACCATTGTCATTGATAAGGTGAGGTACATGGGTGCCTATGTTATAATGAAGGCAAACGCTGATGGAGCAAAGGCGGTTATGTGCATCGAGTCAGTCAGAAGGGGAATTGCGTATGAAAAAATGGATGTGGATTGTCCTAACTGTAATCGTACTTATTGGTGGAACCGCTGCATTTACGATTGGCTTCGTGAATTCCACGATGATCGAGCCAGGCAAGGCGGCTGTAGTCGTGCAAGAATATGAAGGCAGTGTCAAGGCAATAGAGGCAGAGCGGCTTACGATTCATTCGGGGGATCGTGAGGAAGTATTCCGCTTGACTGGATCCACTGATCTTCAAGGTGAGGAGTTCCGGAGTATTCATCCTGGAGTAAACGTGCGCATTGGGGTCAATGAAGGAAGAGATATTGTATGGCTGCGATTGGTTCGCTAGTTGAAAATGGCGCAGGATGTAATGACACAAAGCACGAGAAGGGAGCTCGGCATACTGCCGGGCTTCTTTTTTAGACAGTGTTGATCCCAAGCATGGTACGTGCAGCCCGCGGAGGGTGATGGCGAGAAAACCTTGATATATTACGAATGTAGGGATACAATAGCATAGGAGATGTATGAGAGGGGATTCATATTTAAAATGTGGACTTTGTAATGGAGCCGTAACTGAATAGATCGTACCATTCCGAACGAGATTCGATGACGGGATAGGTGTGTCTATTTATACCCATTACAAGGAACGCAAGGTTAAGTGTTATGAACTGACCAAGCAGACGCCATGGGTGTCTGCTTTTTTTGGTACATTGGCATCTCCGATAAGCTTGCGATTGCCGTTCCTTACCCATAAGGAGACGATAAATATGTACAACGAGAATAGACGTAATATTGCAATTGTAACTGGAGCAAGCCGCTCCAAAGGAATTGGTGCAGCTATTTGCAGAGAGCTTGCAGCGAAAGGCGTCGATGTGCTCTTTACACACTTGTGCCACTACGATAAGGCGACCGGCTATGAGGACGCGAACGGCGGCTGGCCAGAGCAATTTGCACAGGAGCTTAGGGAGTACGGGGTTCGGGTGGGGCATATGGAGCTCGATTACTTCGATGCCAATGCTGCTGTTCGGCTGCTGGATGAAGTCGAGAATCGCCTAGGCAGACCGACGATCCTCATTAACAATGCTACACATTGTGTAGAGGTCGACCGTCACCATGTGACGGCACAGATTATCGATCATCATTGTATCGTGAACGTAAGAGGAACGATGATGTTATCAGTGGAATTCGCGAAGCGGCTTGAGGCTGCGGAAGTAGGCGGCAGAATCGTGAACTTCGTGTCCGGGCAGGACAAGGAACCGCAGCCTGGCAACTTGGCCTACGCTGCTTCGAAGGGGGCAATATCTGCCTTCACTACTTCGTTAGCTGCTGAACTGGCCTCTCATCGAATTACGGTGAATGCGATCGATCCTGGTCCGACCGATTCCGGGATGGAAGCGTTCGTGCAGGACTTCTTAAGACCGAAGTTCCCAACAGGGCGCATTGGTACGCCAGAGGATGCAGCGCGCTTAGTGTCATTCCTGGTGAGTGACGAAGCAGAATGGATTACGGGGCAAATTATCCATTCAGATGGGGGCTTCCGTAATTAGACGAATGAATGATTCTGAAAAAAATGAAACGTTTCCACTTGTACTACGTAGTATCTAGTAACGCTCATTTCTGCGACTGAGGAGGATGCAATGATCTATTTCACAGTCATGATTGGCATGTTTAGTTTATTTCTGATGATGATCGTAGGATGGGTTGGTTACAAGCAATTCGTGAGGCGGGAGCCGGTCGAGGTTCATTATACGCCCTTCGATTATATTACAGCGCAATCGAGCGTGGAATTTCATGAAGAGAAGGAAGATCATGAGGAACAGGCCGGTCATGGTGATGATAAGGATCCACAATCATCTGGCGCAATGTCAACTGGAGAGTCGAAGTGAACCATTGCAGTTGAGCGGAATCGCGTTCATCCAGAGAATGGATGTTCGATCTTTCTTGCTTGCTACTGATCTGCATGATAACCTTATTTCTAATAAAAAAATGTACGATTAACTAACGACAGGGGGTGCGATATGACAAGATTGAGTGTGCAGTGGGAGAAAAACAGCATACTTGGTGTTGTGTGTGTTGCCCTCCTGCTTTTGTGTTCGGTATTTTCCACGTTTATGGTCGAGGAAGATCGCGTCAACTGGAACAATCCCTCCAAGCTGGCGAAGTCCTTCCATGAGCAGCAGTTTATACCAGTTTCACGGCATGCCTCTGCCATGAAGCAGCTATTTGTGAAGAAGATTGTAGTGATGTTTATTCTCTTCTTCAAGGAATTCACCTTTAGTATGCCCCCTGTTATTAGGTTTCTCCACAGCTGTTTCTTCGTTATACGGAAGCGTTTATTTCTCATGCCTATCAAATTCACCTCTACGTTCGTAGTGTAAATCTCTTACATTCATTCACAAGACTGTACTTGAAATTGAATAAGGAATAGCAGTGCAAGATGTTCTCTATGGCATTAAAAATCGCTATCTACATGGATTATTTTGTGCTGCATAAGAGATGTGTTTGACATGTATATAAAGTTCCTTATTTCACAATGTGAGGAAAAATAAACCTATGGACGGTTGGAGGGATTTCATTTGAATATGAAAGAAACAGAATTGCCAGGAATCGGTCGTAAATATCAGTTGGAAGCTCGCAATGGAGATCAATTGGTCATCATAGTACATGATGATGGACGTCGGGAGATGTATCATTTTGATCAGCAGGATCAAGAAGAGAGTATTTCGATGGTGACATTGGATGATGATGAGGCGCGCGCAGTTGCTGCTATCGTTGGTGGGCTTATCTATAAGCCGAAGGCACTCGAGACGGTCAATGTTGCCTTGGATGACCTCATGATTGAATGGTACAAGGTGGAGCCTCATGCAGCCTGCGTTGGCAAGAGCATCGGAGAAATTAAAGTACGCGAAACGACAGGGGCAACGATTATAGCGATTCTTGAAAAGGACAAGAAAATAATCAATCCAGGACCTGATGTCGTGTTATCTGCTCATACAACGCTTGTCGTTGCAGGGGAAAGACAACATATTAAGCTGCTTAAGCCTTGGCTGTTAAGTGGAAGCGAATAAGCAGAAAACGGGGTGAACTATGGATACGATTATTTTCGAGGTTGGATTAGCTATTGCTTTAATTGGACTAGTGGGCGTTATTGCAACGAAGCTTCGCTTCTCTGTCATTCCTTTCTATATTCTGATCGGGATGGCGGTAGGGCCGCACGCGCCGCACTTTTGGATATTTGACTTCCGTTTCATTGAGAGTTCAGTCTTTATTGATTTTATGGGGCGTATTGGGGTACTGTTCCTGTTGTTCTACTTGGGGCTGGAATTCTCCGTAGGACGCTTGCTCAAATCAGGGAAATCCATCGTGGTTGGAGGAATTTCCTATATTGCGATTAACTTCGTCTCCGGCTTGTTGATAGGTTGGCTGATGGGAATGCCACTTGCGGAGACACTAGTCATTTGCGGGATTATGACAAGTTCATCAACCGCGATAGTAGCGAAAGTATTGGTCGATTTAAAACGGACGGCGAATCCGGAAACTGAAGTGATTATGGGCATGATTATGTTTGACGATTTATTCATCGCTATTCATATGTCCATTTTATCCGGTCTTGTACTTAGCGGGGGCGCATCCCTCGGAACGGTACTGATGACAACGGGATCTGCACTTGTATTCATTTTGTTATTCATTATTTTGGGCCGCAAGGCGATGCCGTTCATTGATCGAATCTTGAACGGGAAATCATCAGAACTGTTCCTTATTTTGGTGATGGCAACGCTGTTCCTCGTAGCTGGATTTTCGGAAACACTGCATGTGGCAGAGGCGATAGGAGCTCTATTAGTAGGACTTGTACTTGCTGATTCCCAGCATGTAAAGCGGATTGAACATTATGTGATTAACTTCCGTGATTTCTTTGGGGCTGTGTTCTTCTTCAGCTTCGGCTTAACAATTGACCCAATGACATTAGGCGGAGCAGTTGGTATGGCGATTGTCGCCGTGATCTTGACAATAATCGGGAATGTCATCGCAGGGATGCTGGCAGGTCGCGCAGCAGGCTTATCGAGCCGTGCTTCCATTAACATTGGTTTCACATTGGCCTCAAGAGGAGAGTTCTCCATTATTATGGCGAATATCGGAAAGGCTGGAGGGCTGCTACCGGTTGTCCAATCTTTTGCCGTGCTATATGTATTGTTGCTGGCGATCTTAGGTCCGCTCTTAACGAAGGAGTCCAAGCGCATATACAACCTGGTCGATAAGGGGATTCAAGGGAGTAAATCGCTATTCGGGAAGAAGCGAGTTCGTGGCAAGGAACAGAGCACGAACTCAGATGGTGTATAATTGGATGGCTCATCTTTAAAGATTGGGTACGTTTTGAGAAAAATAGGTTATATTATATATTGTAAGGCATACCCATTCAAGGGAGGGATAGCGTATGAATATCACTATCGATCTCACGCAGATTGGGAGCGCTTATGAACACAAGGATTGGAAACGGGTGGATACAATCTATAGACATGCAAGGGAACGCATGATGGCGGGCGATACTGTCATTCTGCAGCGAGACGTACCTAACCGTGCTCCTATTGCGGTACGAACCTTCGAACAGCTGGATGAGCTGGAAGAATGGATTCGCCATATGGAGGACGAGTACTGTCTAGCAGAACCCTATGCGTAATGGAACATTCCATCTATGATGGTTACGAATTTGAGCCGCTGAGCATTCAGCGGCTTTTGTTTTTCTCTTAGAGGACAAGAAGGGGAATCGAGCGTTATGGAGAATGTCAGTGATAGAACGATACATCTTGTCATGTTCATCCGTAGCGGTTCATATAACTACACGTTAGGAAAGTTCGTAACCTGTGTTACTGGGCTGGGGAGGGAGTAATGTGATGAGGAACAAGCGGGATTCGTTTGTTCAAGGAATGGAGAGCGGACGTAACCTAAAGGTAATGACATTCAATATCTGGAGAGGCAGTACTTCGATTGTTCAGGTTTCGGAAGCCATTCGAACCGCAGAAGCGGATGTGATCGGCATACAAGAAGCAGATGGACAGCTTCCTGCACTCGCTCACAAGCTGAACTATTACTATGATGAGGGGCACAGTATTTTGAGCCGGTATCCACTTCATCAATCGGCGCATAAGGAGTTCATATGGATAGAGGTTGCGCCGGACGAGGTGGCTGCCATGAGCAATGTTCACTTGTGCCACGAGCCGTATGGGCCCTATGACATACGGGATGGGCTGGATGCTGCAGTTGTGGTGGAGAACGAGAACCGAATTCATATGCAGGAGATGAACAGTCGGTTCCATCTGCTCGGACAATTGGCAAGTCAAGGCGTTCCTGTGTTTCTCACAGGCGATTTCAATGTTCCTTCCCATCTGGATTGGACAGATGAAGCGAAGAGCATGCACTTTGGCGTAGCTGTCGAATGGCCGGTGTCCATACGATTGGAGCAGCTACAGTTGCGAGATTCCTATCGAGATGCTTACCCTGATCCATTCGTGAGGCCTGCTGCAACCTGGACAGCTGGGGAAAATGGACGAATCGCGCTGGATGAGGTGCATGATCGCATTGATTTTGTGTATGTAGGAGGAGCTGCAGTAACGATTGACAGCCGTATTGTAGGCGAGAGAGGTCCCTATACTGATATTACGATTACGCCATGGCCGTCTGATCATCGGGCAGTTGTCTCTACCTTCGAACTCATTCCTGCAAGGATTCCGATAGACATTGGAGCATCCATTCAAGTGAGCCATGAACGGATAGTCCAAGGTAAAGGGACAATTGAGCGAGCCGGAATATTGAATAAGGAATAGGGATACGGATACGGTACTCCGTGGGGTGCCGTATTTTGCTGTTGATCAATTGCCAGGGAAGGGAAGGTTAGGCCATTGTTTGACTGAGTGCAAATCTTTCAATCTAGTAAATCAAAATCATCCTGACCATTGTTGCAATGAAAGCGAGTTAGGAGGCTTGCCTTTGTCGGGCAACGAGCATGCTGCATATCATATAGTCAGGGTCTGCGAGTGCTTCGTCAATACTCTAGCAGAGGCATTGAAAGTGCTAGATACAGGCCGAAGTGTATACGACTGCAGAGGAGGGCAAGCATGGACCGATTCAATCTTCTACTCAAAACGGGTGCTGCAGCTGTTGGAGGGACGTTTTCGTTTGTATTTGGAGGATGGCCTGCGTTAGTTCAGGTTCTGTTAACGATGGTAATATTAGATTATGTGACAGGGATGTTAGCTTCCGCTGTGGAAGGAAAACTGCTGAGTCGGGTCGGTCTTGTCGGGATAGCACGCAAAGTATTCATTTTCTTCATTATTGCGCTCGCTCATCAGATCGATATTACGTTTAATAGCAAAGATCTGATTCGAGATGCGACAACATACTTTTATATGGCTAATGAGGTGTTGTCGATTGTTGAGAATGGAGGCCGACTCGGTGTACCGGTCCCAAATGTAATCAAAAAGGCGATTTTTGTATTGAAGGATAAAAGTAACGATGGAGACGACAGTCAGAAGGGGGATAAGCGAGACAACCAGCAGGAGAAAGATGACAACTCCCCTCAAATCTAAGCTGTTGTTCAAAAAGGACGAGCCTTGAACGCGATGCGGCGGTGGAAGGAAGGAGTGGCCTTGGACAGCTAGTATGTTTGATGCTGGAATGAGAGGCACTCCTTATTCTATCCGTGAACGTGAATGATCTCGAAGGAAGGCTGTCTTTGTGGAAAATATGTTGCTCCTACATAAATTTCAGGTAAGGTCGGTCAGAGACCGGATGATGGTTATCAAGTTGCTTGTTTTTCGGCTGAATATTGCGGAACACGATGACGAAGGGCTGTTTCAGAGCATTGTTAATTGGCTCTTGTGCAGCCTCTTTTTGCAGATTTGATTATGGAATGTATATATGCCCTAAGCAGGCTAAAAGGATATGAATATCATAAGCATTATCAAAGCACGACATAAATTTGGGTAAGGGGACAGGTGGATATATGAACGGTGATAATGTGATTCGCATAACGTCGAAACCTTGGAGTAGTAAGCTGAAATTCGAATATGCCCAGGCGAGCGGGCTGACGTCTGGAAGCATATGGCCACCCCCTGGGTGCGCGCTAATATTTCCTGTTCCACCGGTACCGCCGGCTCCACCGGAGACGGGCAAGGTGCTGAAGGTAGAAACGTTCCAATTCATTACAAGAAGCGACGGGGTAAAATCCACGTACACGAATGAGAATGCGCTGCCGCAATACGGAAGCTCGGACATACTGGATCCGGCAACTGTTTCCTACACGAACTTGTTCATCAACGGCGTTCTTCAGCCGCTTATTGTATACAAGGTGTCGGCTGGGGCATTAACCATTGATGAGGTGCCAGTGGACGGCGTTCCTATAACGCTTCAGTTCATACGAATTTTTCATGCGGAAATGGGATGATTCGGATTAGGGATCGAACAAACTTAAGAAAGCGGGGAACAGATCATGAGGGGCCAATTAGTCGCTTGTTTCCTGTATGTGGGATATAATTTCGATCCGCAATCTTACAACAGGAGGTGAAAAAATAGGATACATAGATATTACCTTAAGCTTAAGTCGAGAAAGACCTTTAACCAAAGAAGGTATACTTTCTCTTTCTCCAAGATTGTTGGAGGAAAGCAAACACGAAAATTTTGCAAGTATGCTAATTTTTTTGGAAAAGATTTAAGTTGTAACCTGAGCGTTCACCATGTCATGTACACAATCAGTACCTCTAGGATCAGCATTAAATAAGGTATCCCAAAAGAGGAGTGAAATAAATGGCAATTATTAAACCGTTTCTGGCAGGCAGGAAATTCAGTTCGACCATCGGAGCAGGCACGGGAACAGGTGCTGCGTTTACGATTGCAGCCACAGCATTTACAAATGATACTGGTGCTGCAGCAACTTCATTTCCAGCCTCATTTGCCTACTATGACCTTTATATCAATGGGGTTCTCCAAATGGGAGATACGTCTATAGTTACGACAACATCAATAACAATCCCTGGAGGAGATGCGCTTGATCCTGCCACGCCGCTCATCGTTGAGTTTATTGTGAATTAACCAAGAACGATTGTTTCATATGCTGATCATAGACTGTTCTGGTTATATTCCAGAGCAGTTTTTTGTTGGCTTTTAAATGTGTTTTTTCTTCAAGACAACTGCAAGGTTCAATACTTGTCCCACATGCATCTAATATAGTATCCCTTAAGAAAAGGAGGAGAAAATAATGGCTATTACTCAACCATTTATAGCAAGTCGGAAATTTGCAGCTACGATTGGAGTCGGGACTGGAACTGGCGCCACATTCGCGGTTGCCGCAACAGCTTTTACGAATGACGCTGGTGCTGCAGCAACAGCATTCCCAGGTTTATTCGCTTATTATATTCTCTATATTAATGGCACCATCCAGACAGCAGATACGTCGACAGTAACGACAACAACGATAACGATTCCTGGAGGAGATGCGCTTGACCCTGCTACCCCAATCCTCGTCGAATTTGTCGTAACGTAATGCCGATATATAAATAGTGTGTGTGTTTAAATATCAAGTTGATCCAAGGCAAGCCTTGGATCAACTTTTTTTCAAGACGCATCATAAGTTCCATACATAAGGGTTTCTGACAAATTAAAACGGGTGCCTATTGCTAGGACACCTTCGTGGGAGATGTGGAAATGGATAAACGGTATTAAACGGTCATGAAGGATAAACACTTATAGAATAAGGGAAACGCACTGTTGGTAATGGATTAAAAAAGACGAAAAAATGTAATGATTAATACAATTAGTCCCCAAATTTCAAGTTTAGTCCCCATCGCCACTGAATAATACATCATCAAAAATGGAAGCTGTCTTTCGATCCACTGATTCGATAATATGCCCATAGACGTCCATGGTTGTTCCTATTTTAGAATGGCCCAATCGATTAGATATCGTTTTAGCATGAGCACCTTCTCCGATTAATATGGAAGCCGACGTATGACGGAAGTCATGGAACCGTATGAACTTCAGTTTAGGAATTGTAGCGTTGAAATCCTTCCATTTTTCTGTAAGCGATTTGGGACGGAACGGGATCCCGATTTTATTGCAAAATAAGAAATCCCCATAAGTTCCTTCCCAAATATCAGCATTATCATTTTTCATATTGTCCCATTCTGCTTTGCATAATGTTAATCTATCTACCACATACTACCTGACATAAAGATAGTATAAAAAGACATCAACAAGAGTGTGGACGACATTTTAAATGTTCAATAACTTAGGTGAATCCCCAAGCTAGTCGAATTCCTTTCATGTAGGTTTTTCATTGGGTATACTGGATAAAAAGGAAGGGTGGTCAAATGAAGGTGCTTGGGATTCCAGTAGATGGTGTAAAGACCGGCGAGAATGATCCTTATGTCGAACTCGATGTAAAAGATGTGTATATGATAAAGGAGAATGAAAAAGGAATTGCGGTGTTTTACACAGCGTTTGGGGAGTTTTATGGATTGGCATTTTCAAATGATTGATCTAAGCTCTAGGTCATCTAGGGCTTTTTTTGTTAGTTCATAATGTCAATTAACATTACCATACTCTCAGGTACTGTCTTATAATAATCTTATATAACTATAAAGGGTGGTGCAAAGTGAGTCAGTCTTTAACTTACATATTATTTAGTACCCTCGATGCTGCAGTTGTTAATGCTTTGATCCTAAAGATATATAAGCAGCCTTTATTAAGGTACAAGTATAAAATACTTGTATTATCCGTAGCATTAGTAATATGTTCATTTTTAATGAGGACTGTAATTAATTTACCTGCTTTGGATTTGCCCTTGCAATATATCATATTTGTAATGTTTTACTATTCCGTGTTGGAATACAGGCTGCATTATGCAGCATTTATTATCGGATCAGGATTATCGGCATACATATCGATCCAAATGATTGTATACTACTGTTTGGCCACCATAGGGATAGCTGATAAATCAGTAATATTTGTTTATACGGGGTTCCCTGTCAACGCTATTCAATTATGTTCTATTGTTGTTGGTGCGGCCATTGCCTTATTCCTATGGATGACGGGAAGAGGATTTTCATTCATCATCGTGCCGCCTCATGATACATTCAGAATTAAGTATTCAGAGTATAGTCATCGAATTGTTGTTATTTCGGGAATAATATCGGCAGTAACGATATTCCTGACTTTATTAATAATCCTGTCTCAGAATTACATATTGCTCATGATACTTTCATTAGCAAGCTTTGGCATTGCTTACTATTACTCGGATCGGGGAGATTACGAAAGTGTTAGAAGCGATATCGAGAAACATTGCAATAAAATTGAAGAAGAACAACCCTGAGAGCGATGTTGATGTAGAGGTTTTAGAATATGGAATTGCAATGAAATTAAATAAATATGGAGTAATCTTGATTACAGTAACTTTAGGGACTATCTTCGGACATCTATATGAATCTATACTAGCATTAGTGGCATTAGCTGCTATTAGAAGGTTTTCTGGAGGGGCACATTTTTCTTCACTAACTGCGTGTATGATCATATCTTCATTATTTTGTGTGATAACGCCTATGATACTCCTATCGAAAACGACTGCTGTTGTTTTGACTTTGGTATCCGTTTGTATCTATTATTTTCGAGCCCCAAATTGGTTTGAGGAACTTACTGTCCACAAAAATGATATACTGTATAAGTACATAGCAATGTTGATAGCAAGTGGTAACTTAATCCTGCAATCTAGTGTTATAGCGATTGTTCTCTTTGTACAAGCCTTAACATTACTACCGAAAGGAGGTGTCAAGGATGAAAAAGAACATTGAAATGTTTCTCATGAAACGATTGGAGAAAAGTGCTGAAAAAGAAGCGAAAAAAGCAAAGATCGTTTTCGGTGCTAAGAAACTCCCAACAGCTTTGAAGAACGTAAAGCATGAGAATTAAAATGGTACTTTGAAAAGTTCATCATATCCGGCAATATAATGCTTTAGCAACCGTATCATCACTTCAGTGAAATTAGTGAACGGTGTAGAGCATAGTTGGATATTGCTTGGACAGAGTATCCTGTTTTTGGCTAAGTCCCCATTAAGTCCTCACCAAGATAATCTCGCTGAATAAAACAACATCTAAAGAACGTTTGAAATCTTATGTATAAGGGTTTGGAGTAAATTAAAACGGGTGCCCTATTGCTAGGACACCCTCATGGGAGAGGAGAAACCGGACGAAGAGCTTATGGGGAAACGTAAGTCTTCTCCGCGGTTGTCTACGACATTCGATGATGTCGATACTTTAATGATTGCCCGATTGGGCAGAAATATACATGTCGAAAAAAATTTGTAGGGCTCGATAAATGATGCCGCTTTCTCACATCCTATAACCAAAATGAACTTGCCCAGCTGTATAAGCAGGGGTGATGGTCATATATGTAGGAGGAGATCGAGTTGAGGCATCTGATTATATACGCACATCCCAATCCGAACAGCTTCAATCACGCCATTATGGAAATGGTACAAGCTGAATTGGAGGATCAGGGACATGCCGCATTGGTTCGCAACTTGTATGAAATGGAGTTCAATCCGGTGCTGTCGGCCAAAGACTTCGAATTGTTCAGACAGCATGAACTGCCCCCTGATATTGAGGAGGAGCAGGGTCATATTATGTGGGCAGATCATATCATCATGATTTATCCAATCTGGTGGGCAAGCATGCCTGCCATTATGAAAGGATACATCGACCGTGTGTTTTCGTATGGCTTCGCCTACAAATATGGTGCTGACGGCATAGAGAAGCTGCTGTTAGGGAAGTCGGCGCTGCTCTTGTCCACACATGGCAACACACATGAGCAATATGAGCAGAGCGGCATGTATGAGGCCATGCAGAAGACGACAGACAGCGGCATTTTTGAATTTGTCGGCATGAAAGTGCTTGTACATCGGTTCTTTGCATCCGTGACGACAATTGACGATGAAGCGCGCAAGCAGATGCTTGTTAGTGTGAAGGAACTGCTGCAGCAGCTGCATCGATAAGTTGATGTTGATAGATAAGGCTTCTTATCGGGAACCCTATTTCCGGATAAGGAGCTTTTCTTTTTATAGAGGGATTGTGTGATGAAGAAGCTAAGTCTGAATGAGGACACGTTTTCCTTTTTCAAATTAGGAGAAAATGTGGTACGATAAACGTCGAAATACAAGAAGTTTACCGTTACATACCATCATGATTATACGGATAAGCTGCGCTGAGGCGCATAAGAATGGGTGGAGTGAATTGAGAGTTATTTCAGGAACAGCAAGAGGTCGCTCGTTGAAGCCGGTACCCGGCATGGGGACGCGGCCGACGACAGATAAAGTCAAGGAAGCCTTGTTCAGCATGATCGGGCCGTATTTTGACGGCGGCTGTGTGCTGGATCTGTTCGCAGGAACAGGCGGACTTGGCATCGAGGCACTTAGCCGTGGTGCGGAACAAGCGATATTCGTGGACAAGGATCCCAAGGCTGTCGAAGTTGTGAAGCACAACGTTCAGGCGGCAGGGGTCGCGGAGCAGAGTGAAGTATACCGCAATGATGCCAAGCGGGCGATTAAGGCATTAACGAAGCGTGATATTTCTTTTGAACTTATTTTTCTTGATCCGCCATATCGATTGAAGGATGCGGACGAACTGCTGGAAGGCATGTGGAATGACGGGTTAATCTCGAAGGATGCGACGATTGTCGTTGAGCATGACTCGAAGCATGAATATCCCGAAGAGATCGGTCCTCTCTACGTATGGAAGAAAACAGAGTACGGAGAAATTGGAATTACGGTATATCGGGTCAAGGAACAGACAGAGAAGGAAGCTGAGCTTGAACAGAACGCATAAGCTTATAACCATATGAGGAAATGAAACGTGCAGAAGAATAATCTGCTGTAGGGCATAAGGAGGATCCATTGTCATGACGGAACATACAGAGCAAGTGCATGAGCCGCGCATTGCGGTGTATCCGGGAAGCTTCGATCCGGTTACACTTGGGCATCTTGATATTATACAACGAGCGGCTAAGCAATTTGATAAGCTCATCGTAGCGGTGTTGAACAATTTGTCGAAGCAGCCAATGTTCAGTGTTGAGGAACGGAAGGAGCTTCTTGGGCAGATTACTCAGCATATCCCGAATGTGGAAATTGACAGTTTCCGTGATTTGCTGGTCAATTATATGGAGCAGAAGCAGGGCCATGTGATCGTGCGCGGCATTCGCTCTGTCACAGACTTCGAATATGAGCTGCAGATGGCTTCCACGAATCAGAAGCTTAACCCACGAGTAGAGACGATCTTTATGATGACGAATCCGAAATATTCCTATCTAAGCTCAAGCATGGTCAAGGAAATTGCGAAATTCAATGGTGACGTCAGCGAATTGGTGGCACCTGAAGTAGAATTGGCACTGCGTGATAAATACAAAGATTCAAAGTAAGCAGCAGGTCCATGTCGCCAGTATGAATCAACGGTCGATATGGACTTTTTTGTTTAGCCTCGGGTGAACAGCCGTCCAACGGTTTGTGCCAGTACGAATAAAGTGAATAGGAATAGACAGGCTACGGGAATGAGCATGGAAGCTTGAGCCCATATTGGCAAATGACTAATGAAAGTCAATAACGGAAGCAGGCTGCTTGATTCCGCGATTACAGGCGCATCATAGGCATTGGATGTGTTGGTTGCTAGCGTACATAATGCTGACATTGCTGAATCTGATGATTGGAGCAGGGAATGAAGTGGCGACCATAGCATATAAGTGAGCAGAAATGCACATAAGGCATGAAGCAGACGGGATAGTATAAAATGGCCGAAGCGAAGATCCGTCGTCTTCACAATGCTGTGAACTTGAAGAAGAGCACTGATGCCGCTCCAGGCAATAACGGAACTGAGCAGCGCTGCTTGAAATACAGGAGATGAGAATGCTGCTGAACCGAGCGTATACGCCGCTAAATTTACTTCAAGCAATCCGTTCAAGATATATTTGCCAAGCTCCTGCGGAATTGCGATGCGCAGCACTTGAATGATAACGGAGAATATCATCATATAGCCGCCGACCATCATTAAGGTTTGGACAGCTGAAGTAACGGACTCGCCCAGCATTCTGCCGAAGGGACGGCCATCCTGACGATGGGCGCCCTCCATCTGCCCAATGATCCGTTGGTAGAATTTCTGGTGAGATTTCGATAGTGAAGCAGATGTGCGTAATGGTTGCGACTCAGGGCGCATGCGGTGAATGAACCGCATTAGAAGTGTAGTTAGGATAGAGGAAGCCCAGTGAATAATTGCGATGATTAGCCCAAGCTCAGGCTTCTGCATAAACCCAACACCTACGACTGCTATAATAAAAAGGGGACTGCTCGTATGGGACAGACAGAGCAGCCGCTCAGCTTCCTGACGAGATAGAACCTGTTGATTGCGCAGTTGGGCAACAGCCTTGGCTCCTGCTGGATAGCCGGCCGTCCAGCCGACCGCCCACGCCCAGCCGCCAACTCCAGGCAGACGGAACAACAAACGCATAAGGGGGTCCAACAAGGAACCAAGTCCATGGACGAATCCATAAGCATAGAGCATTTCAGACAATACTAAGAACGGCAGCAATGCCGGGAATATAATGTTCCACCATATTTTCAAGCCTTGAAGTGATGCTTGGAATGCTTGATCCGGATACGATACAATGCAAATAACGAGAAGAACTGCCATACTTCCCATCAACAGCGTCGTTAACGGGTGTTGGGATAGCGGCGTTCGAAATGAAAACATGATGTTCACCTCTTGCAACAGTATTGGAAGTAGGGTACTTCCACATATGTACGTACCAAAGACAGGCTTTAGACCAGTTTGTACAACGAAGCAGGGGCGAGCGGAAGCAGCAGGAGGGAATGCAATAATGGAAGAAGAAGCAGTACGTGACAGCCAAGGCTCGAAGCGTTGGCGATTAGGCAGTTGGAAATGGTTCTTTGCAGCACTCTTGTTCTTGTATGTGATGGTGTATATGCCAACACCATATGTGATATATACGCCGGGCAGTGCCGAGCAGGTGAAGCCAATGGTAAGTGTCCAAGCTGGAGACGACACAGAAGAAGGGACATTTATGCTTACCACGGTGCGCCGCACATATGCGAACCTTGCATTGCTATTATGGAAATCATTTGACCCGCATGCCGAGTTTGGCAAGAAGGCGGATTCCCTACAAGGAAGAAGCGAACAGGAATATGTGACTGAGCAATTGTTCAACATGAGTGATTCCCAGCTAGGCGCGGTACTGGCTGCCTATAACCAGTTGAAGATCCCGTACCAATTGAAATCCGAAGGCGTGTATGTTATTTACAACTACCCGAACCTTGCGCACAATGAGTTCGAGACCAATGATCGGATCATCGAAGTCGATGGTAAGCCGGTTAATGATTTCGAAGCATTACAAGCAGTTATGAAGGGCCGCAAAGCTGGAGAAACGGTGCAGGTCAAGGTTGAGCGTGACAAGAAAGAGAAACTTGTAAAGGCGACATTGGTGGAACTGACGGATCCGAATAAGAAAGAGGAGAAGCGAGTTGGCTTTGGTCTTCGGTACGGACAACGCAAGGAAGCTATACCTGAGGATAAAGGAAAAACCATAACCTTCAAAGACAGTGACATTGGCGGTCCATCCGCTGGGCTTATGTTTACCTTGGAGCTGATAAACCGCTTAACCCCAGGGGACTTAACTGAAGGCTATCGGATAGCAGGAACAGGAACGATTGAACCTGGCGGGAATGTAGGCGTGATTGGTGGCATTCAATTTAAGGTTGTGGCTGCTGATCGTGAGAAGGCGGCGCTGTTCCTTGCTCCAGAAGGCAATTATGCGGAAGCGAAGGCGAAGCTCGAAACGATGAATACGAAAATGAAGCTGGTATCGGTACGTACAGTGGGCGATGCACTGAACGCAATTCAGAAGTTTGGCGCCGAGCAGAAGGCTGCTCAGTAAACGTATAGAGTAAAGCGAAGGGCTCGTGGAATAAGTAGCGGCGAGCTTTAATAGCATGAAGCACAGCTTGTCTGATCATGGAGTGGGCAACTATCGTGATGCAGATATGAGGGAATACAGGCTGATATACCTTCTTAATATGAAATAAGGGCTAGATGGACAAAAGATCGAGGTGAGGGCGAGATGCTCCCATGCTCGATCTTTTGTGCTTATTCTTCCCTCAGTTTGATTGATGTCGCCGAGGTGACTCGTAATAGTCCCGATAAGCATCACGAGCATTCCAACGCCCAAAGGCGTTCGCATACAGCGATGTTGCTCGGATATCAGCTTCCAGGCCGCAATAACCTCCGAGATTGAAGTTATCGCGATTCACGCTTAACACAATCGGCAGTTCTGCGCTTTGCTTCATTCGCTTCAGCAGGGCGCGTCCTGTGTCCGTGAACCCAAGAACTCTAATGTACCAGGGCCCTTTCTTCAAGCCATCGGATCCAAAATGGAATTTGTCATGGTGAAGCAAAATATGCGCGAGCATCCGCTGCAGCTTCGTTCGGGTATAGCGCTTCGTCTTGAGCTGCTCAAGCAGGGATTCCACGCGTTGTGCTGTCATTTGGCCGAGTGCCTGTTTCACCCGGTACTCGAGCCCTTCCGTAACCTCTAGATGACGCGCAATGGATTCAGGGGACAACTGATGTAGCCGATATATCAGCTCACGCGTATAACAATCCCAGCTCATTGGTGCTCTGCCGAAGCGATGCTCCTGCTCAAGAATACGCAGTGTGCTTGGCGGCAAATATTGTGCACATGTCTCGAGAGTGCCTTCTTCCGTCCATAATCGTCTAATGGCGGTTGCGCTCGCGATTGAGCCTTCTGGTGCTTCCGTATCATGGTAGCCGGCCTGTGTGCGAGCAATCGTGTGCGGTTTGATTGCGCTATTCAATCGGCGGAGCGCCATTACATAGTGCAGGCCAAGGGAATTGTTGGGCTGCGCCATCCAGTCTGCAGCCTCGGATGAAGAAGGGCTGGTGCGGCTTGCCGTCATTGCTTGTCCCGCTGCTGCGGCATAAGCAGCAGGGTAGGTTAAACCTGCCTTCAGATGCTCCTGCAGCTGATCTGTGAAGCCCGAAGGCTCGTTAACGAGGATATCTGCTGCACGTAAGAACGGTTCAACATCACCAAGCTCGCTGCCGAAGCAGAGAGCGTCAACTACGCCTGTCGCTTGCAGGGTGGCAACAGCGCCGTAGGCGAACCATTCCGCAGGCTGAACAGCGTAGGCAACAGGCAATTCGAGGACAAGGTCGACGCCATTTGCAAGTGCCATATCCGTTCGCGACCATTTATCGGTCAAGGCTGGTTCGCCACGCTGTAGGAAATGTCCGCTCATGACAGCGACCACTGCGTCGCAATTTGAAACTTTTTTCGATTGCTGGAGATGATATACATGACCGTTATGCATCGGATTGTATTCAACGACGATTCCGAGCGTTCTCATTCACGTCTCTTCCTTTCAGGCGCTGAATGCGGTAATATGGTATCTCAATAGTATCTAAAGTAGATGCATTGAATGCTTATTGACGGATCTCTTTCCCAGACAATCCACGGGTGTTGATAATCAAATCATACCATGATTGAATGGTTTTCCATAGGAAGGGGAATCGCGCTCCGGCTCTGGCAAACTGTCAAACGAATTTGGTTGACAAAGCATGACGTTAATCGCTATAATTAATTTTGTTTGTTTGGAGTGATAGTATGGAATTTCGATTTCGAGACATAACTGCTGGTAGAGGGGAAACGCAGATTAATACGGCATTTCGTGCCGACGAGGTAGCGCGTGAGCGCTCTGATGTTACCATTTCTGAACCGGTTCATGTCGAACTGTCGGTAAAGGCGGAAGGTGATGGGTTCGCTCGAGCTCATGGCAAGCTGACCGCTAAGATGGAACTGCAATGCTCGCGTTGTTTAACATCGTTTACCGAGACGTACGTTATTCCGTTTGATGAGCAGTTCAAGCTGAAGGACTCTACTGATCTTCCCGCTGAAGGGGATGAGGAGGACGTCATTACGGTGGCGGACGACCTTGTCAACTTGAAGCCTTACGTGGAAGAGGCGCTCTTAATGAACTTGCCGTATGCGCCGCTATGCGACGAGACGTGCAAGGGTTTGTGCCCGACTTGCGGCACGAACCGCAACGAACATCCATGCGGATGCTCGACTGAGCGAATCGACCCGAGACTGGCGGGGTTACAAGATTTCTTTAAGAAATAGAAAGCTGACAGTAGAAATAACACGTAACTTGGGTAAGGAGGTGTAAACATGGCAGTACCTCAAAGAAGAACGTCGAAAACACGTCGTGACAAGCGCCGTACGCACTTCAAATTGTCCGTGCCGGGCATGGTAAAATGCGAACAATGCGGTGAGTTGAAATTGGCGCACCATGTATGCAAAGTGTGCGGAACATACAAAGCTAGAGAGATTATCAAACAATAATCGGATATCTATGCAGGAAAAGTAGTACTTCGTGATCTCACGGGTGCTACTTTTTTTGTTCTCTTACCCTGGATAATATTAGGAGGAAAAGAGGGGTATAAAAACTGGTACTTTCCTTTAGACCCATTTTTATATATACTACTCTTAGTACCAGGTTCTAAATACCTTTTTTCAAATCGATGAAAATGATCTATGATATACATAAGGGTTGGACAGTCAGCAGTTATGCGGCAAGCCAAGCCTTTAGCATATTGGGCAAAGAGCAAAGGTGGTGCGGGACATCGAGCGTTTACCTAAGAGACAGCGTCAGCAGCAGCTGGCCGCAATCATTGAAGAGAATCCATTCGTGACTGATCAGGAATTAACCCGCAAGTTGAAGGTGAGTATCCAGACGATTCGGCTTGACCGGATGGAGCTCGGGATTCCTGAATTAAGGGAACGATTGAAGCTAATGGCAGAGCAATCCTACGATCAAGTAAGATCCTTGCCGCTACATGAAGTTATTGGTGATATTGTTGACCTGCAGCTGGATCGCAGCGGGATATCGATATTTGAAATCCGTGATGAACACGTCTTCTCAAGAACACATATCGCACGCGGTCATCATCTGTTCGCGCAAGCGAACTCGCTTGCGGTTGCGGTCATTAATGACGAGATTGCATTAACGTCATCAGCGGATATTCGCTTTCTTCGTTCCGTGAAGCTGGGAGAGAAGTGTATCGCGAAAGCGTATGTACGCTCAATTTCAGGCGAGCGAAGCAAGGCGAAGGTGGAAGTGTTTAGTTATGTGGGAGAAGAAATGGTGTTCCAAGGGAACTTTGTCATTTATCGTTCGGCAGGAACGGTGATTAGCAGCGAAGGAGGAGAACTGCATGAGAATCGCCATTGATGCGATGGGTGGAGATCATGCACCGAAGAGCAATGTAGAAGGTGCATTGGCGGCAGCCAAGGAATGGTCGGATGTTGAACTGCTGCTTGTGGGAGACGAAGCAAAGCTCACTCCGTATATGACCACTTCCCCATCGAATGTGCGCATCATTCATGCGCCAGATACAATTGAAGCGGATGACGAACCGGTTAAGGCAGTTCGTCGCAAGAAGGAAGCCTCGATGGTTGTTGCGGGACGTATGGTTCGTGAAGGTGAAGCGGATTGTATGATATCGGCAGGCAATACGGGAGCGTTGATGACGACAGGGCTTCTCATTGTAGGCCGTATGAATGGTGTGGAGCGGCCTGCACTGGCTCCAATGATCCCGACGATGGATGGCAGAGGCGTGCTAGCGCTGGACTTGGGTGCGAACATGGATGCCAAGCCTGAGCATCTTGCGCAGTATGCCTTGATGGGCAGTATTTATCGCGAGAAGGTACATGGCATGTCGAAGCCGCGCGTCGGACTGCTGAACGTAGGTACAGAGGCGATGAAGGGCAATGAATTGACGAAGCAGGTCTATCCGCTGCTCGCGGAGCTGCCGATTCAATTCGTAGGCAATGTCGAAGCCAGAGACGTATTGGAGAGTACTTGTGACGTACTCGTGTGCGATGGATTTGCTGGCAATGTCATGTTGAAATCGCTGGAAGGAACGGCAAGCTCATTATTTGGCGTGTTGAAGCGGGAGTTCACGCGTACATGGTATACGAAGCTTGCGGCAGCGATGTTGATGCCAGCACTTAAGGGCTTGCGCAAGACGATGGATTACAAGGAACATGGCGGAGCTCCGCTGTTAGGCTTGAACGGACTTGTAATTAAGGCGCACGGCTCTTCAGATGCGCGAGCCGTTCATAATGCGGTTCGGCAAGCACGTTTAGCGCTGCAAAATGATTTGATTGAGACGATTTCTATGGGAGTCGGCGGAACTAACAGTGGGAAGTGAGTGATGCGTGATGAGCTTACGGTCAGTAGGAATCATTGGGACAGGTAAGTACGTACCCGAACGTGTGTTGACAAATGCGGACATGGAGAAAATGGTCGATACAAACGATGAGTGGATTGTATCACGAACGGGAATTAAAGAGCGTCGGATCGCGGCAGAGCATGAGGCAACCTCTGACTTGGCTTTTTATGCAGCGGAGAAGGCACTGGAAGCGGCGGGCATCTCAGCAGAAGAATTGGACTTGATTGTCGTAGCTACTGTTACACCAGATATGTCATTCCCGTCCACCGCTTGTCTTGTTCAGAAGCGGCTTGGAGCGACGAAAGCGGCAGCATTTGATTTGTCAGCAGCATGCTCTGGATTTGTATATGGACTTGCTAACGCAAGCAACTTTATTGCAATGGGCACATACAAGTACGCACTTGTAATCGGTGCAGAATGCTTGTCGCGCATTACGGATTACACGGATCGCAATACTTGCATCCTGTTCGGAGATGGTGCGGGTGCAGCGGTGCTTGGTCCAGTACCGGAAGGCCGAGGATTCCAATCCTTCGTGCTTGGCGCGGACGGCAATGGCGGTGAACTTCTGAAAATTGAAGCCGGTGGTTCGCGTATGCCTGCGTCGGCGGAGACGGTTGAAAACAAGCGCCATTATCTTTATATGAACGGTCGCGAAGTATTCAAGTTCGCTGTTCGCATTATGGGAAATGCGGCAGAAGAAGCGCTTGAGAAGGCAGGGAAGAAAAAGGAAGATGTTAGCTTGATGGTTCCACACCAGGCGAATACGCGGATTATCCATGCAGCTCTGGAGCGGCTGAACCTGTCGGAGGACAAATGCGTTATTAATTTGCCTTACTATGCGAATACGTCGGCAGCTTCTATCCCGCTTGCACTTGCAGAGGCTGCAGAGCAAGGCCGCATTCAAGAGGGAGACACGATCCTGCTCGTTGGCTTCGGCGGCGGCTTGACATGGGGAGCTTCGGTTATCGTTTGGTAGAGGGATGTCCTTCTCCGTGATTAAGGAAAACACAGTTCTGATTTATACTCATTCATGGATAAATTAAGGAGTGGACAATCTTGGGTAAAATTGCATTCGTTTTTCCTGGACAAGGTGCTCAAGCGGTTGGTATGGGCAAGGACGTCTATGAGGCCGTTCCTGCTGCACAGGAGGCTTTCGATACAGCAGAGCAGGTACTTGGATTCCCTCTGAAGGAGCTCGTATTCAATGGGCCAGAGGAAGACTTGAAGCAGACAGCAAACACGCAGCCAGCGCTTCTTGCTACGAGCTATGCACTGTATCGCGCGTTTGAAGCGTCTGGTGTTCGTCCAGACTTCGTCGCAGGACACAGCTTGGGTGAATATAGTGCGCTTGTTGTAGCGGGGGTACTATCCTTCGAGGATGCAGTCGCAATTGTGCGGCAGCGCGGACAATTCATGGAGCAGGCTGTTCCGCATGGACAAGGTGCCATGGCGGCTGTATTAGGTGCAGAGCGCGAGCAGTTGGGAGCGCTGTGTGATGATATTAGCCGAACAACAGGTTCAGTAGAGATGGCGAACGTAAACTGTCCTGGCCAAATCGTTGTATCAGGTACAGCGGAGGGTGTAGCGGCGGTTGCCGAACGTGGGAAAGAGGCTGGCGCTAAACGTGTAAAACAACTAGAGGTTAGCGGGCCATTCCATTCGCTGTTAATGAAGCCAGCAGCAGAACGACTGGGCGAAGTCTTGAAGACCGTTGCCTTCCAAGATGCTTCTGTACCGGTTGTGGCCAATGTATCTGCACGTCCAGAGGAAGCGGGCGAGCTACTTCGTGAGCTGCTCGTAGAGCAAGTGTTCTCGCCAGTATTGTGGGAAGACAGTGTGCGCTATATGATCGAGCAGGGCGTTGATACATTCATTGAGCTGGGTTCAGGCTCCGTTCTTGCTGGACTGATTAAGAAGATAGACCGTTCGGTGAAGATTGTATCGATCAATAGCCTAGCAGCCATAGAAGCGTACCTTGCAGAATAATTGCAGTTATTCATACAATCGATATTCTATATCTATCTTATGTCTGCAATTATCATTCTAGTGATGCTGGGCGTAACCCGCTGCGGAATACGCCCGGGCAAGTATAAGGGAGGAACATGACCATGTCGAGCTTTGAAGGCAAAGTGGCGGTTGTCACAGGCGCTTCTCGCGGCATAGGACGAGCAATTGCACTAAGTCTGGCTGAGGCTGGTGCAGATGTTGTTGTGAACTATGCAGGCAGCGAAGCGGCAGCTAAGGATACTGCAGCTGCGATCGAGGCAATGGGACGCAGAGCCATCACCGTTCAAGCAAATGTGGGCAAGACAGAAGAGGCGGATCTTCTTGTAAAGACAGCGTTGGATCAATTTGGCCGTATTGACATATTGGTGAATAATGCCGGAATTACAAGAGATAATTTAATTATGCGGATGAAGGAAGAAGAGTTTGATCAAGTCATTGAGACGAATTTGAAGGGTGTATTCAATTGCGTAAAGGCAGTGACTCGTCCGATGATGAAACAGCGCTCTGGCCGCATTATTAATATCTCGTCCGTCGTAGGTGTAATTGGCAATCCGGGTCAAGCCAACTATGTAGCAGCTAAAGCTGGTGTAATCGGCCTTACTAAGGCGTCTGCGCGCGAGCTTGCATCCCGTGGCATTACCGTCAACTGTGTGGCGCCAGGCTTTATTGAGACAGATATGACGGATGCACTGTCTGAAGAGATGAAGGGGCAGCTGCTTAGTCAGATCCCGCTTAATCGTCTAGGTCAGCCAGAGCATATTGCGAAGGCAGTTCGCTTCTTGGCATCTGATGATGCGGAATATATGACAGGCCAGACGATCCATGTGGATGGCGGCATGTACATGTAGGAGGCTTCTCCGTTCATGGCAGCATGAACGTTAAGCGATATAATGGGTGGGTGTGCATAAGTGTTGAGCGATCAGCAATAAAGCATCTTTTCCCTAATAAGTGGAAACGACTGTGAGAGATCGGGTCGTTTCTACCAGCAAGCCGTTTTGATATGGCAATTTACAATGTTTTTTCGTATAATACCAAAGAGGAGGTGAACCGGATGTCAGCAGAAGTGTTGGAGCGTGTAAAGCGCATCATCGTTGAACGCCTTGGCGTTGATGAGGCAGAAGTAACGCTTGAAGCATCTTTCAAGGAGGATCTTGGCGCTGATTCCCTCGATGTTGTGGAATTGGTGATGGAATTGGAAGATGAGTTTGATATGGAAATCTCTGATGAAGACGCGGAGAAAATTACTTCGGTTGGAGAAGTAGTGAATTACATACAATCTCATACCTAAGTTACTGAGTCCCGTTCTTCGTTAACGGGACTTCTCCTCATTATTGCAATATCTGAATGCGGCGGTATGCCGCATTCTCCATCATATAGAAGCTTGAACTGCAGAAGTAGAGGTGATTCTGATTGAAGCACAGGGTTGTAGTGACCGGCATGGGTGTCGTGACCGCTCTCGGCTCGGATATTGAGACATTCTGGAATAACCTGTTGGAAGGGAAGTCTGGAGTATCTCACATAGAAGCGTTTGATGTTACCGATTATCCGACGCAAATTGCCGCTTCCGTGAAGGATTTCAATCCAGAAGATTTCATGGATAAAAAAGAAACAAGGCGTATGGATCGATTTGTTCAATTCGCAGTAGCTGCAAGTAAGAACGCCTTGGAAGACGCGAAGCTGGACGTAAGAGAACAGACGAATCCAGATCGTGTTGGCGTTATCGTCGGATCCGGTATTGGTGGTCTTGGCACATGGGAAGATCAGCATACGGTATTGATGGAAAAAGGCGTTAAGCGCGTTAGTCCATTCTTCATTCCGATGATGATTGCGAACATGGCATCTGGCCAAGTCTCCATCACTGTTGGAGCTCGCGGACCGAATACAGCAGCTGTATCCGCATGTGCGACGGGGACGCATTCCATTGGCGACGCATACAAGATTATTCAGCGCGGCGACGCGGATGTAATGATCTGTGGCGGAGCAGAAGCGACGATCCGTCCGATCGGTATGGCAGGCTTCTGCGCGATGCGTGCGATGTCGACTCGCAACGATGAGCCAGAGCGCGCTAGCCGCCCATTCGATGTAGACCGTGACGGTTTCGTTATGGGCGAAGGAGCAGGCGTACTTGTTCTGGAGTCGCTGGAGCATGCTCTAGCACGCGGCGCTCGTATCTATGGGGAAGTGGCTGGCTATGGGATGAGCGGTGACGCTCACCATATGACAGAGCCTGACCCAACAGGAGCAGCATTGTGCATGACTCGTGCGCTGGCGGATGGCGAATTGGCACCAGAGCAGATTGATTACATCAACGCACATGGTACCTCGACTCCAGTAGGAGATCGTTCGGAGACGAAAGCGATCAAGTCAGCGCTAGGCGACCATGCTTATAAGACAGCAGTGAGTTCAACGAAATCCATGACAGGGCATCTTCTCGGTGCAGCAGGCGGCGTAGAGGCAGTCATTTGCAGCTTGGTACTGCAGCATGGCATGATTCCGCCGACGATCAACCTGGAAAATCAGGATCCGGAATGTGACCTCGATTACGTTCCGAACGTAGCTCGTAAAGCTGATGTACAAGTAGCGATGTCCAACTCATTTGGCTTCGGCGGACATAACGCTACAATTGTCTTGAAGAAATACGAAGCATAAGGAGTCAGACAGTTGAGTGTAGAATTGAAGCAGTTACAACAGAAACTGAACATTCATTTTCGGAACAGACAGCTGTTGAAACAAGCGTTCACCCATGCTTCCTATGTGAACGAACACCGCTTCGGCCAGCACCAAGACAACGAACGCCTTGAATTTTTGGGCGATGCTGTGTTGGAGCTGACGGTGTCAGAATTTTTGTATCACCGATGTCCGACACGGCCCGAAGGGGAGTTGACCAAGATGCGTGCTTCCATCGTCTGTGAGCCATCTCTTGTCAAATTTGCTAACCAGCTTGGTTTCGGCAAGTATGTTCTGTTAGGCAAGGGAGAGGAGCTGACGGGAGGACGTACGCGTCCCGCATTGTTGGCGGATGTTTTTGAATCGTTCATCGGCGCGCTCTATTTGGATCAAGGCTTAGAGGTGGTGCGGGATTTTCTGCGCGAGCATATTTTCCCGCAAATCACGCTTGACGGCAAGCTGCAGACGAATGATTACAAGACACAGCTGCAGGAATTGACGCAGCATCACAATTTGGGTTCGCTCGAATATCGAATTATCGAAGAGCGCGGCCCAGCACATGAACGTGAATTCGTATCTGAAGTATGTATGGGTGACGAATGTTTAGGTCGCGGAGTTGGCCGCTCGAAGAAAGAAGCGGAACAACAAGCCGCGGCACAGGCGCTCGAGCAATTAGTCATTCCGAAATCATAACGTACTGTAAGGCCGGCGCGTGCGTCGGCCAGTTTCGCAGAAAGAGCAAAGAACAGCGCGCGAAGCGAGCGGAATTGGAGCTGCTTACAGGCTGGTTTTTGCTCTTTCTTTGTCCGAAGCTACGTTACCGCGCGGAAATTTGACAGCATGTCCATGCGACGATTCGGATTCGCGATATGGTACAATAATCGTTGAGGTGATCGTAGAACGATGTTCTTAAAAAGGTTAGAACTGGCGGGCTTTAAATCGTTCGCGGATCGGACGGAATTAGAGTTCGTCCAGGGAATCACCGGCGTTGTCGGCCCAAACGGCAGCGGAAAGAGTAATATCTCTGACGCAATCCGTTGGGTGCTCGGGGAACAGAGCGCCAAGTCACTTCGCGGCGGCAAGATGGAAGACATTATCTTTGCAGGCAGTGATGCGCGCAAAGCAGTGAACTATGGAGAAGTGTCCTTAACGCTCGATAACAGCGATGAGACACTTCCGCTTGATTTCAATGAAGTGACGGTGACACGTCGTGTGCATCGAAGCGGCGACAGTGAATATTTTATTAATAAGCAAGCTTGTCGATTGAAGGATATCACCGAACTGTTCATGGACACAGGAATCGGGAAAGAAGCATATTCCATTATCGGACAAGGCCGAATTGAAGAAATCCTCAGTACTCGTTCAGAAGATCGTCGTGGGATATTCGAAGAGGCGTCTGGGATTGTGAAATACAAGTCTCGGAAGCGAGACGCGAAGAAGAAGCTGGATGAGACCGAGCAGAACTTGCTCCGCATTCACGATCTTGTGGTGGAATTAGAGGATCAGATCGGGCCGCTTAAGGAGCAGTCTGAGAAGGCTAGACACTATAAGCAGCTTCGTGAATGGTTGAAGAACAAAGAAATTGCAGTTTACGTTCATCAAATTGAGGAGCTTCACATCACTTGGCAACAGGCGAACGAGAAGCTAGGACAGTTGAAGGAACGTGAATTGTCCTTGTCAACGGTAGTAAGCGAGCATGATGCCAAGCTGGAAGTGCACCGCATTGAGCTTCGCAAGCTGGAAGAGGAGCTCGAGAAGCTCCAGGCAACGCTTCTTCATTACAGTGAGGAGTATGAGAAGTGCGAAGGACAAGGCGAGGTTCTGAGGGAGCGCAAGCGGAATCTGACGTCCAATGAGCAGCAGATGAAGACAACGCTGACGACGACTTCGGAACGAATGCGTGCGAAGCAGTTGGAAGTGCAATCTGTTCGCGAGAAGCTGTTGGCCTTGCAGACTGAACTGGCTGAAATTCGCGGACTTATCGTTGCCGAAGAGACACGGCTTGCTGGCGTAGCTGGCGGGACAAGCTCAGACGCGGAAGAGAGCTTGAAGGGTCAGCTGCTCGAAGTAATGAATCAAATGGCGCAGCAGCGCAATGATATTCGCTACTATGACCAGCAGAAGGAATCCCTGCAAAAGCGTCTCGATAAAATGAATACAGCACGCAACAAGCGCGAGCAGGAGCAGAAGGATCTTCAGAAGAAGGTCGAAGATGCCAAGCGCCGCAGTGAAACGCTAACAGGAGATTTGGCGTACATTCGTAATCGTTATCTTACAGAGAGTGAGCAGTTGAAGCAGGATGAGTCGCTTCTCTCCGAGACGGAGCAGGCTGTGCGCAAATGGCAGCAAAAAGCCGATGCAATGGTGTCTCGTCGTGATACGATGCAGGAGCTGCAAAATGACTTTGACGGATTCATGCTCGGCGTACGGGAAGTGCTTAAGGTTGCACGTCGACCGAATGGATTGCAGGGCGTACATGGTGCGGTTGCGGAATTGATCCGTGTGCCAGAGCAATTGGAGACGGCGATTGAGACTGCACTTGGCGCAGCCTTACAGCATATCGTTATGGAGAATGAGACGGTATCGCGGAATGCCATCATGTTCCTGAAGCAGCGTCAATTAGGACGTGCGACATTCTTGCCGCTGGATGTTATTCGACCACGCACCTTACATGAGACAGATCGTCGTATTGTGAATGGTACGGAAGGCTTTGTAGGTGTAGCGGCGGATTTGGTAAAGTCGGACGACATGTATGCAAGTATTGTCGGCAGCTTGCTCGGCAATGTGGTCATTGCGAAATCGCTGGAAGATGCGAACCGAATTGCGGCGAAGCTGCAGTACCGTTATCGTGTGGTGACGCTTGAAGGCGATGTTGTCAATGCCGGCGGCTCAATGACAGGCGGAAGCTTGAATAAGAAGAGCGCGAACCTGCTCGGACGCCAGCGTCAATTGGAACAGCTGGAAGCAGATATTAAGGAAGCTGATAAGCAGCTTGCCAAGCTGACGGAGACGTATACGGAGCTGAAGCAGCGCACAACGACAGGACTGAAGCGGCTCGATGACCTCCGCGAGCAAGGCGAGACGAAGCGCATCAATGAGCAGCAGCTGGCGAGCGAGATTGCGCAGTTGGAGAAGGAAGAACGCCAGTTGGCAGAAGCGCTCGAGGTGGAGCAGCAGGAGCTTACACACGCTGCGGAGGAGATGTCCACGCTGGACGCTGGGCGTCGTACCGCGGAGGCTCGGCTTGACGAGCTGAAGATTGATGAGGATCGTCTGCATGTCTCGATAGAGACTGCTGAATCTGCACGCAAGGCGAACGAGTCAGAGAAGGAAGTGCTGCAATCGCAGCTTACGGACTTGAAGGTTCGTCAAGGGAAGCTCGATCAGGAATCTTTCTCGCTGCAGGAGCAGTTGACACGCTCTGAGCAGGAAGCCAAGGCGTACGAACAAGAGTATACGCAGTTGACGCAAGGGTTGATTCAGGTACAGATTGATCTGGAGACCGCTGAGCGTGAGACGATGAAGCAGACTGAAGACTTGAACCATTTCCATGTGAAGAAACAAGAAACGGGCAAGCAGATTGAGTTCAAACGTGCGGATCGTGCGCAATGTGTGGCAAGACTGGAGCTTGCAGAAAGCGATACGAAGGAGCAGCGTACGGAGCTGAAGCAAGTGGAGGAGTCGATGCGTCAGACGGAGATTCAAGCGAATCGCCTTGATGTTGAACTGGATAACTTGCTGCGCAAACTCAGTGAAGAGTACGAGATTAGCTTTGAACTGGCGAAGCATCGATACGTAGTACCTGAGAACATTGAGGAAGCGAAGCTGGAAGTGCGCGATCTGAAGAAACAGATTGCAGCACTTGGCGAAGTAAACCTTGGTGCGATCGATGAGTTTGAACGTGTGAATGAGCGCTATCAGTTCCTCAGTGAACAGAAAAATGATCTGATTGAAGCGAAGACGACGCTCTATCAAGTTATCCGCGAGATGGATGACGAGATGTCGAAGCGGTTCAAAGCAACATTCGATGCGATCCGCAAACAGTTCGTAGTCGTGTTCTCCAAGCTGTTCGGCGGTGGACGGGCTGATCTCGTTCTGATTGATCCGGAACATATACTGGAAACGGGGATTGACATTGTGGCGCAGCCACCAGGCAAGAAGCTGCAAAATTTACAGCTGTTGTCCGGCGGTGAGCGTGCATTGACAGCAATGGCGCTGCTATTTGCGATATTGCATGTGAAGCCAGTGCCGTTCTGCGTGCTTGATGAGGTTGAAGCGGCACTCGATGAAGCAAACGTTACACGCTTCGCCCAATATTTGCGTGAATTCTCCGAGCAGACTCAGTTTATCGTCGTCACGCATCGCAAAGGGACGATGGAAGAAGCTGATGTACTGTACGGTGTCACGATGGAAGAGGGCGGCGTATCGAAGCTCGTATCCGTGAAGTTGGAAGATGACGAAGCAATCATTGCATAAGGGGCGGGGAAGGACATGAGTTTTTTTAAGAAGCTGAAGGAAAGCATCGCGGCAAAGACCGAGTCCGTAACGAATATTTTCAAGGAAGGCTTGGAGAAAACTCGCAAAGGGCTCGTGGAGAAAGTAACGGAGCTTATTACGCGGCGCAAAAAGATTGATGAAGCTTTCTATGAAGAACTTGAAGAAATCTTAATCGGTGCCGATGTTGGTGTGACAACGGTTATGAACTTGATTGATGAGCTTCGCGCTGAGGTGAAGAAGCGTAAAATCGAGGAAGCAGCTGAGCTGCAGCCGGTATTGTCCGAGAAGCTTGTCGGGCTTCTGCGTGGCGATGATACAAGCAAGCTGAATATGAATCCGAATGGCATGACGGTTATTTTGTTCGTTGGTGTCAACGGTGTCGGCAAGACGACTACGATCGGAAAATTGGCACATCGGTTCAAGCAGGAAGGTAAATCTGTCCTTCTCGCTGCCGGAGACACATTCCGTGCCGGGGCAATTGAGCAATTGGAAGTATGGGGCCAGCGTGCAGGAGTCGATGTCATTAAGCAACAGGCAGGCTCTGATCCTGCTGCGGTGATGTTCGATGCGGTGCAGGCTGCGAAGCAGCGCAATGTTGATGTGCTGCTCTGCGATACGGCCGGTCGCTTGCAGAACAAGTCGAACCTGATGGAAGAACTGAACAAGATCTTCCGTGTCATTCAGCGTGAAGTACCTGACGCTCCACATGAGGTGTTGATGGTGCTTGATGCAACCACAGGGCAGAATGCTCTCAATCAAGCGAAGCTGTTCGGCGAGAAGAGTGGAGTTACTGGTTTGGTGCTCACGAAGCTTGATGGCACAGCGAAGGGCGGTATCGTCATAGCAATCCGTCAAGAATTGAACTTGCCTGTGAAGCTGGTCGGACTCGGCGAGAAGATGGGGGATTTGCAGGAATTCGATTCCGAGCAGTTCGTCCATGCCTTGTTCGCAGGATTGATTGCAGAAGCAGAGCAAGCAGAAGATGAGCAAGCGGATGATCAGCAAGCTTAAATCGAATCTGAATACGGATAGAAGGCGTCCCACTTAGGGACGCCTTTTTTGCAAGATGATGCTGGTTGAGAAAAAGGAATGGTTTCTCTTACCTCTTGTTATCACAGGTATTTTGAATATGAGCTTGTGTATGGCGAAATCAAATTTGTAGAGTGCTGCGCTGCGAAAGCGGCTGATTTGACAGTTCAGGCATAGTCTGAACATTTGATAATTGCCTGCATTCCCGAAAAGCAAAATGCGTACAGCCCTGGCATTGAACGTTAACAATGCGAGTCAGTGCATAATCTATGGCAGTTCCAGTACGTTGGAAGAAATGTTCAGTCCCGATCATCGTTGCCAGACCCGTTTTGTTCATGATCCCTTCAGGTTGGGGAGCAATGCCGGTTATCAGTACGATGCCTCCATGCTGGCGGATGCGACTAACGAATGCAGATAGATGCGCAGCGGCTGTTGTATCCATATATGGCACGCGCCCCATTCGCAAGATTAGTACACGAGGAGTTTCCTCGAATTGTGATGCGAGTGATTGCTCCAGCATATGAGCAGCACCGAAAAACAGCGTTCCTTCGATGCTTACGATACTAATTTGCGGGCATTTTCGTCCATCATTTACGACTCTCGCAGATACTTTGGCTTTGTGATCCTGCGGATCGGGCAGAACTTTATTCACCTTCACTTCTTCACTCATTCGTTTGATGAACAAAATAATGGACACCGCGAGACCTGCTTGAACGGCGACTGTCAGGTTCGTGAACACAGTGAGCAAAAAGGTAATACATAAAATAAGTGAATCTGCCGTTTTGGTACGTGCAATCTTCGCAAATGTTTTACGCTCGCTCATGTTCCAGGCAACCATCATCAATATCGGTGCCATTGCAGCGAGTGGGATTGCCGAAGCATAAGGAGCAAGAAATAGCAGCACGAGCAGTACGACGATGGCATGCACCATCCCGGAAATCGGAGAAGCAGCTCCGCTGCGTATATTGGTAGCCGTACGAGCAATTGCACCGGTTGCAGGAATTCCCCCGAATAATGGTGCGATCATATTCGCAATGCCTTGCCCGATCAGTTCGCGATTGCTGTTGTGTCTTTCACCTGTCATGCTGTCGGCAACAAGCGCGGATAACAGAGATTCCACTCCGCCGAGCAGTGCAATGACGAATGCTGGCTGAAGCAGCAGAATGATACGATCCCAGCTTAGCGCTGGCCAGTGGAAAGCTGGAATGCCGCTAGGTATCGTTCCGAACGTCGTTCCAATCGTAGCAACCTGATCAGGATACAACCAGGCTGCTGCCAAGCTGGCTAAGAGTAGACCGACTAGAGAAGCCGGAATCTTCGGCATATACTTCGGCACGAGAAGGAGGGCAGCAAGACAAATACAGGATGTCAGAACACTGTAGATGTTGAACGCTGGGATATGAATGATCAGCTCGCGCATATTGGCGATGAAGCTGTCCTGCTTCTCTAAGTGAAGCCCTAAAAAATCGGCAATTTGACCTGTAAAAATAATGACGGCAATCCCTGAGGTAAAACCGATGGTTACAGGCCGCGGGATGAAACGTATCACGGCTCCTAAGCGCAGCAATCCCATCAATACAAGCATAATACCTGCAAGGAAGCCAGCGATTAGCAGGTTCTCAAATCCATATTGCATGACAATGGCGAACAAAATCGGAATAAATGCGCCTGTAGGGCCTCCGATTTGAAACTTGGATCCACCAAGGAACGAAATAAAAAATCCGGCGATAATCGTCGTATATAAGCCATATTCAGGCTTGACGCCGGAGGCTATGGCAAATGCCATGCCTAATGGGATGGCAACCACACCGACAATTAAGCCTGCAATCATATCTTTCTTGAATGATTGGAAGCTGTAGTTGGCATAGCGTCCGCACCACAACGGTTTCATGTATAATACCCACCATTTCTAAATATTTGATTATTTGAATATTTAAAATGATAAAGGTGTTTTGCATACCTGTCAAAGGGTATAGGAAGGGGTGTGGCATGCTTTTATACAAAAAAGAGAGGAAACAGGAGTCACGGACTCATATTCCTCTCTTTTTTAGGATGATTCTTGGTTTTTCATGTTTTTCAACATGGATATGGAATTGACTAAGTGATTGTTGAATATTTGCTTCGCGACTTCAAGTAAATCCTTGATCATTGGGTCACGCAAGGAATAAATGACAGAGGTTCCATCCTTAACGCCGTACACCACGTTTTTATTGCGCAGAACAGCCAACTGCTGCGATACAGAAGATCCTTCCGTGCCAAGTATGGCTTGTATCTCGTTAACCGTTTTATCCCCTTCACATAAGATCTCAAGTATCTTAATTCGAAGAGGATGCGCTAAAGCTTTGAAAAACTCCGCCTTAAAATGCTGAATATCCGGATACATGATGGCTTTCTCCCTTATTCACAATAAAAGATTCAAAATAGGTTAGTGTTAGTTTACCACAAAACGAACGTTCGTGAAAAAGGGATTGCAAAATCAAGTTCGAATGAAGATGTATTGAAGATAGAAATATAAGCAGGATTAATACTACCATAAAATACTATAATTTACATTTTCAGATTATATTGACAGTTAGATCAAATCTCAATATGATGTACAGGTGATAATGATTCTCAGTAATGATGTAAGTGTATTTAGCTTTATGTTGGACACCAGGGGGTAGTAACTTTTGAAAAAGAAATATCAAGCAATACTAGCGATTTTATTCACAGTACTTCTTATTGCGGGATGCGGCTCTCAAGCAAGTGAGGGCGGCCAAGCCGGCGGAAATCAACCAGCCGCTAAGGAAACAGAAGCCGTGCGAGAAATTAAGCATGAGCTTGGTACAACAGAAGTGAAAGGATCGCCCAAGCGGGTCGTTGTGCTCGAATATTCCTTTGTTGATGCACTTGCATCACTTAATTTGAAGCCTGTCGGCATTGCCGATGACGGAAATAAAGATCGAATTTTGAAGAGTCTGGCGGATAAGATTGGAGATTATACGTCAGTTGGGACTCGTAAGCAGCCAAGCCTGGAAGTAATAAGCTCCCTGCAGCCGGACTTGATTATCGCGGATTGGAAACGTCATAAAGCGATTTATGAAGACTTGAAGCAAATTGCTCCTACAATCGTGCTGAAGAGTCTAGAAGCTAGCTATGAAGACAATTTGGCTTCCTTCCAGACGATAGCGGATGCCTTGAACATGAGTGAGGAAGGGAAAAAGCGGTTGGAGCAGCATAAAGATAAAATCAATGCCTTGAAGGCTAAAGTGTCACCATCAGACGAGAAGCAGACCGTCATGTCGGCTGCCCTGCGCAAAGAAAGCTTCAAGGCGCATACCTCATCCTCTTATGACGGCGCTGTATTGGAAAAGGTCAGTCTGATGAATGCGATACAGGATCCGAAGGAACCCTATGCGGAGCTGACATTGGAGCAATTGCTGAATATCAATCCTGATATTTTGTTCCTGATGAAGACAGACGGAGAGCAAACGATCGTGGACGAGTGGTCCGTAAATCCGTTGTGGCAAGAACTGAAGGCCGTGAAGAACAAAAAGGTCATTGAAGTGGATCGCAATTTATGGACACGCTGGCGCGGCATCGTTGCCGGGGAATTAATGATGGAAGAAGCAATTTCGAAACTGTACGGCAGCGGGGAAGCGGCGAGATAATTTGTGCAACAGGAAGCGGGCGAGGTAGGCGTTACTTGTTAACGCCTACTTTTTGTCTGCTTAGGAACGAGAAAGAAGGAGGCATTGTAACGCATGACGGGATTACATCGCGGCGGAAGGAGCAAGGCGTTCGGCCTGTCACTGCTGCTTGGCTTCGCATTATTATCGGCAGGGGTCATGATCAATGTGTCGCTGGGTTCCTCCTCGATTTCATTTCCTACTTTGTTGAAAGCTTTGTTCTTCGTGGACAGAACGAAGGAGATGCTTATCGTTCAGGAGATTCGATTGCCCCGTGCGCTGATCGCGATTCTAATCGGTGCCAGCTTGGCAGTCGCAGGTACGATCATGCAGGTGATGACACGCAACCCGCTTGCTAATCCGCAGGTGTTCGGCGTCAATGCGGGCGCTTCGCTCATAGTGGTAGCATCAACGGTATTTCTGCCGGAGCTGACCCAGCAGCAGCTTGTTTATTCCGCATTTGCGGGAGCGGCCCTGGGCGGCTTTATCGTATATTTCATCAGCGCAGGGGGAGATCTGAAGCCAGCCCGACTTGCCATTGCTGGAATGACCGTCCATTTTTTTCTCTCGTCGATCACGCAAGGATTGATCTTGTTTCATGAGAACACGACGGACAGCATTCTCTATTGGCTCGTCGGTGCGATAGGTAATCGGAATTGGCATCATGTTGGTGTGCTTCTTCCATGGGCAAGCATCGGCTTGCTGGGTGCTATGGCTCTGGCGAAGCCGTTAACGATGCTGAGCATGGGGGATGATGTAGCAAGGGGGCTTGGGGCAAGAATCGAGGCAACGCGGTTTGCCGGCGGTCTGCTCGTCATTATTTTGGCAGGAGGATCGGTGTCCGTTGCCGGCCCGATTGGTTTCGTGGGTTTGCTAGTACCGCATATCGTCCGGCTGATGGTCGGCGTGGATCTGCGTTATGTACTGCCTTGCTCCGCCCTGTATGGATCGGTTCTGCTGGTGTATGCGGATATTGCTTCACGCTATATATCGTATCCGTATGAGGCGCCAATTGGGATTATCACTGCGGTGCTGGGAACACCATTCTTTTTGTACTTGGCATATGCAGGAGGGAAGCACAATGAATAGATCTGCTAATATGGTGCGCCGCCATCGGCTCGTCGTGCTCGCGATAGTTGCGCTGCTTCTCATCATGGGTCTGATCAGCCTTGGAGTGGGGGCGGTCTATATAACGCCGAACCAAGTGATCGAGACGATGTTGGGGCATAGCAAGGAACATGCGTTCATCCTTGGCAAATACCGTTCGCCCAGAATCGTCTTGTCCGTTCTTGTGGGTGCCGGACTTGCTATATCAGGAGCTGTCCTGCAGGGCGTATTGCGGAATCCGCTGGCCTCTCCGGATGTGATCGGAATTACGAAGGGGGCAGGCCTGGCGGCTTGTGCAACCATTATTTTATTTCCCGGGTCATCGGCAGTCGCACTGCCTTTATCCGCGTTTGCAGGAGCGGCTTTGGTAGCCTTGCTTCTATTTGCATTCGTATACAGGTGCGGAGCTCGTCCCACGACGCTGGCACTGACGGGCATAGCGCTTGGAGCGATGTGCGATGCAGGCATCCAGTACTTCATGTTCAAATATCCGGTCAGCGTCAATGCAGCACTTATTTGGCTTACCGGAAGCATTTGGGGCAGAGGCTGGGACGAGGTGATGGGTGTGCTGCCGTGGATGCTGGGACTAATCCCGCTTGTGCTGCTGCTGGCTTCGAGGCTGGATGTGCTGAGCTTGGGCGATGATGTAGCGACAGGCTTGGGAGAACGGGTGAAGCATCTTCGTCTTGCGCTGGTAGCTGTTTCGGTAGGCTTAGCAGGCGTATCGGTAGCGGTTGTCGGCGCGATTGGCTTCGTAGGCTTGATCGCTCCGCATATGGCGCGCCGGCTTGTTGGCGCCAAGCATGGTATTCTCCTGCCCGTATCGGGCTTATTAGGCGCCATCTTGGTGTTGATGGCCGACACGCTTGGACGCGCTATCGTTCCGCCAATCGAATTCCCGGCGGGGTTAGTGACAGCCGTAATCGGGGCTCCGTATTTCCTCTACTTATTGCGCAGAGAACGTAAGATTCGTTCCTAGCTCGCGCCCAACTCTCATAGGTGAATGTTGAATCTAATGATATAATAGTAAGCATATCATTCCAATATAGGATGGTGAGCCTGTGGAATACGCGAGATTAAGTAAGGAGGTTTCTTACGCGCTTCGTCATGCGCCATGGGAGTATGAGTTGGAGATGGATGAAGAGGGCTGGGTGGGGGTTGAACAACTTTCCCATGCACTTCACTTCAGCCATCCAGGGCGAAGTTTGCTAGAGACAGACTTTGTAAGAATGATTGAGCGGTCAGACAAGAAAAGGTTCGAGGTGCTGGATGGAAGGATTCGAGCATTGTATGGCCATTCGATACCGCACAAAATAAAGAAAAGCGCTGCTCATCCGCCAGACATGCTGTATCACGGAACGTCTCGGCGCATCGTAGACCAAATACGCAGAGAAGGACTGCACCCCATGGCGAGACAGTATGTTCACCTGTCTGCGGATCAAGAGACGGCCATGGTTGTAGGAAGACGAAAGGACAGTAGCCCTGTAATACTTGTCATTGATGCGGCGAGAGCCGCGCATGAAGGAACTTTATTCTATCACGGCAATCATACGATCTGGTTAGCTGATTTCATTGCACCGCAATATATAAGTGAATAAATGTGGACGACGCAAAGACGGGGAACCTGAAGTGGCTCTCCGTCTTCTTCATTATTGACAGCATTTTTTTGCGAGTCAGGTGGAGTAAGGGGGATTGTCCTCCGAGATTGAAGCTCCTTGCTTGCGACGCAATAAAAATCCTGTAACGGAAGACAGCAGATACATCGTGCCGCCAACGATATATACGGCCTGTGCTCCCCAAATATCGGAGATTGTTCCGGCGAACAGTACGGAAACTCCGAACAATATGTATGAGATGGTGCTCTGAGCGGCAAATACATGCGGCTGCTCATCAAGTGGGGTGATGTGCTGCACATAGGTACGCTGGGCAATATCTCGCAGCTGATAAAATGGACCCATCAGAACTACGATAGCTAAAGCGACAAATGCTTGCGTATTCCATGCATATCCGTATACGAGTAAGCTAACTCCAAATGATCCGATCAGAATTGTGCCGACTAGATGTTTATGAATGCGTGCAGACAGTTTCAGTGTAAGGAGTCCGCCGAGAATCGTTCCCGCGTAATAGGCAGCATTAATATATCCCCACCAGGCTTCATCCTTATGAAGCACCTCTTGCGCAAAGACGAGTGTCACACCGCCAATCCATATTCCGCCTGCAACTCCCTCCAAGATGTCCATCCACGTAATAACGCGCAGCTTCGGATGTGTGAACAGGTACGTCCAGCCGGCCATAATGGAATGAGATTTCTTATCTGCGCCTACACTTGATTCTTGATTGTGCGACAATCGCAAGATACAGAGACAACCAAGAAAGAGAAGGCCTGCAGACAATTGAAGAACAAGGGAATGTCCAAGCTTAGCGACGAGAATTCCCCCCATAGTCCATCCAAGCAGAGACAGCATTTGCATACTGGTCGAAACAAGGCTATTGGCGTGAACTCTCTTATCCTCTTCAACTAGGCGGGGATATAAGGCGTTTGCCGCTGCAGAAGCACAGCCTTCTACGTATCCGATACCAACTATGGCACAGAAAGAATAGGCGAGAAACTGTGTTGTCGATAACATTGATGCAAGTGGCGATATAGAGAATGCGACAACGGCTGATAATGCGAATTGCAAAAGCAAAAACAATCGCGTAACATGAGCGATACTCATGCGGCGGTACCAGATTGGCAGCATGAAGCTGCTCGCCAGTATCGCCATTGAACGGACAAAGGACACGGCTCCGGCAAAGGCAGCTGAATCCGTCATTTGGTAGACTGCTGCAATCAATGTCATCATGTACAGAGCCCCTGCGAGATTAGCGAAGGATCTGCTGGATAGAAGCGAGTAGAACGAACGATTCAATGCGTCTCACATCCTATGCAATTTCATAATTTTAACATTATAGCATGGATGATCTTTCTTTTTAATAACTATTTTAAAAAAATAATAATACTAGACTGGATGAATTGAAGCTCTCATCATTCCGCTTTGTTTCTCTTATGATGGAAGGTCGCTTTCAATAACATCTTGATGTCCTTCGATGCTTTCAAAATGCCAAATACCTTTACTTTGCTAAACGCTCCTTGTTAAACTCGAATGCGCCCATCACTGAATATGTAATGTGCTTCATCGCTTACTGTTCACTAGCATGGCTGTGTAGCTGATTGCGTATGGCAATATGATTATACCGCCCTCTTGCCTTCAATCCAGTCGTGCTTCGATTTTGGATAAATGCTCGAGCATGCGGTGAGACGCGAGTTTGTCATCCTGCGCGTCAATTGCCTCGTAGATTCGCCGATGCTCTTCCAGAAGCTGAGTGGTGGAGGAACGCTCTCCGAACAACCACATGCGTCTAGTCTCGCCCATATGCTCAGCACATTTCTGATGGAACATTTGCAGCATCGGAATAAGCACTTCATTGTGACTGGCCTCAGCCAGCAGAACATGGAACAGGAAGTCATCATGCTGACTAGCTTCTTCATCCTCCAGATGCTTCTCCATACGATGCAGACACGTAGCCATAGCCTGCAAATCAGCGGATGTACGTCTTTTGGCTGCGAGTCCAGCTGATCCAACCTCTATCATCTTACGAACCTCTATCAGTGACTTCACAGACTCCACATCGGTAAGCCATCCTTGCAGCTGTTCAGATGGTGTTTGCTCATACTTACGTACAAAGGTTCCGCCACCGTGACGGATATCAAGCCAACCCATCGCCTTAAGTGCGCTAAGGGCCTCGCGTATGGTAGAACGACCTACTGCATATTGTTGAGCAAGTGCTTCGACAGAAGGCAGCTTGTCGCCGGGCATATAAATTCCTCCACGCAGCTGCTCTAGTAAATGTTCTTGAATGAGCTCCGAGCCCTTTTTTAATCGAAATTCGGTCATGTTGCTGTGAACCCCTCTCTCTGAAATATTAAATCAAAAATAATAAATATTATAAAATTATTTTTCGAAATCGAGTGACATTTGTCTCAATCATACGTTATAATATGCTAAAAGTCATCAGATGACCTGAACAATTCAGCAGATGTGGAGAAGACTGTTGAATCGTTCACTTCAGATGTTGACTCGTATCCAAGAGACCAAGGAGGAGTTCATTCATGATAACGATTGAAGCACGCGAGCGACTGCTCAAGCTGCTTGGGCCAGAGCGGTATCGCGATGATAAGGAGAGCTTGGTCACGCATTCTTATGATGCTACACCGATGATGCAGTCTCTGCCTGATGCTGTTGTATATCCGGAATCGACAGCAGACGTGCAGGAGATCTTGCGCACGGCGAACGAATACCGTATTCCCATTGTTCCTAGGGGCGCTGCAAGCAACCTGTGTGGCGGAACTGTCCCTGTAGCAGGGGGAATCGTCGTAGCCATGACTCGTATGAATAAGCTCATTGAAATGGACACCGAGAACCTTACGGCAACCTTCCAGCCTGGCTTGAACACGAAGACGTTCCATCGGGAAGTGGAGAAGCGTGGACTGTTCTATCCGCCTGACCCTAGCAGCATGTCCATCTCAACCTTGGGCGGCAATATCATGGAAGGGGCCGGCGGCCTGCGCGGTTTGAAATACGGAACGACGAAGGATTATGTGATTGCACTCGAGGCGGTACTGCCGAATGGCGAAGTGATCCGCACGGGAGGCAAGTTGTACAAGGATGTAGCAGGCTACGATTTAACGAAGCTGTTAGTAGGCTCCGAAGGAACGCTTGCGTTGATTACAGAGGCAACGGTTAAGCTGCTGCCCGCACCAGGTATCCGCAAGACAATGCTCGTATCCTATAAAGATATTTATGCTGCTGCCCGCAGCGTGTCACGGATTGTAGGCGCTGGCATCATCCCAGCCACACTTGAATTCATGGATCAGCCGACGATTCGCGTGGTTGAGGAGTATAATCATATAGGGCTTCCAACAGACATGCAGGCAGTTCTGCTTATTGAACAGGACGGTCAAGATGAGAACGTTGTCATGCGCGATATGGAAGCGATTGCGAAGATATGCAGTGAGGAAGGTGCAGATCGCGTTCAGACTGCGAAGGATGAAATTGAGGCTGAACAGCTGATGAAGGCACGCCGCAGCGCATTGTCCACATTGGCGCGTATTCGCCCAACGACAATTTTGGAGGATGCGACCGTACCGCGCTCGAAGATTGCGGAAATGGTACTGGCCATCAATCGTATTGCAGAGCAATATGGGGTGAATATTTGTACGTTCGGTCATGCGGGAGACGGCAATCTTCATCCAACCTGCCCGACAGATGCACGGAATGAGGATGAGATCCACCGTGTTGAGCAAGCGTTCGCGGACATTTTCGAGGAAGCGATTCGCTTGGGCGGCACGATTACCGGTGAGCACGGAGTTGGAACGGTGAAGGCTCCATATCTTGAATGGAAGGTTGGATCTACAGGCATCGACGTGATGAAAGGCATTAAGCAAGTGTTCGATCCGAATGGAATTATGAATCCAGGCAAGATATTTGCTAAGGCTGCTCGCAAAAGGTTGGTGGTTTCCCGATGAGTCAACAACAACTAGAGAAGACAAACAATCCGCTGCAGAAAGAACTCGTGAAGACGCTCGATTATGAGCAGTTGATGAACTGTATGCGCTGTGGATTTTGTCAGCCGACTTGCCCGACTTATCAAGAGACTGGATTGGAAGCTGCTTCCCCTCGTGGACGAATTGCACTCATGAAGGCAGTAGCAGATGGCATTATGGAACCGGATGAATCTTTCCAGAAACAGATGAACTTGTGCTTGGGCTGTAGAGCCTGCGAGCCTGTATGTCCGTCGGATGTGAAATACGGTCAGCTGCTTGAGCAGACGAAAGAAGCCATGCATGCGCACAATAAGCCGCCGGTTGCGGTTAAGGGATTGAATCGCATCGCGCGCCCTGTATTTATGAAGCACAATCGTCTGTTGCGGATGAGTAAGCTTCTGCAAACGTATCAGCGTTCGGGATTGCAGGGTTTTGCACGGAAGAAGAACTTGCTACGCTGGCTTCCTCCACAAATGCAAATGATGGAGCGCATCCTGCCTGAAGCGGACAGCCAAGGTGTAGTGAAGCGGGCTGGTGGCCGTCACTTCCTGGCCAAAGGCGAAAAGCTCGGCACAGTAGGGTTATTCCGTGGGTGTATTATGGACGTCTTGTTCACTGAAACGAATGTGAATACAATCCGATTGCTAACCGAATCCGGCTATGATGTCATCATTCCGGAATCCCAAGGCTGCTGTGGAGCTTTGTTCGCTCATGGCGGAAGTGATACGGCTACAGCTAGGGATTTGGCGAAGCAAAATATTGAGGCGTTCCGTGATGCGGGTGTTGATTATATTGCCTCTAATGCAGGCGGATGTGGAGCGTTGCTTGTAGAGTATGATCATTTGCTGAAAGAAGAGTCGGAATGGGTGGAGCCGGCTAAGAAATTCGCAAAGCAAGTGAAGGATATCAGTGACTTGCTTATGCGTTCACAGCGTTGGAGCAATCTTCCGGTAATGCCGCAAGGCAACTGTGGGACTGCTGAATCATCCGAACCATCTGAAACGGTAACCTATCAGGATTCCTGCCATTTGCGGAACGTTATGCGGGCTTCCAATGGGCCAAGACAGCTTATTCGCCGCATTCCTGGCATCCGATACAAAGAGCTGGAAGGCGCGGATGTATGCTGTGGATCCGCTGGTATTTACAACATTGTACAGCCAGACATGGCTAACTCGATTGTTGATCGGAAGATGGATGCTGTTCGCGAGACACAGGCTTCGATTATCCTGACAAGCAACCCGGGCTGCTTAATGCAAATGAAGGTAGGCGTAGAACGGGATGGCGTAGCTGAGCAAGTGAAGGTCATGCACGTCGTAGACTATTTTGCGGAAAAGATGTTGAAGTAATATTTCAGATTACCTATAATAATCTTGTAATTATATTTTAATAACATACTAACAGACATCCATGTAGTCAATTGGCGGGGACGATTGACTTCATCGTAGGAGGGGTTAAATGTGAACGTCATTCCACTTAATGAAGCATGGGCGGAGCCGATGTGCGAGTTGTGGAACCGTGAACTGGGCGACCTGTTCCCAATGAGACAACAGCTGTTCGTGCAAAATAGTTTTCGAGATGTAAACGTTTACTTGCCTGGCTCCTGGATCGCCCAAGATTCAGATGGCAGACTTCTAGGATTTATCATCGCGAAGAAATGGCAGGAAACAGAGCGCGAGATGAAGCTAGGAGAAGGAGGAGGCTGGATTCAGGCACTTGTCGTTCGTTCCGAAGCAAGGGGGAAGGGGATAGGTTCTGAATTGCTCGGACGGGCTGAAGAGGCATTGCGTGAAGCTGGCGCGTCTCAAGTATTCATCGGACGTGATCCGTGGCATTATGTTCCGGGCCTCCCAAAAGCGTTGTCAATGCACCGTCAATGGCTAGAGAAGAGAGGATTCAAGCAGCTCTATGAGGTTAGCGACATGCTGTCCTCAGATGAGACCGATCTGATAGTGACTCCAGAATTTGCAGATGGAGCGATCGTGAAGTTGCTCACGCCTGAGGACGAGGAAGAAATGTTGACATTTTTCCGTCGCTGCTTTCCGGGCAGATGGCTGTATGAGGCACAATGCTATTGGGAACGCGGAGGACAGGGAAGAGAATTCATAGGATTGTTCCAAGGCAGTGAAATGATCGGCTTCTGCCGGGTCAATGACGAGCATTCTCCGCTGATTGCGCAGAATACGTATTGGGCGCCATTGTTCGAAGAGCCGCTTGGCGGTATTGGGCCGCTTGGTGTTGATGATCAGTATCGCGGCAAGGGATACGGTCTTGGTCTGGTCAAGGCGGGAATCGCTGAATTGCAGCAGCGCGGCATGCGCCAGCTAGTCATTGACTGGACGGAACTGGTCGACTTCTATGCGAAGCTTGGATTCCATACGTGGAAGAGCTATGACCTTATGAGCAAGGCCCTGTAAATTGTGAGTTCAAAACGACGAACCGAACGATAGTGCGGTGAACAATGAAACGCGTGGAAGACGGATTGAAAGATATGGATAAGAATCTTTGATCCTTGAGCCTCCACTAGATCAACTTTGCTCAGAACGAGGTTGAGTAAGTCTTTGGAACAACGATAAGGAACCCCGGCAGAACCATACGTGCTGGGGTTTTTGTCTATAATGGGATGATAAATGTGACATATTACGTAATCCTTGCGGGCTCTTC
Organism: Paenibacillus sp. MER 180; assembly: GCF_023713665.1. Classification (NCBI taxonomy): domain Bacteria; kingdom Bacillati; phylum Bacillota; class Bacilli; order Caryophanales; family Paenibacillaceae; genus Paenibacillus; species Paenibacillus sp. MER 180. Next base: position 238,606 of record NZ_JAMAVT010000009.1, on the reverse strand, counting down.
TCCCTTTCTCACTCTTTATTTCTAGCCAATTCCAAGCAGGCAGGGCAGCTTCTTCTTCGCGGCTTGTGCAGCTGCACATTATTGACGTATTGTTCATTTATGTGGCGTCCAATCAATATGATGCCGCCGTTCAGTATTTAAATGATACAAGAAAAAGCATTCGATTTATGAAGAGTCAGCGCAAATAAAATAGGTAAACTCGCTTAAGTCCTTCCTTCTCACCGACACTATCTGATGTGCATATAATGTGATCCGCCGTGAAATATGGGCGTATGCACAGCAGGCAGCTAGGAATGCCGCGGGGAGGGATGACTATGAAGTGGAGCCGTAATATATCCAGTGAGGAGTGGGCAAGCGTAATTACCCACGCAGTTGGATTATTGTTCAGTGTGTGGGCATTAAGCGTGCTTATCAGTGCCGCGTGGCAGCGCGGGACGTCGGCGCATATCATCGGAGCTTCAATATATGGGATTACGTTGATTATGATGTTTACTACCTCGACGATTATGCACGGCTTGCCGGAGGGCAGATCGAAGTACAGATTTACAATCCTTGATCATATGGCAATCTACTTATTTATTGCGGGAACGTACACTCCCTTCCTGCTCGTCGTGCTGCATGATGAGTTCAGCCAACAGCTGCTAGGATTAATATGGGGGACTGCGATTGCAGGAATTATATACAAAGCATTCTATACAGGACGTCATATGTGGTTCTCTACGATTGCCTATGCAATTATGGGGTGGCTGATGATAACGGTATGGGACAGCTTGGTGCAGGCGATCCCTTTTGAAGGTGTTATGCTGCTGGTGATTGGGGGAGTATGCTATACGACAGGCATCCCATTCTTTGTGTGGCACCGGCTTCCTTATCATCATGCAATTTGGCATCTGTTCGTATTAGCCGGCTCTGTCCTGCACTTTGTATGTATCTACCGCTATGTAATCTAGTTAGAAGGCAGGAAGAAACACTGAGATCTGGGTCTCAAAAAATAATTACACCATGTTAAGGTTCAACCCTTGACATGGAGTTGTGATTTAGGTATGATAAGAAACGTCGATGGGCTGTAAAGTGTTTTTCCTTTACGAAAGGAGTGGCCCGTATGAACGAGGAACAGGTACTGGCTAAGACGAACCGAATTAATATGCTGTTCGACTTCTATGAACCACTGCTCACAGAGAAGCAGCAGACGTTCCTGAAATGTTACTTTCAAGATGATTTTTCACTAGGCGAGATTGCAGCCGAATTCGGTATCAGCCGCCAAGCGGTGTATGAACATATTAAGCGGGCGGAGCAGACGCTCGAATCTTATGAGAGCAAGCTCGGCTTGCTGTCGAAGTTCGAACGTCGGACAGAGATCGTAATGGCGCTGCAACGTGCAATGGACGATATGGATAGCATACCCGACCCGCAGCGCGCGGAACTGCAGACGATTGTCCGTGAACTGCAGGCGTTGGATTAAGGGAACGGGGTGAGATAATATGGCATTTGAAGGATTAACGAACCGATTACAGAATGTATTCAGCAAGCTGCGCGGCAAAGGCAAGGTTGGTGAAGATGACGTCAACGAAGCGATGCGCGAGGTACGCCTGGCGCTGCTCGAAGCGGATGTTAACTTCAAGGTCGTTAAGGAATTCATTGGCAAGGTGAAAGAGAAGGCCGTTGGTCAGGAAGTGATGAATAGCTTCACACCGGGCATGGTCATTATCGACATCGTCAATAAGGAATTGACGGAATTGATGGGTGGTACAGCTGCGAAGCTGGCCAAGGCCAACAAGCCGCCAACTGTCATTATGATGGTCGGTCTCCAAGGTGCTGGTAAGACGACTACTTCAGGCAAGCTTGCGAAGATGCTGCAGAAGCAGAATCATAAGCCGCTTCTTGTCGCTGCCGATATTTATCGACCAGCTGCGATTAAGCAGCTTCAAGTGGTTGGCGAGCAGATTAAGGTTCCGGTATTTGCACTTGGTGACCAAGTGAGTCCGGTAGAAATCGCTCGTCGCGGTTTGGAGCATGCGAAGGAGAATAACCTTGATTATGTCATTATCGATACTGCAGGTCGCCTGCATATCGATGAAGCATTGATGGAAGAGCTGAAGCAAGTTCATGCTACAGCGAAGCCAGATGAAGTGCTGCTCGTCGTTGACGCGATGACTGGTCAAGATGCGGTCAACGTTGCAGAGAGCTTCAACCAACAGCTTGAGCTTACTGGTGTTGTGCTGACCAAGCTCGATGGCGATACACGTGGTGGTGCAGCCTTGTCTGTTAAGGCAGTTACGGGTTGCCCAATCAAATTCGCTACACTCGGTGAGAAGATGGACGCGCTTGAACCGTTCCATCCAGAGCGGATGGCATCACGGATTCTCGGCATGGGGGACATGCTCTCCTTGATCGAGAAGGCGCAAATGAACATCGACACAGAGAAAGCCAAGGAAATGGAAATGAAGATGCGCAACGCAGCTTTCACATTCGATGATTTCCTTGAGCAGATGCAACAAGTAAAGAAGCTCGGTCCTATCGATCAGATTCTGGATATGATTCCAGGGATGAATAAGGTGAAGCAAAATGCGAACCTGAAGGTGGATGAGCGTCAAATGGGTCGAATCGAAGCGATTGTCCGTTCGATGACGAACGAAGAACGCCAAGATCCAGATCTAATTAATCACAGCCGTCGTAAGCGGATTGCAGCGGGCAGCGGAACTCAGTTGGCTGATGTGAACCGTCTTATCAAGCAATTTGATGAGATGCGCCGGATGATGAAACAGTTCTCCGACATGATGGGTCCGAAAGGCCCTAAGATGATGAAGAACTTGAAGAGTAAAGCAGGCAAGGCTGGTAAAGGAATGAGATTTCCTTTCCGTTAATGCATAGACGAGCGCAGTTTTTATACTCGCTCGATTGATTATTCGAATTCCGTTAAGGAGGTGAATTTCGTGGCAGTACGTATCCGTTTGAAACGCATGGGTGCTCATAAAGCACCATTCTATCGTGTAGTTGTATCCGATTCCCGTTCCCCGCGTGACGGTCGTTTTATCGAGGAAATCGGTCATTACAATCCGGTAGCACAACCAGCAGTCGTTAACATCGACGAGGAAAAAGCTTTGAAATGGTTGCAAACTGGTGCTCAAGCATCTGACACGGTTCGCAACTTGCTCAGCCAAGCTGGCGTAATGAAAAAGTTCCATGAACTGAAACACCAGAAATAATCTAACCGTTCGGAGGGTCGCGAATGGAAGAGTTAGTGTCAGTAATTGCACGCGCTTTGGTCGATCATCCGGAGGAGGTCCGTGTGGACGTCGTGGAGAAGGACCATGTCATCGTGTATGAGCTTCACGTTCATCCTGACGATGTCGGAATGGTTATCGGGAAGCAAGGTCGTATCGCTAAGGCGCTTCGCACGGTCGTCACGTCGGCAGCTGTTAAAGTTCCAAAACGAGTTGCCGTGGACATTATTTCATAATTGCACGCAAGAGGGTTAGGATGAAATCCTAGCCCTTTTTCGTATGCATGAGGCTGAATGTGTTACACTAGAAAGAAGATATTCGCAGGTTGGGCCTCCGAATATTTACGATAGATTGAATGAATGGTGATTACCAACGGCAGGAGGATAAGTCATGGCTCAAAGAATGTTTAATGTCGGCAAATTGGTCAATACGCACGGCATTCGGGGTGAAGTGAAAATTATCCCGACAACAGATTTCCCGGAGGAACGCTTCGCTCAAAAGAGCGAGTTAGTTCTGCAGCAACCGAACTCCAATAACAGTGTATCCGTTACCGTTGAGCGGTCGCGTTTACATAAAAATATGTACATCATTAAATTTGTGCAATTCGACAATATCAATGAGGTTGAGAAATATAAAGGTTGGATGCTGAAAGTAAGCGAAGAGCAGCTGGATGAGCTCGATGAAGACGAATATTACTACCATGAGATTATTGGTTGTAAAGTCGTGACAGACGAAGGCGAAGAGCTTGGAATCATTGACGAGATATTGTCTCCAGGCGCGAATGATGTCTGGGTTGTGAAGCCTGCGAAAGGAAAATCAATCTTGATTCCGGTCATTGATGAAGTTGTGCTTACGGTTGATGTGCAGGAGAAGGTTGTAACGGTTCATATTATGGAAGGACTTATTTAATATGCGTATCGATGTGTTGACCCTTTTCCCAGAGATGTGCGAAGGGGTATTCGGATCCAGTATATTAGGGAAAGCGCGTGAGAATGGACATGTTGTTATTAACACGGTCAACTTCCGCGATTATTCTGATAATAAGCATCAAACTGTTGACGATTATCCGTATGGCGGTGGCGGTGGTATGGTGCTAAAACCGCAGCCGATCTTTGCGGCGGTCGAAGACTTAATGGTGAAGGCAGCCGAAGAGCGGGCTTCAAGAATAGCAGAACCGATGGGTAGTCACGATAAAGCTGCGAAACCACGCGTTATTTTAATGTGCCCGCAAGGAGAGCGTTTCACGCAGAAGAAAGCAGAGGAGCTTTCACAGGAGTCCCATTTAATATTCGTGTGCGGCCATTATGAAGGATATGATGAGCGCATTCGCGAGCACTTGGTGACGGATGAACTATCTATAGGGGACTATGTATTGACAGGCGGTGAATTGCCCGCAATGACCGTGGTTGATTCTGTTGTTCGTCTGCTTCCTGGCGTGCTGGGCAATAAGATGTCTGCGGTAACGGATTCGTTCAGTACAGGACTGCTTGAATATCCGCATTATACCCGTCCAGCACAGTTCCGCGATTGGAAGGTTCCTGATGTACTCATCAGTGGCCATCATGCCAATATAGAGATATGGAGACGCGAACAGGCTCTGAAGCGGACGCTGGAACGGCGTCCTGATTTGCTGGAGCATGTGGAGCTGAGTAAGGACGACCTGAAAATAGTACAACGCTTGAAAAGTGATGCCGAGCGAAGCAACGCTTAATGAGAGCTAACCGGTTCAATGAGTGGATTGGTGAATAGACTGCTCCACCATAAATGACTGAGATTCTATGTACGATGGACATAAAATCTCAGTCTTTTTTTATTGGATTCATTCGTTACGCGTATAAGCCCAATTTGCATAACTGTTGTTTACGAAAAAAATAAATAATGGGGACAATATTGTTCATAGGTCGCATGTAACATGGGACATCATGAATTCCAATGAAGTGAGGCAAAGTTATGAGTAAAAGTGAGATTCGTAAGAATGGATTGCGGTTGTTTATTGCGATGCCGCTGCCGAAATCTGCTGTTCAAGTATTGGAAGAGTGGTGCACAGCAGGGAAGCAGCGCTGGCAATTTGCGAAATGGGCACACCCGCAGGATCTTCATATTACGCTCCAATTCCTTGGGGCGGTAGATGAGCATGTTATTGAGCGGATTGTACATGTATTGAAAGAGGTGTCCAGAGGGGCCGCTCCAATTGATCTACAATTCGATGGCGTGGGAAGCTTTGGGACAAAAGAAGCGCCCCGTGTTCTATGGGCTGGTCTAGGAGGGGCAATCGACAAACTGCGACAATTGCACCATAGCGTTACAGCCGCTACTTCGCCTTTAGGATTCGAACCGGAGGAACGCCCTTATCGCCCGCATATTACGCTGGCCCGCAAGTATCGCGGAGGGGAAGGTCATCCCTTCACCATGAACAGCGAACCACTTCCTCCGAATCAATGGACGGGTGAAGAGATCGTGCTGTTCCAGACACATATGAATCAAAGTCCTATGTATGAGCGTTTGCATACTTTTACTCTGGGTCAAGGATAGTCTAATGTACATGTGCTGCAATCATTGGGTCAGGCCTCGTTAATACGACGTCTTGAAAAACAGGTCTATCCTCACGTATATTTTCCAATCTTACACATTTATAATGGAGTCACCATTTTGAGCATGTCGAAAATGGTTGAAAAAGCAATATAAATTGTGAATGGAGGGATATCGTGGAGAGATATGCTTCGCGTATCGGAACGCTGCTGCTTCTGATTACGACCATGCTTTTGGTCGGTTTTTCAAAGCCAGAGGATACGCGAAAGGCGACGTGGATATGGCAGGCGGAGAGAATAGAGACAGAATCGGAACAACTGATTGCTTTTGCCAAAAAGAATCGCATTAATGTGATGTATCTGCATGTGGATATGACGATTCCAGAAGCATCATATCGGCGCTTTCTGAAGCAGGCAGGTCAAGCAGGAGTTGAAGTGCATGGCTTGGCAGGGCATCCCTTATGGGCTTTGCGTGAATATCGGGACAAGATGTTGAAGCTGACAGAGTGGGTTAGCGCTTATAATCAGCATTCTGCTGCGGACGAGCGTTTCAAGGGGCTGCATTTGGATGTTGAGCCCTACGTGCTTCCAGATTGGGAAGATGATCAGCCATCGATCATTCGCTCTTGGACGGCGAATATGAGCGATTGGCTAAATGCTGTCAAGAGCCGCAGCGATTTAGAGCTCAGCGTCGACATGCCGGTATGGTTTGACTCGATCACGGTTCCAGATGCACAAGAGACATCGTTGTCGGAATGGATCATTCGCCGTTTCGATCATGTAACGTTAATGGCGTACCGTCAGCAGATAGAAGGCGGGAACGGAATTTTGGAGCTTGTCCAGAATGAAATAGAGATCGCTGACCGTGTCGGGACACCGATATGGATTGGGGTCAACACGAAGCCAATGAAGGAAGCTCACACTACCTTCTATGATGCGGGTGTGCAGGAAATGGAGTCGGTGTTGAATCAGGTTCAGGAGCGGCTGCGGCATCATTCCTCCTTCACAGGAGTTGCCATCCATGATTATCGTTACTGGAATCATATGCTGGAGAGAGATGGTCAACCAGGGGATCCCCCAGGGCCAAAGCCTGACCCAGATCCAAAACCAGATCCAAAACCAGATCCAAAACCAGATCCAAAACCAGATCCAAAACCAGATCCGAATCCTGATCCAGGGGAGATTACAGTCCCGATGCCGCCACCAATTGATCGTACAGGAACCATCATTGGAACCTATGTATGGCAAGCAGAGTTAGCGATAAATCAGCCTGATGACATCATTGCATTTGCGAAGGAAAAGGGAATCAACTTTTTGTATGTTCGCTTGGATCTTCAGCAACCGTTTGAAGCGTACCGTGAATTTGTGAAGAAGGCGCATGAAGCTGGAATCGAGATGCATGCTATGGGTGGACACCCTGGATGGGCGTTAACAGAGAATCGGCAGCGGATATCGAAGCTCGTTGATTATGTCAAACGCTACAATCGCGCTGCCGCGCCTGAAGAGCGCTTCTATGGCATTCATTTGGATGTAGAGCCTTATGTACTTCCGCAATGGCGCAGTGATAAGGACGAGGTCATTGTACAGTGGGTAGACAATATGGCGTTTTTTGTCGAATCGACCAAGGCTGATTCTCAGCTTGAGACTAGTGTCGATCTCGCAGTGTGGTTGGATCGAACCTTTATTCCGGGGAAGTCGGAACTGTCGGTTAGTGAATGGATGATAGGGCGTATGGATCATGTGACATTGATGGCGTTCCGTAATATGGCTGGGGGCAGCAATGGAATTGTTGCTGTGGTGAAGCAGGAGATGCAGATGGCGGATCGGTTAGGTAAACGTCTCGTAGTTGCAGTGGAAATGAAGGAGAGTTTTGAAGGCGCGCATGTTTCTTTTTATGAGAAGGGTGCTGAAGAAATGCTGAAGCAGTTGGACAAGCTTCCAGAGATGCTTGCAGATCACCATTCTTATACCGGTTATGCGGTGCATGCCTATGATTATTGGAAAGAAGCCGTGCCTTGAAAAGGCGCTTGTGTTCTATTCGTTCATATGCTACAATTAATTTCGTTGTTTGGAATACGGTGGTCCTCTGCATACGATGAGGCGAATGCACTAGGCATGCTGAGATGCAAGAACACCTGTGTGGAAGGAGGGAGTCCTAGATGAATATCGTACAAGCGATTACGCAAGAACAGCTTCGCAAGGATATTCCAAGCTTTCGTCCCGGCGATACTTTGAAGGTTTATGTTAAAGTTATCGAGGGATCTCGCGAGCGTATCCAGTTGTTCGAAGGTGTTGTTATTAAGCGTCGTGGTGGCGGAATCAGTGAAACGTTTACTGTTCGTAAAATTTCCTACGGTGTAGGTGTTGAGCGTACGTTCCCGCTTCATACTCCGAAAATCGATAAAATCGAAGTGGCTCGCCGTGGTAAAGTGCGTCGTGCGAAGCTGTACTATCTTCGCAATCTTCGCGGTAAAGCAGCGAGAATCAAAGAAATCCGTTAAGGAACAACCGGGGGGCTTGCTTGACTGCAAGCTCCCTTTTGCTATTTGTATGGATTGGAGTGCGCAATGCGCATGACGTGAACTTCAAATACGCATCCTAGGAGAAAGCGGGGCACAGCGAATGGATCAAAACGACCAATTGATGGAACCGAATACGCCGGAAGAAACGGCTGAAAAGCCGGCCAGCCCGAAGAAAAACGAATTGTTGGAATGGATTAAAGCGATTGCGATAGCTGTTGTCCTTGTCGTTGTCGTAAGATGGTTGCTGTTCGCTCCGTTTATAGTTGATGGTCCTTCGATGGAACCTAACTTCTGGACGGGTGAGAGGCTCATCGTGAATAAGATCTTGTATGAGTTCAGACAGCCTAAGACAGGAGAAGTTGTTGTATTTCACGTTCCACAAGAGAACCGCGATTTAATTAAGCGTGTAATTGGTGTTGCCGGTGATACGATCGAATATCGCGGTGATGATTTGTACGTTAACGGCAAGAAGGTAGAAGAGACGTACATACAAGAAGCAATAGATCAAGCTCATAAAAATGATATGTTATATAATGACCGTAATTTCCCAAGTGATTCGACTCAGCCGAACAAAGTTCCAGAAGGACATATCTTCGTCATGGGTGACCATCGGAGCAACAGTACCGATAGCCGCATGCTCGGATTTATTCCGTTGAGAGATGTCATTGGACGCGCAGACGTCATCTTCTGGCCAATCTCGCATGTTAAGTTGATTCAACATCATTAGTTGAGTTACGGCTGCCAAGGAGGTGGATAGCGATGTCAATCCAATGGTTTCCGGGTCATATGACGCGAGCGCGACGTCAGATCCAGGAGAAGTTAAAACTGATAGATGTAGCGATCGAACTGTTGGACGCGCGCCTGCCTGTGTCGAGCCGCAATCCAATGATTAACGATATACTCAGCAATAAGCCGCGCCTTATTATTCTGAACAAAAGCGATCTTGCAGATCCAGACGTAACGGCGAAGTGGATGAAATATTTCCGCAATGAAGGTCACGCTGTAATTGCTGTCGATGCGTCAACAGGAAGCAATGTATCGCAGATTCCGGAGGCAGCGCGCAAGTTGCTCGAAGAGAAGTTCCAGAAACAAATTGCAAAGGGAATGAAGCCGCGTCCAGTACGTGCATTGATTGTTGGAATTCCAAACGTAGGGAAGTCTACACTTATCAACAAGCTGGCTGGTAGATCGGTAGCTGCAACTGGCGATCGTCCTGGCGTCACTAAGGGTCAGCAATGGATTCGTGTAGGCTCCGAAATGGAACTGCTCGATACACCAGGGATTTTGTGGCCTAAGTTCGAGGATCAGGAAGTAGGTTACCGATTGGCGACAACCGGAGCAATTCGCGAAGAAATATTGAATGTGGAAGATATCGCGTTTTACGCGCTGAAATATGTTGCATCCCATTACTGGGATCGACTGTCTGAGCGGTTCGGCATGACGGACGAAGTCATAGATGTGGACAATCCAGATGAAGTTGTGCGTTTGATGGAGGACATTGGACGCAAGCGCGGGTGCTTAATGGGTGGCGGAAGAGTCGACTTAGAGAAGGCATCTGGCATTATTTTGCGAGAGCTGCGCTCTGGCAAGTTGGGGCGTCTTACGTTCGAAGAGCCTTATTCATTTATGGTGAAATAGCTGTTCGGTAGATATAGGTAGGATGTTTGGAGTATGAGGATAGCGCCGTAAACGCCGGAGTGGTGTACGGCGCTATTTCTTTAGGTACAGCCGTTACTAATATGGCAGTGAAGTAAAGACAGGTTGGGGAGGATCATGTTCGCATGGGGAGAAAGAAGCAGGAGGCAACAGCAGAGCCCGTTGACTTATTAATTTGGGAACGAGAATATTGGGAACGCAGCGTTCAGCATATCGCAGGTATTGATGAGGTCGGCCGCGGCTGTCTATTTGGTGATGTTGTTGCAGCAGCTGTCATATTGCCGCAAGGTCTTATTATTGATGGGATCAATGATTCGAAGAAGCTGTCGGAGAAGAAGCGGAATGAGCTGTATGACATTATTATAGCAGAAGCGATAGCATGGTCAGTTGCACATGTAGATGCCGCTACTATCGATCAGATTAATATTAAGCAGGCGGCTCGTCGTGCTATGAAAGAAGCAGTTGAAGGGTTGGTGACTCAGCCTGAAGTGCTGTTGGTCGATGCGGAGAAGATAGATTTGCCATATGCACAAGAGGCGATTATTAAAGGTGATGCCAATAGTCAATCGATCGCAGCTGCTTCGATCGTCGCTAAGGTAACGCGTGACCGTCTATGCATTGGCGAATGGAATGACCGATATCCAGAGTATGGCATAGCCGTTCATAAAGGGTATGGAACGAAGCTGCATCGGGAACAGCTGCTCCTTCATGGGCCAACGCCGATGCATCGCAAGAGCTTCTTGTCCTCCTTATTTCCTGAAGAGGAGCAGTTGACGCTGTTCTAGCACCATCTGATAAACGGTAAGTAATTATCTATTATTCTGTTTTCTGTTCTAGTGAACGATAGGTGCGGATAAATACTCATTATTCGTCTGCTCTATGCCGATATATAAGATAGCTATTTGCAGAGGACGTGGGATGGACATGAATATATCACAATTGGTACGAAGTTTGGCTGGGGAGGCGAGACCCGGCGAGCAGCGTTCATTGGAACTAAAAACGGGCCAGGTCGTTCGTGCGACTGTAACGGAACTGTCTGAAAACGGGCGCGAGGCCGTCGTATCAGTAAATGGTGTTCCTGTACGTGCAGTGCTGGATGCGCCGATGCAGCCAGGGCAAACGACGTGGATGCAGGTACAGGGACAGCAGTCGGATGGATTGGTTATATTGAAGCAGACAGAGGGCCCTTCTGTCGGCACATTGCCATCAATGGAAGAAGCGCTTAAGCAATCCGGATTGCCGGATGAAGCATGGGCACGCCGCTTACTGCAAGATTTACAGCGGGCTGGTTTGCCGCTAACGAAGGAGCTTGCAGCCAAGCTAAGCCAAGCGATGGCCTCGAAACCTCCTGGAGTGGCAGCATCGGAATGGATGCAAGCAGCAGGTCTTGCGCTTCGTCGGCAATTGCCGCTCACAGCAGATACATTAAGTGGTCTGCGGCAAGCACTGTTCGGCAAGCCGCTGACGGATATGCTTGCAGGATTTATGCGCGCTGGGGATGAGTCTCTGGTCTTGGGCAGCGGCTCGCTTGGCAGCAGCGGGGCCAATACTGGCAATGCAGGTACACTGTGGACACAACCGCTGCGTGAGGCACAAACACTCATACGTGCACTGCTTGCAGAGGGACTGCAAACATCAGGTCAGCAGGCTAACGGAGGAGCGGGGGCGGCTGCAAGTGCGAATGGTGGCGCCACAAGTGCTTCTAGTGGTCAGTCTTCTGCCTCTCCTATGCCTGAGACACTTAATAGGAGTACTAGCGGCACGAGTATGGATTCGACATCAGCTGCGGGCAGAGGTGTCCAAAATGGAGAACAAGTACGATCTATCTCCCTTCAGAACGGCAATTTTGGCGGAAACGGTGCTTCAGGGACTGCTGGAGCTTCTGGAACATCATCTTCTCCTCAACCGATGGTTCAGAGTGGTGCATGGATTGGTAAAGTCCTTCAATTGCTCGGCGTGTCGCATGAACAGCAGGCTCATCGAGCTGCAGTCATGGAGCTGACGTCTCAGCAGCCGCAGCAGACAGTGGGTGAAAATGGACAGCCTGCTGTTGGCGGCGGTGGTAGCACTGCTGCAGCATCAGGCAACTCAAGCGCATCAGGAAGTAGTGGACTAATGGGAAGCGGCAGCGGAAACACAGCACCGCAATTCGGGACTCCCGCACAGTCTGCAGCGGCAACTGTGCATGCTTCAGCATTGGCTGCGGATGATGCAGCAGCGGACAAAGCATCTGTTATGAATGGAGGAACGGGGCGTAGTGCACCTTCTCCTTCTCAAGAAGTAATGTCTAACGGGGCAGCAGCGAAGGCAGGGACGGCAGTGGCACCAGTTGTATCAGGGATGGCACAGCTGGATATGAACCACCTGACAGCCAGTGCAACACAGCAGGGAGCGGCAGTTGGAGAGTCGCTGAAGAGTGCCCTCCTTCAATTGCTGCAAGCTGATGGAGTCCCGCATGCACTCCGTGAGGCAGCCCAACAGCTTGTACAGCATGTCACCGGCCAACAGCTGCTGCTCGCGTCTGATCGCCAAGCTCCATTCTCCCATATTACATTGTTTGTCCCGCTTGTAACGCCGGAAGGCAAGCAAACTGCGGCTGTTCACATTCAATCCCGTCAGAGCAAGCGAGGAGAGCTTGATGCGGGCAATTGCCGACTCTGGTTCGATTTGAATATGAAGGTGCTCGGGCGTACGCTCGTAGATGTTCAAGTTGTAGATAATGCGGTTGCGTTGCATATCCATCATGCTGATGAACAGCTTGGTGAATGGATGGATGGGTTGCGTGATGAAGCGGAAGAAGCACTGGAGCAAATCGGTTACCAGCTGTCCGCTTTCCGAACATTACCGCTCCCTGAGAAGCGTTCTGATGCGGCGTCAGTGCCATCTCCAGAAATCAGCATGGACGATTATGCCGCGAAGCCTTACAAGGGGGTGGACATGAAGATATGAATAACAAACCGTCTATCCCTCGACCAGCTTCCGTTGAACCTGTACAGCCACCACCTAACTCGGGAACGAGTTATTGGAATCAGCAAGAGGCACGTCACGGTGTAAGAGAGGAGATGCAATCGTCTGCGAAGGCAGGTGGCGCCACACCACGCAAAAAGGCAGTTGCACTTACTTATAATCCCGAACAAGGGGAAGCCCCAGTTGTCGTAGCAAAGGGACATGGTCAAATAGCTGATCGCATTCTCGAAAAGGCGAAGGAGAGCGGAGTCCCTATTCAAGAGGACGCTTCCTTAGTTGAAGTATTGTCTAAACTAGATATCGATCAGCAAATCCCACCTGCACTCTATCAATTGGTTGCAGAGGTGCTCTCCTTTGTATATAAAGCGGATCAGCGAGCGGATAAGGGGTGGATCAATCGTGGAACGTAAACATTATGGGAAGGCATCACATAGGAACAATCAACAGATGTCATCAACTGATGCAGGTACTCCGCCTCTTAAGTCAGGTAGCCGGAAGAGGAGTGTGCCGATGAAGCTTAATCGTCGTGCGCGGGGAACAGAGGCAGAGCAGCTTGCGATTGTTTATTTAGAACGTAGAGGCTACCGCATTATTGATATGAATTGGCGTTGTAAGTTAGGTGAGATTGACATTGTTGCGAACGATGGCGATGTGTGGGTGTTTGTCGAGGTTAGAAGCCGCACCGCGGGATTGCGTTATGGCGGTGCGGCAGAGGCAATCGATTGGCGCAAGCAGCGCAAGGTGCGAGCAGTGGCAACGGCATATATGCATCGACATCGCTTAGATGAGGTTCCTATACGCTTCGATGCAGTTGCGATTACCTACTCGACTGATCTTGGAACTCCACCCGACATTGAACTATTTCAGGGAGCATTCTAATCCGTTCATTCAGGCATGATTCCGCTTGTCCAATGTACGGTACTGGATCGCTTCCGCTACGTGTGCAACCTCGATAACTTCACTTCCTTCGATATCCGCGATCGTTCGGGATAGCTTCAAGAGGCGATCATGTGCTCGTGCACTCATGCCTAGCTGATCATAAGCCTGCTGCAGCATATTCTTCGCGCTGTCCGACAAGCAGCAATATGTCTTCAAATAAGAGCCTGAGAGCTCGCTGTTGAATTGGATATTCAGTCCTTCATAGCGCTTAGCTTGTACCCGTTGTGCTCGCATGACCTGTTTGCGCATTTCCTCGGAGCTTAGATTGTTGCTGGACCAATCGGAAATAGGGGAACGAGGTACTTCAACCTGAACATCAATCCGATCGAGCAGGGGGCCTGACAGCTTGCTTCGATATTGCTCAAGTCGTCCATGTGAACAACGACATTCTTCTGTACGGGAACCGGCATATCCACAAGGACATGGATTCATGGAGGCGGCCAGCATGACGTGAGCAGGGAAACGGAAGACGGCGCGTGCTCTACCGATGGTAACGCTTCGTTCTTCAAGTGGTTGGCGGAGCACTTCAAGCACTTGGCGCGGGAACTCGGGCAGCTCATCCAAAAAGAGGACACCGCGGTGAGCCAAGCTGATTTCACCTGGTTTCGGGATCGCACCTCCACCAATAAGTCCAGCAGCAGTGATGGAATGATGGGGGGAGCGGAAGGGGCGCGTCATCATAAGACCTGTACCATAGTGGCTCCATTTCCCCGATACACTATAGATCTTGGATACCTCGAGAGCTTCAGCTTCATTCATAGGCGGTAAGATTGTAGGAAGTCTCTTGATAAGCATTGTCTTGCCGGTGCCCGGAGGGCCGCTCAGCAGTACATTATGCATCCCTGCTGCTGCAACGATTAACGCACGTTTGACATGCAGTTGACCGTTTACGTCAGTGTAATCCTCTAAATTCCTTGCTACTGTTTCTTCCTTTTTCATTTCACTACTATCACTATTTCTCGCTTCTCGTGAAGCAATCGGCATATCATCTACATTGTGGATATCCCGCAGCTCACTTAGATGGCGGAGCGGGAATACTTGGATTCCTTCTACTAGCAATGCTTCAGCAACATTGTCTGCAGGAACCATAACACGGGTGAACTTTCTTCGGCGCGCTTCGTCAACAAGAGACAGCACGCCTGGAACCGCACGGGTAGAACCATCGAGTGCCAGCTCTCCAATGAGGAGCATCTCCTCAAATGGCTGGTTTGGAATCTGTCCGCTCGTACATAACAGTCCTATCGCCATGGCGATGTCGAATGATGTCCCTTCCTTGCGCAGATCAGCAGGTGCCAAATTAATCGTGATCCGCTCTAGTGGGAACTTCCAGCCGCAGTTCCGAACAGCGGCTCGCACTCGTTCAATGGATTCGCGAATGGCGGCATCGGGGAGGCCAACAATCGTCACCTGAGGCAGACCGGGCGAAATATCAATTTCCACATGAATGAGTCTTCCTTCTACGCCGTACACAGAAGCACCCCATAAATTTCCGTACACAAAAAACACCTCTCAATCGTTATTCTCAGCCGAAAACTGGAATACGAGGGAAAGGTGCTTCCTTATCTACACTCGTTATATAACTATAGCGTCTACGATAGCATTTATCAAAAAATTCGTAATTGCAATCTCCTCAATCTACTAATCCCCTTAATCTACCTAATATATTGGAATAGGCTTCTTGCAAGCAGATTAGGTGCAGGTAATAATTATTATAGCTGTAGGCAGTACTTACGTCAATTTTGGCGGCGATATCGAAGAGTTGTTCCCTATTAATCTCAAAATGAGATGATATCAATATCAAAAAAATGTACGTTCTTGACGAAAATGAGAGGAAAGCGTTTTAAAATCATGATACAATGTGTTCGGATTGTATATATTTTCCGTTATTGTGAGTAGCGGTGGCGAAGCGGCGGAAGCGGTTCCCCAATTTCACGGACGCGCCGCGAGGTGTAGTAACAGGAGCTAACTCATTATGCTTCTGCCCTACAACCTCGGCTTCGAATCGGAATAAGCCCATGAGGCTAACGATCGGATAGGGGGATGCACGATGAATATTCATGAGTATCAAGGCAAAAGTGTATTGAAGCAATATGGCGTTGCTGTTCCAGAAGGGAAGGTTGCTTTTACGGTGGATGAAGCCGTCCAGGCAGCTGAAGAATTGGGCACTCCCATTGTTGTCGTCAAGGCGCAAATTCATGCAGGCGGCCGTGGTAAAGCGGGCGGAGTGAAGATAGCGAAGAGCTTAGATGACGTGCGTACATATGCGACGGAATTGCTTGGCAAAGTGCTCGTGACGCATCAAACAGGTCCGGAAGGCAAGGAAGTAAAGCGTCTGTTGATTGAACAGGGCTGCGACATTAAGAAGGAATATTACATTGGTGTAGTTGTTGATCGTGGTACAGGTCGCGTCGTGATGATGGCGTCTGAAGAAGGCGGCACGGAAATTGAAGAGGTTGCTGCAGCAACACCGGAGAAGATCGTGAAGGAAGTTATCGATCCTGCGGTCGGTCTGCAAGTCTTCCAAGCGCGCAAGCTCGCATATGCAATCAATATTCCTGCTGAGCTGGTCAGCAAGGCTGTTAAATTTATGGTTGCCCTGTACCAAGCATTCGTTGAGAAGGATTGCTCGATTGCAGAAATCAACCCACTGGTTATAACAGGTGAAGGTGAAGTAATGGCTTTGGATGCGAAGCTGAACTTTGACTCCAATGCACTGTATCGCCATAAGGACATTCAAGCGCTGCGCGATTTGGATGAAGAAGACGAGAAGGAAATCGAAGCTTCCAAGTTCGATTTGAGCTATATCGCCCTCGACGGCAACATCGGCTGTATGGTTAACGGTGCAGGTCTTGCGATGTCCACGATGGATATCATTAAATATTACGGTGGAGAGCCGGCTAACTTCCTAGATGTAGGGGGCGGCGCTACAACGGAGAAAGTAACAGAAGCATTCAAGATCATTTTGTCAGATGAAAATGTAAAAGGCATATTTGTAAATATCTTCGGCGGTATTATGCGTTGTGATGTCATTGCAAACGGTGTTGTCGAAGCTGCGAAGCAAATTGGTCTTGATCGGCCGCTCGTCGTCCGTCTGGAAGGTACGAACGTGGAGATCGGCAAGCGCATTCTGAATGAATCCGGATTGAACATTGTTGCAGCCGATTCGATGGCAGACGGTGCGCAGAAAATTGTCGCTTTGGTTCAATAATTCACGGACGAGAGGATGAGAGTCAATGAGTATCTTAATTGATAAACATACCAAGATTATTACACAAAATATGACGGGTGCTACAGGCATGTTCCATACAAAGGGCGGGCTTGAGTATGGCTCACAGATGGTGGCAGGCGCTGTCCCTGGCAAAGGCGGAACTACGGTTGACATTACGCTTGATAACGGTGAAGTGGTTACACTTCCTGTTTACAATACGGTAGTGGAAGCTAAGAATGCAACAGACGCAACAGCGAGTGTTATTTATGTGCCGCCAGCATTTGCAGCAGATGCGATTATGGAAGCAGTAGATGCCGATCTAGATCTGGTTATCTGTATTACAGAGGGTATTCCTGTATTGGATATGGTCAAGGTTAAGCGCTACATGGAAGGCAAGCGCACACGTCTTATCGGTCCGAACTGCCCAGGTGTCATCACACCAGGACAATGCAAGATCGGTATTATGCCGGGATATATTCATGCACCAGGTCATGTAGGCGTCGTATCCCGAAGTGGAACACTCACATATGAGGCTGTTCATCAATTAACAACGCGCGGCATCGGCCAATCTACTGCAGTTGGCATTGGCGGTGACCCGGTTAAAGGCTCTGAATTCATTGATATCTTGCACCTGTTCAATGAAGATCCAGATACACATGCTGTTATCATGATCGGTGAGATCGGTGGTACAGCTGAAGAAGAAGCAGCAGAGTGGATTCGTGATAACATGAAGAAGCCGGTAGTAGGTTTCATAGGCGGAGCGACAGCACCTGCAGGCAAACGTATGGGTCACGCAGGCGCCATTATTTCAGGAGGCAAGGGAACTGCTGCTGAGAAGATTGCTACGCTGGAGGCTTGTGGTGTAAGAGTTGCGCCTACTCCTTCGGAAATGGGCAGCACGCTTGTTGCTGTACTTGAAGAGCGTGGGATTCTTGAGTCCTGCACGACGCATGTTGTGAATTCCTAATATTCAAAAGGTAAGCAACCTTTATTGCACGGAAACGTGTATAAAGGTTGCTTTTTTTTATTTTGTTAGCAAATTAAAGTTCTATGAATTTCAAAAACAATGGGTTGACACTTGCAATCTGTTAATATCTCAAGCAAAATAAGGGAAGCGGATTCGCGCTTTCTAATGAAGGGAAAGAATGCGATGAGCAGATGGACTGAACGTCAAATTTTATTTGCACTACATGAAGCAGAAGGAATTGGATGGCACACTATTCGTGATTTAATGGATAGAATAGGGCTATTGGGGCTGCCATGCTGGTTGGATCGACCTTCCTCACAGTGGCAGGATTCTGGATTGAAGCCGAATGTGGCTGCCAAGCTAGCTGCACAGTTTCGTTCCGACCGTCTCGAGCAGCGACTTGAGTTCACGAAGCGCAGCGGCATTGAATGGATAACGGCGCTTGATGAACATTACCCATTATTATTGAAGGAAATCCCTCAATATCCTTGGGTGTTATATGGTAGAGGAGATTGGAAATGCCTCGGGGAAGCTTCCGTTAGTATCGTAGGTACACGAACGCCTACGTCATATGGCAAGAAGGTCGCAGCTACACTAGGGGAGCAGCTAGGACATATAGGGCTGCATGTGGTTAGCGGGCTAGCGAGAGGGATAGATGCATCCAGTCATGAAGGCGCTCTCAAGTATGGCAGAACGGTTGCAGTCATGGGGACGTCATTTGACCGAGTGTATCCACCCGAGAATCGAAGCTTGGCAGGAAGAATTGTAGAGAACGGAATTGTCATTACCGAGTATCCGCTCGGCATGAAGACGCACCCGGGAATGTTCCCACTTCGGAATCGAATTATTGCGGGGTTGTCCCTGGGAACAGTTGTTGTAGAGGCCAATTTGCGCAGTGGCGCCTTAATTACGGCGGACATGGCGTTAGAGTCGAATCGCGAAGTATTTGCCGTTCCTGGTCCGATTACATCTCCGAAGTCGGCAGGGACGTTGAAATTGCTGTACGAAGGCTCGGCTAAATTAGTTCGTTCGGCTAGTGATATTGTGGAAGAATTCAAAGGTTGGTTGACAACAATCCCTTCGCCGTACAATAATGAAACGGTCGACGCTATTGGGGAACAACCCCTAACTGATGAAGAGAAGCGCATTTATAAGCTCATTTGTGATCAAGACAGTACAATCGATGACTTAATGCAGCGCAGCAGTTCGACATTTGAGCAACTCCATGAAGTTTTGTTATCCTTACAATTAAAAAAACGAATCCGAGAAGGCCCGGGGGCCGTATATAGCTCGGAATGATAGTGCAGTATGCTGGAGAGGAGGATGCGCCTGTGGCGGATTCACTAGTAATTGTCGAGTCACCTGCGAAGGCCAAGACAATTGGAAAGTATTTAGGAAGCAAGTATATAGTGAAAGCATCAATGGGGCATGTTCGCGATTTGCCGAAGAGTCAAATTGGCGTTGAGATCGAGGACAATTTTGCACCCAAGTATATAACGATTCGCGGTAAAGGCAGCGTCCTGAAAGAATTGAAGGATGCTCGGAAAAAAGTAAAAAAAGTGTATCTCGCAGCTGACCCCGATCGTGAAGGAGAAGCGATTGCTTGGCATTTAGCACACGCTCTCGAATTGGATCAGTCAGAAGCTTGCCGAGTCGTATTTAATGAAATTACGAAGCAAGCGGTGAAGGATGCGTTCAAAACCCCGCGTCAAATCAATATGGACCTCGTTCATGCACAGCAAGCGAGACGTATCCTTGACCGTTTGGTCGGTTATAAGATAAGTCCGCTTTTGTGGAAGAAGGTGAAGAAAGGATTGTCGGCCGGACGCGTACAGTCCGTGTCCGTCAAACTGATCATCGACCGGGAAAATGAAATCAGCGCGTTCATTCCGGAAGAGTATTGGACGATTACAGCACGCTTGAACATGGGCAAGTCTTCATTCGATGCGAAGTTCTACAGTATCAATGGGGAGAAGAGAGAGCTTACGAGCGAAGCTGAAGTAAATGAAATTCTTCAAGCAATTAAGGGCAATTCATTTGTCGTCAGCGAAGTGAAAGAGAGAGAGCGCCTACGTCATCCTTCGCCTCCGTTTACGACAAGCTCCTTACAGCAGGAGGCTGCCCGCAAATTGAATTTCCGTGCGGCGAAGACGATGTCTGTTGCACAGCAATTATATGAAGGGGTCGACCTTGGCAAAGAGGGAACGGTAGGTCTCATTACGTATATGCGTACGGACTCTACGCGTATTTCCCAGACAGCACAGGAAGAAGCGGGAGAGTTCATTAAGGGTCATTACGGCGATGAGTATATGCCTGAGACTCCGCGTCAATATGTGAAGAAAAATGCGAATGCGCAGGATGCGCATGAAGCGATCAGACCTACATCCATAATGCGAACTCCTGACGAGATGAAGTCCTTCTTGAGTCGGGATCAGTTCCGCCTATACAAGCTGGTATGGGAACGGTTCGTGGCAAGCCAGATGACATCTGCCATTATGGATACGATGACCGTAGATATTAAGGTTGGAGAAACGATGTTCCGTGCGAACGGATCTAAAATCCGCTTCCCTGGCTTTATGAAGGTGTATGTGGAGGGCAACGACGATGGCACGGTTGAGGATGACAAGTTTCTGCCACCGCTCACTGTTGGAGACAGCATGCAGACCGAACAGATTGAGCCGAAGCAGCATTTTACACAGCCGCCACCGCGTTATACAGAAGCTCGACTGGTCAAGACGCTAGAGGAGCTTGGAATCGGACGGCCGAGTACATACGCGCCAACACTGGAAACAATTCAGAAGCGCGGATATGTAGCGATTGAAGAGAAGAAGTTTGTCCCAACAGAATTGGGCGAGCTGATCATTCAACTCATGGAAGAGTTCTTCCCAGAAATTTTGGATGTCGAATTTACCGCTCACATGGAAGAGGATTTAGACCATGTCGGTGAAGGGCAGCAGGATTGGGTCAAGGTACTTGCGGATTTCTATGAATCCTTCGAGAAACGACTGCTTGTAGCGGAAGAGGAAATGAAGGAAATCGAAATCGAGGATGAAGTGTCCGATGAGATTTGTGAGAAATGCGGACGTCATTTTGTATACAAGATGGGTCGGTTCGGTAAATTCCTGGCATGCTCAGGCTTCCCGGATTGCCGCAATACACGCCCGATTGTAAAAGATACCGGTGTTACTTGTCCGAAGTGCCACGAAGGCAAGCTCGTTGAGCGCCGCAGTAAGAAGGGACGTGTCTTCTATGGATGCGACCGCTACCCAGAATGCGATAATGTGATGTGGGATCGCCCTTCTGCTAAGCCTTGTCCTTCGTGCGGAAGCTTGATGATTGAGAAACGGAGCAAGCAAGGAACGAAGCTAATCTGCACAAGCTGTGATCATAATGAGCAGGTGCAAGAAGATTCAGATGATGAATAAGGAGCTGCTGGCATACACATAAATGAACGTGACCATGCTGTGGGATGTCAGGCTTCGCTGCTGTAATTCTCGTGCTATCTTCACAAGTTTACAGTCTGAATTACGATAATAAAAGGTTAGCTCTGCATCGCGGCTGCTTATTCAAGGAGCCGCGATCAGTGCTTTTGCATACAACTGAGGGGGATATCAACAAATGAATCAGCCTAGAGTAACCGTCATTGGTGCAGGATTGGCGGGGAGTGAGGCGGCATGGCAAATTGCACAGCAAGGCGTGCCTGTCACACTATATGAAATGAGACCTGTCAAACAGACTCCAGCTCACCATAGCGGACGGTTTGCTGAACTGGTGTGCAGCAACTCGCTGCGAGCAAATGGATTGAGCAATGCAGTAGGTGTATTGAAGGAAGAAATGCGCTACATGAACTCATTGATCATGAGCGCAGCTGATAAACATGCTGTACCAGCAGGTGGAGCATTGGCGGTTGACCGTGAAGGCTTCTCGGATGAGATTACGAACACGCTGAAGGAGCATCCGCTAGTTGAGGTACGCAACGAGGAAGTTGCGGATATTCCTGAAGATGGTATTACCGTCATTGCGACAGGTCCTTTGACATCCGAATCGTTATCCGCACGTATTAAAGAATTGATGGGTGAGGAGTACTTCTACTTCTACGATGCGGCGGCGCCTATCATTGATAAAGATACAATCGATATGAACAAGGTATATTTGGCTTCTCGTTATGATAAGGGTGAAGCAGCATATTTGAATTGCCCAATGAATGAAGAAGAGTTCAATGCGTTCTACGAGGCGATTATTACAGCAGAGAAAGCTGAACTGAAAACATTCGAGAAGGAAGTTTACTTTGAGGGCTGCATGCCGATTGAGGTAATGATGAGCCGCGGCAAGCAGACAGCTCTGTTCGGGCCAATGAAGCCAGTAGGTTTGGTTGATCCGAATACAGGCAAGACGCCGTATGCTGTTATTCAGCTTCGTCAGGATAATGCAGCAGGCACACTATACAACATGGTCGGTTTCCAGACTCACTTGAAATGGGGAGAACAGAAGCGGGTGTTCCGCATGATCCCTGGTTTGGAACAAGCCGAATTTGTACGTTATGGCGTTATGCACCGCAATACGTTCGTTAACTCACCGAAGCTGCTTGAGCCAACTTATCAATTCAAGGGCCGACCATCCTTGTTCTTTGCTGGTCAGATGACAGGGGTAGAAGGTTATGTAGAATCTGCAGCATCGGGATTGATTGCAGGACTGAATGCAGCACGGTATGCAGCGGGCAATTCATGTCTTGTATTGCCGCAGCAAACGACATTAGGAAGTATGGCGAATTACATTACAACCGCGGATTTTAAACATTTCCAACCTATGAATGCGAACTTTGGCTTGTTCCCGCCGCTGGAGACTCGTATTCGCAACAAAAAAGAAAAGAACGAAGCCATCGCACATCGTGCGCTTGATACGCTGCGTGCATTTCAGGAAGAGCATGGCATCCACATCAAATAATTGGTGAAGCGTAAGGAAGCAGCGGCCGTTTTGTGCATGTCTGGTTCCTTTGCGCGTTCATGAGGCAGGAGGCTTGGTAGAGTGGAATATTTATTTCATGCAACAACGATTTGTGCGGTAAGACATAATGGTGCAGCTGCGATTGCAGGCGACGGTCAGGTGACCTTCGGCAACAACATGGTGATGAAGCAGCACGCACGCAAGGTTCGACGCTTATATCGCGGTCAGGTAGTCGCTGGATTTGCAGGTTCGGTAGCGGATGCGATTACATTGTTCGAGAAGTTCGAAGGCAAGCTGGAGGAGCATCACGGCAATTTGCAGCGCGCAGCAGTCGAACTTGCGAAGGACTGGCGTCAAGATCGTGTGCTTCGCAAATTAGAAGCATTGATGATTGTAATGGATGCGACCCATATGCTGCTTATTTCGGGCGGAGGAGAGATTATTGAGCCTGATGACGATGTCATCGCAATCGGATCTGGTGGATCATTTGCACTCGCTGCTGGACGCGCTTTGAAACGACATTCTCCGAATATGACAGCCAAAGAAATGGCGGAAGCTTCACTTCAGATTGCAAGTGAAATCTGTGTATATACGAATGACAATATTGTGGTTGAACAAATTTAGTAGCCGTATGGCAGCCGGAGCGGAGGGATAGTAATGAATCAGCAAGCGTGGACACCGCGACAAATCGTTACTGAATTGGATAAGTATATTGTTGGTCAGAAGAATGCGAAACGTGCCGTTGCGATTGCACTGCGCAACCGATATCGCCGTGGACTGCTTGATGAGAGCATCCAAGATGAGATCGTTCCGAAAAATATCTTAATGATCGGGCCTACAGGTGTGGGTAAGACGGAAATTGCCCGTCGCCTGGCGAAGCTTGTTCATGCGCCATTTGTTAAAGTGGAGGCGACGAAATTCACCGAAGTAGGTTATGTCGGTAGAGATGTCGAATCCATGGTTCGAGATCTTGTAGAAACCTCGATTCGAATGGTGAAGCTGGAGCGTACAGAGAAGGTGAAGGACAAAGCAGAGGAAATGGCAAACGAGCGTATTGTTGAATTGCTAGTGCCTACACCTCAATCGAATAAGAATGGCCGTAACCCGTTTGAGATGTTTTTCGGCCAGAACAACAACCAGGAACAGTCATCTCCTGAGAAAGAGCCAGACCCGGGCATCCAAGAGAAGCGCCGCAAAGTACGTTTCGAATTGTTGTCTGGGCAGCTCGAGAACGATATGATTGAAATCGACGTGGAAGAGAATACACCGAGCATGCTTGATTTCCTGTCTGGCCAAGGTAATGAGCAGATGGGCATGAACATGCAGGAGATGTTCGGTAATCTGCTGCCTAAGCGCATGAAGAAGCGCAAGCTGACGATTAAGGAAGCACGCAAAGTTTTAACACAAGAAGAAGCGGGTAAGTTAATTGATATGGACGATGTTACTCAGGAGTCCATTCGACGTGCAGAGCAATCCGGCATCATCTTCATTGATGAGATCGACAAGATTGCTTCCAGCGGACGGGGAGGTTCTGGCCCGGATGTATCCAGAGAAGGGGTACAGCGAGACATTCTGCCGATCGTAGAAGGCTCAACCATTATGACCAAGTATGGGCCTGTAAAAACAGACTATGTGTTGTTTATTTCAGCAGGTGCCTTCCATATCGCCAAGCCGTCTGATCTTATTCCCGAATTGCAGGGACGATTCCCGATTCGTGTCGAATTGAACAATCTGTCGCTGGATGACTTCGTGTCCATCTTGACGGAGCCGAAAAACGCATTGACGAAGCAATATGTCGAATTATTGAAGACAGAGAATATTGAAATACAATTTTCGGATGAAGCAATCCGGGAGATTGCCAATATTGCTGCAACGGTGAATCAGAACATGGAGAATATCGGGGCAAGACGCCTTCATACGATCATGGAGAAGCTGCTCGAAGACTTGTCTTTCGAGGCGCCAGAGCTGACATTGGAGACATTTCAGATTACACCGGAATATGTACGTGAAAAACTAGCAGATATTTCTCAGAACCGGGACTTGAGCCAATATATATTGTAGTATAATCCGACAAAGTGTGACAATTGTTATTGAGATATAGACCAGTCAAAATGTTCGACAAACTATTTAGAAAAAGCCCTGACTTTCGGACGAAAGATAGGGCTTTTTTCTTATTGTGTTATAACCCAAAGTTTAAGATGATAGGTATGGCGTTAATTATCTTCTTCTGTCATAAAATTAACAAATTGAATGAATAATCGCGAATCATGCACATGCGTCCTTCGACTTATGCACAAAAACAAATATTTTGTCGAAAAAAAGAAGGAGAAACGTCAAAGTAAATGGTATAGTAATATAGTCAAAATTTTAAACAACGAAAAGGAGGGGTTATTGTGGATCTATTGAATGGCGTTCATATGTCGCGCCTGGAAGGTGCCATTCAAACTTCTGTAGCGAGGCAGAATGCGATTTCAAATAATATTGCGAATGTCGATACGCCATATTTTAAGCGTTCGGAAGTGCAATTTGAATCTCTCCTGAGAGATCAGATGGAGGGCGGGTCTCTGGTAGGTCGCCGAACGAATGAAAAGCACTTTTATATTGGGCCTTCTCAATCAACGCCGTCCATGCAGGTGATTCGCGACCAAGCTACCGTGATGGGCAATAATCGCAACAACGTCGACATGGATCGGGAAATGACGATGCAGGCGGAAAACCAGTTGCGCTACAACACCTTTATACAGCAGCTTAACCATCATATTAATATGATGCGAACATCAATGGATGTTAGGAGGTAATCGATAGTTATGAAGATTAGCAACAGTTTTCAAATTAGCTCGTCCGGTTTAACCGCTCAAAGATTGCGCATGGATGTCATCTCCTCCAATATCGCGAATGCGGAGACGACGCGTGCACAGTATGTGAACGGGAAGTTCGTACCGTACACTCGCAAGGTTGTCGTCATGTCACCGACAGAGCCGACTTTTCAACAATCCTTTGAAGCTGCGATGAAGGGTGAGCCGACATCAAGAGGGGTTAAGGTATCCCAAATTAAAGCGGATAATTCGGCCTTCAAGATCGCATACAATCCGACACATCCGGATGCAGATGAGAATGGTTATGTAACGATGCCTAACGTCGACATAGCGAAGGAAATGGTCGATATGATCTCAGCAACTCGATCATATGAGGCGAATGTAACAGCACTAAATGCTTCCAAATCGATGGTTATGAAGGCGCTCGAGATCGGCAAGGGATAATTTCGCTATTTTTCGACAAAAATCTGCCGAACCATTCGGATAAGGAGGGGAAAGAGTGATTCAGAATACAATGCTCCCAATACATATGGCTCAGCCGGCCACGTCTTCTACGGCCGCAGCAGGGCTGAAGCAGAATTCACCAGCAGAAGTGACAAAGTCTTTCGGCACTTTCTTTGCAGATGCACTCCAGCAACTTGAAGGACAAGAGCAGCAAGTCCAGACGATGAATGACAAGTTTATACTGGGTGAAGTTGATGTCGATCAACTCATGATCGCCTCAGAGCGTGCGCTACTCGGCATGCAGCTGACTACTCAAGTGCGCAATAAGGTCGTTGAAGCGTATCAGGATATTATGCGCATGCAGTTATAACAGCGTGATGTCTTACATAGTTTGGGTGGGGTGACGTGAAGTGAATGAAAAAGTGACCCAATATCGTGATAAAGCGTCTCGATATTGGAATCAATTCAGCAAGAAACAAAAGGCATTGCTGTTGTCGACAATTGGCCTTGTACTCGTAGCTGCAGTTATCATGACGTATTTATTTTCGAAAACCGAGTATGAACTCGCATTTCGCGATTTGAACGCAAATGATGCGGCTGGCATCATTGAGTATCTAAATTCAAACAACATTCCGTATCAATTAAGTTCCAATGGAAGCCAAATATCCGTCCCAAGCACCTCAGCTGCAAAAGTTAAGGTGGATGTTGGTGCGCAAGGGATTGTGAAGAATGGCTCGATCGGCTTCGAATCATTCGGCGCTGACGGGCTAATGAGCGGAATGACCGACAATGTATTTGACGTGCGTTATAAGAACGCATTGAACGGAGAAGTCGAACGGTTACTGCGTCAAATGCAAGGCGTTCAGGATGCAAAAGTAATCGTCAATTTGCCTAAAGAGACAGTATTTGCTACACCGGATCAAGAACAAGCATCGGCATCCATCGTGCTTAGCTTTAAAGGCGGCTATCAGCCGAACCAGGCAGAAGTTGATGGATATTTCAATTTGGTGAAGACAGCTGTGCCGCATTTGCCGATTGAAAATATTACGATTTCTAGCAATGAAAGTATGTTCTTCGCTTCGGGTTCAGTCGGCGGTAATGGCAAAAACGCGCTCGGTGAAGTCGATGAGCAACTCAAAATTCAGCGTAAGTATGAAAACGATATTCGCATGACCGTTCAGCAGTTCCTTAATGGCCAATTTCCGGCTGACAAGGTTCATATCCTTGTCTCTGCCAAATTGAATTTCGACAAAATCCACAAGAAAGAAGATCTTGTCGAGCCTGTAAATAAGGAAGAGATGAAAGGAATTGAAATTAGCGTACAGGAAATGCAGGAATCCCATACAGGTAAAGGTTCACCTGAAAGTGGTGTTGCTGGCGTTGGCGATGGAGAAGTAACGAATTATCCTTCTGCATCTAACGGCGGAGAGACGAACTCCGAGAAATCCCAACGCACGACCAATTACGATGTGAATCGGATATCGAACACGATTGAAGCAAGTCCATATGCTGTTAAAGATTTAACCATTCATGCAGCAATCGACTCAGATCAAATGCAACAAGATCGAGTGCAGCAAGTCGAAAAGGTGCTGCGCAGTATTGTTGCTACTCAATTGAGAGATTCAGGTGTTACATATACAGACGTTGATCTGACGCAAAAAGTTTCTGTTATGACTCAAAATGGTTCTAAAGATGGAGTCGTGTCGGACAATCAGTCGATTCCGAACTGGGTATGGTATGGCGCGGGTGCGCTTGGATTACTAGCTGTGGCAGGAGGAATTACCTACGCGGTCGTCCGCAAACGAAGACAAGAAGAGGAAGAAGAATATTACGAGACCGAAATGTCTGGTCCGTCTCAACTCGAACTTCCTTCTATTGACTTAGAGAATTTGACTGGCGAGCATCAGGTACGCAAACAGCTGGAATCGCTAGCGAAGAAGAAACCGGATGAATTTGTTAAATTGCTGCGCACATGGCTAGTAGAGGAATCGAGGTGAGCGGAATGGTCAAAGGCGGATTAACAGGCAGACAGAAGGCGGCGATTTTGCTCATAACGCTCGGGCCGGAAGTGTCAGCTCAAATATTCAAGCATCTTAGGGATGAAGAAATTGAGCAGCTTACGCTCGAAATTGCAAATGTCCGCAAAGTAGATGCAGCGGAAAAAGAAGCGGTAATGAGCGAATTTCACCAAATTTGCCTAGCACAGGAATATATATCGCAAGGCGGTATTACATACGCAAAAGAAATTTTGGAGAAGGCACTCGGACAGCAGAAGGCGCTGGATATTATTAATCGCCTGACAGCAACGCTGCAGGTGAGACCGTTTGACTTCGCACGCAAGGCAGACGCACAGCAGATCTTCAACTTTATACAGAACGAGAATGTTCAAACGATTGCGCTGGTTCTCTCTTACTTGCAGACCGAACAAGCTTCGGTCATCCTATCCTCGCTTCCTCCTGAGAAGCAGGCAGAGGTGGCGAGAAGAGTTGCGTTGATGGACAGCACTTCGCCGGAAGTTATTAGTCAGGTGGAGCAGGTGCTTGAACAGAAGCTTTCGTCGACGGTTACCCAAGATTACACAAGCGCAGGCGGCATCGAATCGATCGTCAATATCTTGAATGGTGTCGATCGAGGAACAGAGCGGACGATTCTGGACTCTCTCGAAATTCAGGATCCGGAATTGGCCGAAGAAATCAAAAAGAGAATGTTCGTATTCGAGGATATCGTCAATATCGACAACCGTTCGATTCAACGCATTATCCGCGACATCGACAACAGCGATTTGCAGCTCGCACTCAAAGTTGCAAGCGAAGAAGTACGCGAGTCGATATTCCGGAATATGTCCAAGCGTATGGCGGATACATTCAAGGAAGAAATGGAATTTATGGGGCCTGTACGGCTTCGTGATGTGGAAGAAGCACAGACTCGAATCGTGTCGACTATCCGTCGCTTAGAAGAAGCGGGTGAAGTGATCATCGCTCGCGGCGGAGGAGATGATATCGTTGTCTAATGTCATCAAATCAACCGAGTATGTTCCTGTCGAGCAGCTGAGAATGCTGGAGGCGGTGCGCCGCCATCTCAGACAGGACGCGGCACCGGTAGAAGAACAAGCTGAGCCGTTGACTGCGGAACATGTCTTGAATAAGGATGAGCAGCTTGCAAGTTTGCGGCAGTCCATTCTCGATGATGCAGAATCGTTCGCTGAAGAGCATGTACGCAATGCAGCAGACGAGGCTGAGACGATGTTAAGCGAAACTCGTGAACAGATCGATGCCTGGTGGACAGAGCGAAGAGAACAAGATGAGCAGCTTGTCGAGTCATTGAAGCAGCAAGGATATGACGAAGGCTATCAGCAAGGGATGGCACAAGCGGAGCAGGAAATACAGCAGGCATATGAGCGCAAGATTGCTGAAGCTCAAGCCGTTTTGCAGCAAGCGTATCAGGCCAAAGAGCAAATCCTCCAGGAGGCGGAGCCTTTCGTCGTTACGCTTAGCTGTGCCGTTGCTGAGAAGGTCATTCAGCAGCAGCTCACGGTTGATCCGGACATTATACTCGAAATCGCTCGAAGAACACTTGCCCGCAAGCGTGAGAGCGGCACAATTACACTGTGTGTGTCGCCTGAGCAGTTCTCCTTCGTCCATGCAGCACGTGAGGAGCTTGGATTTGCAATAGACTCTCAAGCAGAACTGGAGATTATTCCAGATACAAGCGTGAACGATGGAGGTTGTGTTGTACGGTCATCCCTTGGAAGCATCGACGCCCGCATAGACACACAGTTGTCTGAAATCAAGAAGGCACTTCTGCAGGTGGCGATTCAGCAAGAGGAGCGTATAGACGATGGCGCTTAATTACAAATGGAATGCGAATAAATATATGGATCATTTACGGCAAATAGATCCAGTTCGTGTTAATGGTAAGGTAACGCAAGTAATCGGGCTGATGGTTGAATCTGAGGGGCCGGATGCAAGTGTTGGGGAAGTATGTTATATCTACCCGACGAAGGGCTGCGAGCCGTTGATGGCGGAAGTGGTAGGCTTCCGTGACAATAAGGTGCTTCTTATGCCGCTTGGCGAGCTGCAATCCATTGGCCCTGGCTGTGATGTTGTAGGCACAGGAAAGCCATTGAGTGTATCGGTTGGCTCAGAACTGCTTGGCAAGGTGTTAGACGGGCTAGGAAGACCGCTCGACGGATCTTTCTTGCCGACACGAATGTCGCAGTATTCGACAAATAATATTCCGTCCAACCCGCTTAAGCGTCAGCGTGTAAGCGAACCGATTGGAGTAGGAGTAAGGGCAATTGATGGTTTGCTAACGATTGGAAACGGGCAGCGGGTTGGTATTTTTGCCGGATCTGGTGTCGGGAAGAGTACACTTCTTGGCATGATTGCACGTAATACAGATGCGGATGTAAACGTCATCGCCCTGATTGGGGAACGCGGACGCGAGGTGCTCGAATTTATCGAACGGGATTTAGGGCCTGAAGGGCTTGCTCGTTCGGTTGTTATTGTTGCAACCTCGGATCAGCCTGCGCTCGTTCGGATTAAGGGCGCGCTTATTGCGACAACGATAGCAGAGTATTTCCGAGATCGTGGGATGAATGTGATGCTGATGATGGATTCAGTAACTCGTTATGCAATGGCAATGCGTGAGGTTGGACTTGCCGTTGGGGAGCCTCCGGCGACACGCGGTTATACACCGTCCGTGTTTGCAAGCTTACCGAAGCTGCTGGAGCGTTCAGGAACGGGAACAAGCGGTTCAATTACTGCGTTCTATACGGTTTTAGTAGATGGTGACGATATGAACGAACCAATTGCCGATGCGGTTCGGGGGATACTGGATGGACACATTGTATTGAACCGGAACATCGCCAATAAGGGACATTTTCCTGCAATTGATATATTGGCCAGCGTCAGTCGGGTTATGAAGGATATTGTGCCGAAGGATCACCAATTGTCAGCAGAGCAGTTGAAGCGGCTGCTGGCAGTCTACCGTGAATCGGAAGATTTGATTAACATCGGCGCTTATCAGCAAGGCAGCAATCCTGCTATCGATGAAGCGATTGCCTATATCGAGCAGATCGAAACCTTTACAAAGCAGCGTATTGAAGAGGAAGCTTCCTATGAGGATACGGTGGAACAATTAATGATGCAATTTCCAGGGAGTTGAATGAGCAGTGCGAGCTTTTCATTATTCATTCCAGAAGGTTCTGGATCTGAGGACGAATGAGAAGAAACAAGCGGAATGGATGCTGTCAGAGGCTGTTGGACATCTGCATGCGGAAGAGAACAGCCTGCAAGAATGTCTTCGAGAATTCGAGACAGCAAGGCAGCAGCTGCAGCATAGTGTGGACAGCTGTGCGCCAGCAGCTGAAGTTCAAGCTTGGCAGCAGTACATCTCCCATGTGGAACAGCAAATCCAACATGCGAGGACACGGGTACGGTCAGCAGAAATCCATGTTCAGGACAAGCAGGGTGAGCTTGCAGAACGAATGACGGATGAAAAGGTATGGACCAAAGCCCGTGAAAAAGCAGAAGAGGAGTTCAAGCGGCAGATGGCATTGTGGGAGCAAAGTGAGATGGACGAGCTCGCAACGGTCCGCTATCACATGGCCGCCCGCTAACATGGATACCGGTTCGAACCCGCCGCACAAGCAGGAGGGATAGCAGTGTCAGAGATGATGACAGAAGAAAAAGAAAGCAATTATTCAGGTTTTGAGCGTTTTTTGTTCTTTGTGACACCAATCATTTTTGCGATTATTTTAATCGGTGTGTTGTTGACACTCTTTAATGCGAATTGGCGCAGCCAGCTCGTGTCGATTGCCAGTGAGATTCCTATCGTGAACAAGTGGGTGACTCCAGAGGAAGCTCCGAAGGATAAAGCGAAGGAAGAAAAGAAGGCACAGAAGGAAGAAACCAAGGCGCAATCTGAACAAATTACAGAATTAAAGGCGCTGCTTGCTTCTAAAGATCAGGATTTGCGAGTCTTGGCCGACAAACGGAAAAGTCTTGAGGGGGAAGTTTCTGAGTTGAAGCACCAGCTTCAAAGTCTGAAAAGCAATCATCAGGAGCAGCAAGCGAATCAAGAGCAATATGATCGTCAAATTAAGGATTTGGCGAACGTGTATGCCAAGATGATGCCGAGTAAAGCAGCTCCGATCTTAGAGAATATGGCAACGGAAGAGATTGTGCTCGTACTGAATGCAATGAAACAAGACAACCGGGTCAAAGTTCTCGAGAAGATGAATCCCAAGGTGGCAGCTGAAGCATCCATGATGTTGAAGGATATTAAGCCGTCCGACAATTTGGAAATTCGCGCGCTGCAAGCGAGACTCAAGAAAAACGAGAACAGCAAAGAGGCGCAAACAGGGCTGGATCGTTCTCAGCTCAGTAAAACGTTCTCGAGCATGACACCGAAGAGCGGAGCAAGCTTCCTGCTTGAAACTGCGAAAATAAATCCGGACAAAGCACTGACAGTACTGAGTTCGGTTGACGATGCGACACGCTCGAAATTGATTAATGCCATGACAGACATAGACAAGACGAAGACAGCTAAGTTAGTTGCCAAATTATTGCCGAACCAATAACCGTATGTAACGGAAGGAGGTGAAAACATGTCAGGAACGATTACGAACGTATCTGCTGGTAATGCGGCATCGTTTTTCGGTGGAGTTCAATCGAAAGGCGATACAGGAGCTTCTGGTTTCTGGGCTACACTTGCTCAGTGCATGAGCGGTGCTGGAGCAGAAGGAGACGCATTGATGTCCTCATCACTCGGTTCAATGATGTCAGCAAATGAAATATTGGCATCACTGGGTTCGGAAGGAGAGGAATCATTGACTGAGGCGATTGGGCAATGGTTCGATGACCCGCTAAAGCAGCTGGATGAGCAGCTTGCAGCAGATCCGGACCCTGCTCTTATGGCTGCGCTGCAGCAATGGCTAATGCAAGCTCATCAGTGGCTGCAAGAACAGCAGCCAGGGCAGCAAGGCGATTCCGTACAATTTCAAAATCTGATTGCACAGCCTGAGACAATCACCATTGCAGTGCGCGATATTATGGCTCAGTTAGCGTCGTACTTGGATGCTCCAAAAGGCACGGGGGAATCGAATAACTTCGCACATATGCTGCGTGCTGCCCTTCAATCGAAGGGGGATGGGCTTGAAACTGATGCAGCTGGATCTCAAGAACTGATGCGTCTTCTTAACGGCAGTGGATCGAATCAGGCGGCATTGACAAGTGGTAATGATCAAGAAGCGGGACAAGTGCTTGGTGCTATGAAGAAGCTTACTGAATTAAACACACTGCTTCGTCCGGCAGCTACTTCAGCTGCGGCAGGAGCGGTTGTAGAATCGACTACGATTGATAGCACAGAAGCTCAGCCAACGCAGCAGGTCATGCTGGCAGGTCAATGGGTGATGAGACAGGAAGGATTGAATACAACGAAATCTACACCTGTTGTTCATGCGGATCGATTTGCGGATGAAATGTCCGGCTTCATCGTGAAGCAGCTTCGCTTTAGCAAGCTGGGTCCAGTATCAGAAGCGAAAATATCGTTGTACCCTGAGCATTTGGGGCAGGTCGATATTCGCTTGACAATACATAACGGACAATTGACAGCTCGCTTTATGACGGAGCATGGAATAGCGAAAGAGATGCTGGAACAGCAGATGTCAATGCTTCGAGGAGCATTACAGACGCAGGGCATTCAAGTTGAGAAGATTGAAGTTGCCCAGCAGCCATCTTCGTCAATGGCTTCATCGATGTTCCAGGAACAGCGGCAATCCAATGCCAATCGTCAACAATCATCGGAGCGTCAATCGAAGCAGCGTTCAGCAGCTATTGAAGATACAGCAGCACTGAAGCAGGACGAAGAGCAGGTGAAGGAAGCACTGCGTGCTCATGGTCAATCCACCTTCTCAGCATCTGTATAATTGATGCGTATTTGGTAGTAGCAAGCAAGGAGAAGGGAGGGGCGGAAGTGCCAGGAGAAGTTAATAATGTAAAGAGCAATAACTTCCAGAAGGTCGTGACTTTCCCGAACTATCACAAGGACAATATGGCGTTGGCCGGTCGTGTGGAAGAGAAGAAGCTCGGGAAGGATGAATTTCTTAAAATTCTGATCACGCAATTGCAAAATCAGGATCCAATGCAGCCCATGCAAGATCGTGATTTTATCGCACAAATGGCGCAATTTAGCTCTGTCGAACAATTAATGAACATTTCGACGCAGATGAACACGATGCAGCAGACACTCGGAATGTCCTCCAATATGATCGGCAAGGAGATTACATGGATTCAGCAGAAAGATGCGGCAAGTACGGACGGTAAGGAAAGCACAACCCAAATCAAGACGGGAATCGTGGATTCCATTCTAGTTCGTGACAATCAGATGTACGCCAAAGTAGGCAAGGACGAAGTCGAAATGAAGTACATTTCTGAAATTCGCATGCCTTCAAGCGGACAAGAGGATGGGAATGCGACAAGCAAGCCGGAACAAGCCGTGGACGGCAATTCATGAATATCCAAGGCTCACTAGGGCATTTGCCGCCAATTCGTCCTGTACAGACAAGTTCTTTATCGAGGGCGACATCAAGCGGAAAGACAAGCGCTGCCCTCCAGTTTCAGCAGCTGCTGAATCAAGAGCTGCATAAGCAGGAAGACGTACGGTTCAGTCACCATGCGCAACTTCGGATGAAAGAGCGCGGGATGTCCATGACACCGGATTTGATGCAAAAGATGAAGCAGGCTATTTCACAAGCGGAATCCAAAGGAGCTAAGCAATCACTGGTTGTTGTTAACAAGCAGGCGTTCATTGTGAATGTTCACTCTCGAACGGTAATCACGGCTCTGGATGAAGCTTCTCAGCAGGATCACATCTTTACGCAAATAGACAGTGCCGTCCTTATGAATTAATGTTCATTGGCAGTTACATTGATGAGGTTGAGAAATGTGTAAATGGCAGGGCACGGTATGAAATGGCTGGACCGTTAAGGAGGCCATCGCTCATGGAACGACAGAAGTGAGCGGAATAACGAATAGTCGGAGGTAAAAAGAATGATTCGATCCATGTACTCTGGTGTATCCGGAATGCGCGGCTTTCAGACGAAGCTAGATGTAATCGGCAATAACATTGCGAACGTAAATACAGCAGGCTTCAAGGCTGGACGCGTAACCTTTAAGGATATTATGAGCCAAACGGTATCAGGAACGACTGCACCAGGCGATGGTGGTATGGGGGGCGTCAATGCTAAGCAGATCGGACTTGGTGCTGTTGTTGCTTCCATAGACAATGTGCATACAGGCGGCAGTGCGATGACGACGAACCGTCCGCTCGATTTGCGCATTGATGGAGATGGATTCTTTGCAGTAAAAATGGGTGATGATGGTGCGACCTTCTATACTCGCGCTGGTGATTTCCATCTCGATGCAATGCGTCAATTGGTAACTTCCGATGGTTTGCGAGTGCTGGACGCTGGCGGTGGCGGAATTCAATTGGATGAAGAGATCGTTGCCTTCACTATTGCACAAAATGGCGAAATTATCGCGAAGAGAGATGATGGTACGACTGAAGCAACAGGCATCAAAATTGGTGTTGCGAAGATCCCGAATCCAGAAGGCTTGGAGAAGGTGGGAGGCAACTTGTACCGATTGACTCCGAATGCGATTGAGGGCGGCGCTCTTGATGAATTGTCGGAAGCAAACAGTCCAGAAGCTGGTACAGGCGCGATCATTTCCGGACAGCTGGAAATGTCGAACGTTGATTTGACTTCTGAATTTACCGAAATGATCGTTGCGCAACGCGGCTTCCAAGCGAACTCTCGCATCATCACAACTTCCGATGAAGTGCTGCAAGAGGTTGTTAACTTGAAGCGATAAGCGGTAGGTAATCCTGCTTCCTTAATCCCGCAGGCTGTGGGGGCATAATCCCCAGTCTGCGGGATGACGGACGGCGCTCGAAAGGAGGAATAGAATGATATCTGTTACGAGATTGAATGGATCGCCTGTATGGGTGAACGCCCTTCTTATCGAGTCTGTAGAGGAGACACCCGACACGTATATTACCCTGACGACAGGCAAGAAGTTTATTGTGCTGGAGAAAGGGCAGGAAGTCATTAGTTGCATTGAACAATACATACGTTCTGTAGGCATTATTGCCGGAACGAAGAAGACAGAATTATCGGAGGGACAACCATGAAACGAATGCTGCCGTGGATGATTACGGTGCTGCTAGCGCTCACGTTAATTGCACTGGTAGTTATTATGATGTTGAACTCAACACCAGGGAAACAAGCTAACCCGACTGGGAACATTGCTGTGCCTAGACTGTCTGCCGATGAAATTGTAGAAATGACGTCCAGTATGAATGAAATCAAGACGAACCTGGCAGATCACGACTATATCGTACTGACAGGATTCGCATTTCAATTGGACAGCAAGAAGACCAAGGAGCAGTTTGACAAGATCAAAGACATGCGTATTAAACCATTGATCTTACGTACGCTCGCAGACATGAAGCCGGAGGAACTGCAAGGCATGAAGGGACAAGATCAGTTATGTTCCAAGCTGCTCGAATTGATTAACAAGCAGTTGCCAGAGGGCAAGGTCATTCAAATCGACTTGACCGATTTCATTATGCAACGCCTCTAACAAGGGCGGTTACATCTGTTGTAGTTGATTCCTGTAAGGGGGTGAAACGATTGGTTGACGTGCTGTCACAGAACGAGATTGACGCCTTGCTGGCGGCGTTGTCCTCAGGTGAGATGGATGCAGAAGAGCTGAAGAAAGAGGAGACGCAGCGTAAAATCCGCTCCTATGATTTTAAGCGGGCTGTTCGATTTTCTAAGGATCATATCCGCAGCTTAACACGCATCCATGAGAATTTTGCCAGATATTTAACGACATATTTTTCTGCGCAACTCAGGACATTTGTACAAATCAATGTCGTACAGGTAGAACAGCTGCCGTATGACGAATTTATTCGGTCTATTCCGAAGATGACGATTCTGAATATTTTCGAGGCTGAGCCGTTCAAGGGGCGAATGGTACTCGAAGTAAATCCTAACGTAGCCTTTGCGATGCTGGATCGCATGTTGGGCGGTACGGGTATGGCTCCATCGAAAATCAATGCGTTAACAGAGATTGAGACGACGGTTATGGAGCGAATATTCAGCCGTGCGTTCGACAGTTTGCAAGAAGCTTGGAAAAATGTCCTTGATATTGAACCAAGACTTGAAGCATTGGAGACGAATCCACAGTTCATGCAGATCGTATCGCCGAATGAAACGATAGCGCTCATCTCCTTGAGCACGAAAATCGGGGATACGACGGGGATGATCAACTTGTGTATCCCGCATGTCGTCATTGAGCCGATCATGCCGAAGCTCTCTGTGCACCATTGGTTCGTATCAGAGAAGAAGACAAGAGAGCCGATTGAAGTTGAAAAATTACGCCAGCGCGTAACAAAGGCGAAGCTGCCGATATCGGTGGAACTGGGGACATCCAATATTACGGTGCATGAGCTAATGCAGCTCGCGGTTGGCGATGTGATCGCGTTGAATAAGCCGGTTGACAGTGGATTGTCAATTCGGGTCGGCGAACGCGAGAAATATATAGGAACACCTGGTGTGTATAAGGATCGAGTCTCAGTACAAATCGATCACGTTGTAGATGAAGGAGTGGAAGAGCATGACGAGTAAGGACTACTTGTCACAGGAGGAAATTGACGCGTTGTTGAAGAGATCATCAGATGAACCGTCTGCCGAAGAAGCCGGTACTCCTTCCATTGAAAAGTTTTTGGACCCGATTCAAATTGATGCATTGGGTGAAATTGGCAACATCACATTCGGCAGTGCAGCAACAGCATTGTCCACGCTGCTTGGCAAGAAAGTAGAGATTACAACGCCTCGCATTTCGCTGCTTCAGCGTGAGAACTTGGAGAATGAGTTTCCGAAGCCGCACGTGGCCGTACACGTTCGCTATGTAGAAGGCTTTGAGGGTGTAAACTCACTCGTTATCAAAACATCGGATGCTCAGGTAATTGCAGACTTGATGCTTGGTGGAGATGGCACGAACACGAGTCATGATTTGACTGAAATTCATATTAGTGCCGTTCAAGAAGCTATGAACCAAATGATGGGATCTTCAGCAACTTCGATGTCTACCATCTTCAATCGCTTAGTGAATATCTCTCCTCCTGGAATTGGCATCTTGGATATGTCTAATGGAACAGGCGTAGATACATTGCCTGAAGATAATGTACTCGTTAAGGTATCGTTCCGATTGACGATTAGTGATCTGATCGATTCAACGATCATGCAAATATTAACAGTTCCGTTTGCGCGGAATATGGTTTCACTGCTGCTTGGCTCAGCTTCAGATGAACCTGCGGCTGCTGCAGAAACTCCGGTTGCAGAAATGCAGCCTGAAGCCAAATCAGCTTATGAACCGTCTATGACAGCACCAGTTCAACCGGCAATGGAATCCCATATGCCGCCGATGCAGGGCTATCATGATCCAATGGGAGGAGGGCATGCTATGCAGCAACCTTATACAACAGCTCCAATGCATACACCTGGTATGGATATACGTGGAGATCATGCTGCAGCATTTGGGACTGCACCGAATCGGAATGTGAACGTGCAGCCTGTGCAATTCGCAAGTTTCCAATCGGCTCCATACCAACAAACGGATGAATCTAATCTAAATTTATTGTTGGACATCCCACTCAAAGTCACAGTAGAATTAGGTAGGACACACAAACAGATCAAGGACATCTTGGAGCTTTCCCAGGGCTCCATTATCGAGCTGGACAAGCTGGCAGGCGAGCCTGTCGATATTCTTGTCAACAACAAGCTTATCGCGAAGGGCGAGGTTGTTGTAATCGACGAGAACTTCGGCGTGCGTGTCACAGATATTATCAATCAGTGGGATCGAATTCAAAAACTACAATAAGATTTGGGGAGGATTCTCAACGATGGCAAACCGTATTTTGATCGTAGATGACGCAGCGTTTATGCGAATGATGATTCGCGACATTTTAACTAAAAATGGTTATGATGTTGTCGCGGAAGCATCGGACGGTGCACAGGCGATCGAAAAGTACAAAGAACATAAACCAGACCTGATTACAATGGATATTACAATGCCGGAAATGGATGGAATTACAGCGCTTAAAGAAATTCGCAAATCCGATCCGAATGCCAAAGTCATTATGTGTTCCGCGATGGGACAGCAGGCAATGGTTATTGATGCGATTCAAGCAGGAGCGAAGGACTTCATCGTGAAGCCGTTCCAAGCGGATCGCGTAATCGAAGCAATCAAGAAGACATTAGGTTAATTGTATGAAAACTGACAGCGGTCAACTGATGCAATCATCTGGTGTCGATGGATATTTATCGAGCTTATTGACCGTGTTGTTGTCACTTGCCGTCATCATCGTACTTATCGTGCTGTTCATCAAGCTGTTAAGCCGCAAAAACCGAATGTGGCAAATGAACCAAAGTATCCGAACGTTGGGCGGCACCGGCCTCGGACCAAACAAGTCGATGCAAATCGTAGAAGTTGGCGATGTCGTCTATGTATTGGGCATTGGGGAAGATATTACGCTTATCGATAAAATATCCGATCCGGCCCAAGCGGCACGCTTTACCGCGGCGCTTGAACGCGAGCAGCCGACAGCGGCATGGCCAACATCCTGGTCGGAGTGGAAACAACGTCTGCGAGTTGGACGCAATGGACGAACTATTGACAGTAACACGAAGCCAGAAGAGACGGAGTCAGTCTCATTCCATGAAATGTTTCATGAGAAGCTTGAGCGCATGCCAAAGCGCAGCGAGCAAGTGGAGCAGTTATTGAAGGAAGATAATAAAGAAGATCGGTAGATGGATTCATGAACAAAAAATTGTTACTATCTGTAACCGTCGCACTGTTTGTATCCAGCATGTCAGCTCATTGGGCTATGGCATCTCCCATTATTCCGGACATCGACATTAAGGTCGGGGGCGGAGGACAACCGGGAGCATCATCAATTTCGATTTTGCTGCTTATTACGATATTGAGCATAGCTCCAGCAATTCTGGTGCTGATGACCTCCTTCACACGAATTGTGGTTGTCCTTGGGTTCGTGCGGACGTCCCTAGGGACGCAGCAGATGCCGCCCAATCAGGTGTTGATTGGTCTGGCGCTCTTTCTAACTTTGTTTGTGATGTCCCCGACAATTGGCGAAGTGAATCAATCAGCCCTACAGCCGTATTTAAAGGGTGAGTTGAACCAGACCCAAGCGCTCGAGAAGGCATCTGTTCCGATGAAGAAGTTTATGTTCTCACATACACGTGAGAAAGATTTGCTCTTATTTATGAAATACACCAAAACGGATAAACCGAAAACATACGAAGATATTCCGTTAACCGTACTCGTGCCTGCTTTCGCGATCAGTGAGTTGAAGACGGCGTTCCAAATGGGATTTATGATCTTTATTCCATTCTTGGTCATTGATATGGTTGTGGCCAGTACGCTTATGGCCATGGGGATGATGATGCTGCCTCCGGTTATGATATCGCTGCCGTTCAAGATTTTATTGTTCGTGCTCGTAGATGGCTGGTATCTTGTAGTGAAATCGCTGCTCATGAGCTTCAATACATGACGCGAGTCAGACATGGCGAACGGGAGGAATGAACA
Organism: Paenibacillus sp. MER 180; assembly: GCF_023713665.1. Lineage (NCBI taxonomy): Bacteria > Bacillati > Bacillota > Bacilli > Caryophanales > Paenibacillaceae > Paenibacillus > Paenibacillus sp. MER 180. Next base: position 197,716 of record NZ_JAMAVT010000009.1, on the reverse strand, counting down.
TGAGTGCAGAATTTATTATGGGTCTGGCAGGACAGGCTGTGTTCACTGTTCTTAAAGTGAGCGCACCGATGTTGGTAGTTGCCTTGGTCGTCGGATTGTTAATAAGCGTTTTTCAAGCGACGACACAAATTCAGGAGCAGACGCTTGCGTTCGTACCGAAAATTGTGGCAGTTATGATCGTTGTACTGTTGTTCGGACCCTGGATTTTAACGACACTCGTGGATTTTACGCACAATATTTTAAATAATTTGCATCATTATATCGGTTAGGCAGTGAAGCCATGGAAATGCTCGTACAAGCTTTCCCTGTTTTTTTGCTCTCGATGTGTCGAATCACGGCGTTCTTTGTCGCTGTTCCTGTCTTTTCTTCCCGAGGCGTGCCGATTAGGTTCAAGATCGGACTTGCATTCTTTGTCAGCTTAATCGCTTATTTATTGTTTGGGCTTGGTAAGAGTGTACCGACAGATGTAACTTATATCATTTATATTGTCCGGGAAATAATGATAGGCCTGCTCATCGGATATTTAGCACAGCTGTTCTTCTCTATCGTGCAGACAGCAGGTTCGTTCATCGATATGCAGATTGGGTTCGGCATGGCCAATGTCATTGACCCGTTGACCGGGGCAAGTTCGCCTGTGATGGGCAACTTTAAATACATATTTGTTGTTCTATTGTTTCTTGGAATGAATGGCCACCATTACTTTATCGACGGAATTATGCAAAGTTTTAAGTGGCTGCCGCTAGATGAGAATGCTTTTTTTGCTCAAATCGCAAATGGGAATATTACAGATTTCATTGTTAAGTCATTCACTGAAGCATTCACCATTGCTTTCCAAGTGTCTGCACCGCTTATCGTCGCTCTATTTTTAACGGACGTAGCACTTGGATTTCTAGCGCGAACGGCGCCGCAATTCAATATTTTCGTCGTTGGGATTCCGCTTAAGCTAATTGTTGGTCTTCTTATGCTGCTGCTAGTCGTACCAGGTCTTGTTTACGTACTGCAGCAATTGTTCTCTACGCTGTTCGAAGCGCTCGATCAGCTGCTACGCATGATGCAGGGGGCGAGATGATGAAGCAGCTTCACGATGTACACAGAGATGAGTCGAATCGCCACGCATATGTACTGCGTTATCCTCTTGATTTGCAGCTGTTCTCGCAAGAGAAGACAGAGAAAGCAACGCCGAAAAAGAGGCAAGAAACCCGCAAGAAAGGGCAAGTTGCCAAAAGTATGGATCTCTCAGGAGCGTTCATTCTCTTGGCTGGGTTCTCTTGCTTGTTCGTGCTCGGCGGTTTTATGAAGGATCGGATCGTCGAGCTGTTCCAAGATGTGCTGCAGAATCGGCTTACAATGGATGTGACGGCGAACAATGTGCTGGACTACTTCAGTTCCATATTTCTTAAACTGATGGTTATACTGGCACCGTTGTTTATTTCAGCAATCGTTATTGCGCTCGTCGTCAACTACATGCAGGTGGGCTTCTTATTTACTGGTGAGCCGCTGAAGATGAAGCTGGAGAAGATTGATCCGGTAAAAGGTTTCAAAAATATTTTTTCCATGCGTTCTGTAGTTGAATTTCTGAAATCGATTATGAAGCTCACAACGATCGGTGTAATCGTCTACACCTCATTGTGGGGGGAGCGAGATACGATCGTCATGCTGTCCCATGTTCCTCTGAATGACATCATGTCATTTACAGGGCATTTGACACTTATGCTTGGCATGAAGATTGGAGTGGCGTTATGTGTGCTTGCCGCTCTGGATTACATGTACCAACGATATGAATACGAGAAAAGCTTACGGATGTCAAAACAGGACATTAAGGACGAATTCAAGAAGACCGAAGGTGACCCTCTCATTAAGGGTAAAATTCGTGAACGACAGCGACGTATGGCACTCATGCGTATGATGCAGGAGGTTCCGAAAGCAGACGTCGTCATTACAAACCCGACGCACTTCGCAATTGCACTGAAATATGATGGTGGTGCGATGGAAGCACCGGAGATTGTAGCCAAGGGACAGGATTACGTCGCGCTCCGTATTAAACAGATTGCCAAGGAACACGGCGTCATAACGATGGAAAACAAGCCGCTCGCCCGTGCTTTGTATCAGAGGGCCGATATTGGCGATACCGTTCCGGCCGATTTGTTCCAAGCCGTGGCTGAGGTACTGGCATACGTATACAAAGTAAAAGGCAAAGGCAATTGATTAATCTTGATCAAGGATGGAGGGTGCATTCCGTGAAAACGAGAGATTTATTCGTCTTGGTCGGTATTATCGGTATCGTACTCATGATGGTTTTACCTATACCGACCTGGTTGCTTGACATTTTACTCGTAATCAATATATCGATCGCGCTCATGATTTTGCTCATTGCCATGAATACGAGGGAAGCGTTGAACTTCTCGATTTTCCCGGCTATGCTGCTCATTACGACATTGTTCCGACTCGCATTGAACATATCCACTACGAAGCAAATCCTTACGAATGGCGAAGCTGGTGACGTTGTTGCCACATTCGGTGAGTGGATAACCCAGGGAAATATTGCGGTTGGTCTTGTCGTCTTCCTCATTCTTGTCATTGTACAGTTTATTGTTATTACGAAAGGCTCTGAGCGGGTCGCTGAAGTATCAGCACGCTTTACGCTCGATGCGATGCCGGGTAAGCAAATGGCAATTGACGCAGACTTGAATGCAGGACTTATCAACGAACAGCAGGCCCGTGATCGCCGCGATAAGATTAGCCGAGAAGCGGATTTCTATGGCGCCATGGACGGTGCCAGTAAATTCGTAAAAGGGGATGCGATTGCAAGTATCATCATCCTGCTTATTAACTTGATCGGTGGCTTCATTATCGGAATGGCGATGCATGGAAAATCATTTGGCGATGCAGCATCTACTTATTCGATATTGTCGATTGGTGATGGACTTGTCAGCCAGATTCCAGCGCTTCTTATTTCGACCGCAGCAGGTCTTATCGTAACAAGGGCGGCATCTGATGGAAACTTGGCAGAAGATTTGCGAGCGCAGATGTTTGCTTATCCGAAGCTGCTCTATATCGTATCAGGCACGATCGCGTTACTTGGATTACTTACGCCAATTGGAATAGGATCTACGATTCCATTTGCTGTCATTCTTGGGATTGCCGGATATCGGATGCAGAAGAACATCGATGAGCGGCAAATCGAAGAAGAGCAGCTTGAGGAAGAACTGCAGATTGAAGAAGTGCGCAGTCCAGAGAGTGTAATCAATTTGCTGCAGGTTGATCCGATTGAATTTGAGTTCGGTTATGGACTCATTCCGCTTGCGGATACACAGCAAGGAGGGGATTTGCTCGACCGTATTATTATGATTCGACGCCAATGCGCGTTAGAGCTCGGCTTGGTCGTTCCTGTCATCCGCATTCGAGACAATATCCAATTGAAGCCGAATGAATATGTCATCAAGATTAAGGGCAATGCGGTAGCCCGAGGGGAGCTTCTGCTCAATCATTATCTGGCGATGAATCCCGGTTATGATGATGAATCGGTATCAGGAATTGAAACGGTAGAGCCGGCATTCGGACTACCAGCATTATGGGTGGATGATGCGATGAAGGAGCGTGCCGAATTGGCAGGATATACGGTAGTAGATCCGCCTTCTGTTGTGGCTACGCATCTGACTGAAATCGTTAAAAAGCATGCACACGAGCTTATTGGACGTCAGGAGACGAAATCGCTTGTTGAAACGGTTAAGGAACAATATTCTGCTCTTGTGGATGAACTGATTCCAAATGTATTGACGATCGGGGATGTTCAGAAAGTTCTGGCGAAGCTTCTGCGAGAGAAGATCTCGATTCGCGATCTGGTAACCATATTCGAAACACTGGCAGATTACGGTACATATACGAAGGATCCGGATGTATTAACGGAATATGTGCGTCAAGCGCTTGCTCGCCAGATTACACAGCAATATTCAACTCCAGGCGAGACGCTGCGTGTGATCACAATTGGACCAAGCTTGGAAAAGAAAATTTCGGACAATGTGCAGCAGAACGAGCATGGTTCTTACCTTGTTCTAGATCCGAATACGACACAGCAGGTATATCAGCGCATGAGTGAACAGATTCAGAAGCTGCTACAGACCGGACATTCGCCGATCATGCTGGCATCTCCGAACATTCGCATGTACTTGCGGCAGCTTATGGAGCGTGCGATGCAGGATGTTCCGGTTCTGTCCTACAATGAGCTTGAACCAAATGTTGAAATTCAAAGCGTCGGAGTGGTGAATGTATGAGGGTGAAAAAATACCTCGTCGAAACGATGCCGGAGGCCATGAGTCAAATCAGGCAAGAACTTGGAAAAGATGCGGTCATTGTCAGTACCAAAGAAGTTAAGACAGGCGGTATTCTTGGCATGTTCCGTAAGCGAGCTATTGAAGTAGTGGCGGCGGTCGACGAACAAGCTAAGCCTACAGCCAAGTCTTCCACAGAACCCAATACTCCTCCTGTCAATGGGACGATGCAATCGTATGTTCCTTCATCGGTTGCTCGCTCCATGTATGGGGGAGGCGGCAGCAATGGTCAGTCTGCAAAAAATGTGGAACGTGGAACCGCCCAACCGCAGGCAGATGCAGCTGGTCGCATGCCGCAGTCAATGAGCTCTAATAGGGCGGTTCAGCCTCCAAATACCATGCAGACGATGTCGGCTGATTTAGAAGAAGAGAGTACTGCTGTGCCTTGGACGCAGCTTCCATTTGCACGGTCTGAACGGGCCGTTATGCCGATGACATCGATTGAACAAGATCCGACTGACCCGCATTTACAGAAAGAATTGGCTGAAATGAAACGGATGATGCGTAAAGTAATGGAGCGCGTCAACTATGATTCATGGTCAGAGAGTGCACAGGAGGTAGAGCGTCATCTCAGGCTTCAAGGACTGTCGCAAGAGGCTGCATATGGATACGTGCAGCAGGCTTGGGAGCAATGCAAGTTGAACCGTGAGGAAGAGCCTGATTCTGATGTGCTGAGGGGCTATGTGAAAGATATCGTAGAAGAGAAGCTTCAGTCGCATGTTGTCCATGGATTGACACCTGCTACCCGCATTTTGTATGTCGTTGGGCCGACTGGTGTAGGTAAGACGACGACGATTGCGAAGCTGGCTGCAGATCAAATGTTCCATCATCAACGCAAGGTAGGTCTAATTGCTTCTGACACCTATCGAATTGCAGCTGTTGAACAACTCAGAACATATGCATCGATATTGAACGTTCCGATGGAGGTTGTGACCTCGCCCAATGACACGGAACGGGCATTGCGGGCGCTTCAAGGCTGTGATCTGATCATTATGGATACAGCAGGGCGCAATTTCCGCAACGATATGTATGTGAATGAGTTGAATACGATGCTTAAGCCGTTCCCAGACAGTGAGACATTCCTCGTCTTGAGCTTAACTTCCAAGACGGAAGATATGATCGCTATACTGGAGCGATTCTCAAGACAGCGCATCGATCGGATCATATTCACGAAGGCGGATGAGACAGATACATTCGGTTCAGTGCTTGAACTTGCAGATCGAACGACGATTCCGTTCAGTTATATAACTACAGGACAGAATGTCCCGGACGATATCGAGCCGTTCCAGGTGGATGAAGCGGTAAGACGAATAGTAGGTGCATGACGAAATGAGCTACGATCAAGCAGAAGGACTAAGACAGTTGGTAGAATCCCGTCATGAAAGAGTTGGTTCCACGGTGTCATCTCGGATGGCGCAGGGAAGCTCTGAAGTTCGATCTGCACGTATTATTGCCGTTACGAGCGGTAAGGGCGGCGTGGGAAAATCCAATTTTACGTTGAACTTCGCGCTCTCCCTACAAGATGCGGGGTATCGAACACTTGTATTCGATGCGGATATCGGCATGGGGAACATTGATGTTCTGCTCGGTGCGACATCAGGTGTGAGCCTCATGCACGTCTTGCGAGACGGGCACTCCCTGCAGGATATTATTCAGGTAGGTCCTCGAGGAATGCACTACATTCCAGGAGGCTCCGGATTCCAAGAATTATTGGATATGCCTTCCGTTCATATTGAACACTTCATCCAAGAAATGGAGAAATGGTCATCACAGTATGATGTCATCTTGTTTGATACGGGAGCGGGGCTGAGTAAGGAGACGATGCAATTTCTCTCAGCAGCGGATGAGACGCTTGTTGTAACCACACCTGAGCCAACATCCATTGCGGATGCCTATGCACTGATTAAGGTCGTTTCCGCTGCGAGACCTGATCATTCGTTCCGTCTTGTCATCAACCGAGCTTCAGATTGGAAAGAGGGAAGCCAGACGGCTGAGCGATTATCAACGGTAGCGGAGCGATTCTTGAATCGTCCGATTCCGACGCTGGGGATTTTATATGATGATCCCCATGTGATGCAGGCCGTAAAGAGGCAAATTCCATTCGCTATTTTGTATCCACAATGTATAGTTGCCAAGCAGCTTCGTGAACTAGCCAATGCTTACATTCACGGAATCGGGCAGACTGGACAAGCTGGAGGGGTTAAGCAATTTTTGCGGAAATGGCTGGGCAGATGGTCCTCCTAAATGTAAGGCATGAAGAAATGGAGGACGCAGCATTCACAAATGGCTGCTTAGGGAGCGTGATGAGAAATTGACAACCAAGAAAGTGCTTGTCGTGGACGACTCGGCCTTCATGCGAACGATTATATCTGATTTAATTATCCAGGATCATTCCTTTGAGATTATCGGTACTGCCTCTAATGGTGTAGATGCTGTACACAAAGTGATGGAACTGAAGCCAGATGCAGTGACGCTGGATGTTGAGATGCCGATTCAGAATGGCCTCGTAGCACTTCAGAGCATAATGACAGATTGCCCTACCCCGGTCATTATGCTGTCAAGTTTAACAGAAGAAGGGCGCTCGGAGACATTATCCGCACTTGAATATGGAGCTTTTGACTTCGTATGTAAACCAAGCCCTGCGGGTGGGACGAAAGATATACATAAGGTTGGAGAAATGCTGCGGGAGAAGCTGCATACTGCAATTGCTTCTCAAGAAAGAAAGCGTCAGCTGGAACGACTGCGGGAACAAGGGGAGCGGCTAAAGCGGGAGTACGCAGCTGCTTTATCGACAGAAGAGCTCGTCCCAAGGCCTCCGCATCAATCCGGTTTAAAGTCTCGTACAGATGATGGAAATAAGCAGAGAGCGAAGAGCCCGATTACTTCTAGAGCGGCTGCAAAATTGGCAGCGAAGGAAATGCAGACACAGCGCAGCATGGAAGATACGCCGATTATTGGCCGTACTCGTGCGGGGAAGCCAGTTGCTCCGAATGCGAACGAGGAATTACATCCTATATGTAATCACGAAGAGCGCCTAGATGTCACGCATCTGAGTGCCTTAGAATTCGTTGGAACAGCGAATGCAGCCAACTCAACGAGATTTGAGCAAATTGTTGCCATTGGAACATCGACGGGCGGTCCGCGTGCATTGAAAGAGCTGTTGTCAGCATTACCTAAACATATTCCCGCACCGATATTGGTGGTTCAGCATATGCCGCCTAATTTCACAAAATCATTAGCTGAACGTTTGAACAATTACAGTGATATTGAAGTAAGGGAAGCGCAGCATGGCGATGTGCTGCAGACTGGGGTAGCTTACATTGCACCAGGTGGCATGCATATGATGGCCGTGCGCAATGCAGAGGGGAATTATTCGATTGCTTTATCCAAAGGTGAGCCCCGCAACGGACATCGTCCATCAGTAGATTCCCTGTTCGAATCACTACTGCCGTTGAAGGGACTGAAACGGCATATCGTGCTGTTGACGGGAATGGGTAGTGACGGTGCGAAAATGATGAAACGGTTGGCCGACGAGGGCGTAACTTCAACCTTTGTCGAAAGTGAAGAAAGCTGCGTCGTCTTCGGCATGCCGCGCGCGGCAATCGAGTTGGGATGCGTATCGCAAGTCATTCCACTACATCAGATGGCAAAGTCCATTACACATGCAATGAAATGATCAGATACTGTTGTGCAAATCGTTAAAGGAGGTGTTCGAGCATGGATTTGAATCAATATTTGTCCATGTTTATTGACGAAGCGAACGACCATTTGCAAGCGTTGAACGAGCACATGCTAGAGTTGGAGAACCAGCCAGACGATGTTGGGATCGTGCAAGTCATTTTCAGGTCGGCCCACACCCTAAAAGGGATGTCGGCGACAATGGGGTTTGAGGATTTGGCCTCATTAACACACCAGATGGAAAATGTATTGGATCTTGTAAGAAACCAACAGCTCGCGATGGACTCCTTTATTTTTGATACGTTATTCCGAAGCTTGGATGCTTTGGAAGCTATGGTCTCCGATATTACTAACGGTGGAGAAGGCAAGGCAGATGTGACGGCAATTGTTGCAGCTCTCCAATCGATTGTCAAAGGCGATTACAAGAAGGAAGCTTCTTCCGCAGACGGAAGCTCCGCAGATGATGCTGAAGAGCAAAATGAGCGGCTTGATGAATTCCAGAGAAGTATCTTGGAACAATCGGTGGAAGCAGGCATGCATGTGTACTACATCCACATCCAATTGCGTGAAGATTGCGTACTAAAGGCAGCTAGAGCCTATATGGTATTTCAGGTGCTTGGGCAGTACGGTGAAGTAGTGAAGTCGAATCCTCCTGCACAGGACATAGAGCAGGATAAGTTCGACAATGGCTTTACCGTATTCTTTGTCAGCGGTGAAGATGCCGAGCGATTGCAGCAAGAGATCGGACAAGTCTCAGAGCTGGACAGCGTACAAGTACAGCCATTCACGCTTGAAGACATCCGCAATTGGAATAGTCAAATCGAAGAAGTACAAGCAGGCAGACAAGAAGCAGCAGCAACTGCAGCGCCAGCCAAGCCAGAAGTGAAGACAGAGCAGCCAGCGGCATCCGAAGCTTCGTCTGCGCCTGCACGCAAACCAAGCAGCACGCCAGCAACTGGAAAAGCAGTTGCAAACCGGACGATTCGCGTAGATATTGAACGGCTCGATGTACTGATGAATCTACTAAGCGAAATGCTCATTGATCGCGTACGGCTCGAGCAATTGTCAGGTGATCTCAAGCATCATGATTTGACAGATACCGTGGAGCATTTGTCACGAGTAAGCTCTGATTTGCAAAATATTGTGCTTAAGCTGCGCATGGTTCCTGTTGATACGGTATTCAGCAGATTCCCGCGGATGATGCGTGACTTAGCCAAATCACTTGATAAGAAGATAGACTTTATTATAACCGGTGCTGAGACAGAGCTTGACCGCACTGTAATTGATGAGATCGGAGATCCACTTGTTCACTTGCTGCGCAATGCAGTTGACCACGGTATTGAATCTATTGAGGATCGTATCGCAGCCGGCAAGCCAGAAACAGGGACTGTTCATTTGCGGGCTTTCCACAGCGGCAATCATGTCTTCATCGAAATTGAAGAAGATGGTCACGGAATCGACCGTGCGATGGTATTGAAGAAAGCCATCAAGAATGGTGTTGTCACTGCGGAGAGAGCAGCTCAAATGAGTGATGAGCAGGTATATATGCTGCTATTCGCATCTGGATTCAGTACGGCAGAGAAGGTCTCGGATATATCTGGCAGGGGTGTTGGACTGGATGTAGTAAGATCCAAGATTACATCTTTAGGTGGACACGTCATTGTTGAGTCTAAGCTGGGACAAGGAACGAAGTTTATCGTGCAGCTCCCGCTTACATTGTCCATATTATCGGCAATGCTCTTCCGTTTGGGAAGTGAGAAGTATGCGATTCCGCTTAGCTCTATTGTGGAGACAAGCATGGTCAAGAAAGAAAAAATACGCCGGGTTCATGGTGGTATCCGGATGGTTGATTACCGAGACAGTGTAATCCCTCTTCTATCACTCAGCACACTTTTCGATTGCCCGAATTATTCGGACATGGAGGAAGAAGAGGTTGAGATCATCATCGTACGCAAAGGTGACCGTATAGCGGCATTGGCTATCGATGACTTTATCGGTCAAAGCGAAATTGTTCTGAAGCCATTAGGAAGCTATTTAAAAAATGCGCCAGGCTTCTCAGGAGCAACGATTCTCGGTGATGGACAAGTTGCATTGATCATTGATCCGAATGCGTTGCTGAAGTAATCCTCAATGTCTATTTATGATTGCAAAATAGTCATATTCAAATGAAGGAGGACGTGACATGGCAGAAGAGTTAAAGGTCGTTGTCTTTACGTTAGGGGAAGAAGAATACGGAATCGAAGTTGAAAAGGTAAAAACGATAGAGCGTATGCTCCCTATCACACGGGTTCCGAAAACATACGACTTCATTAAAGGTGTTATTAACTTGCGCGGGGTTGTTGTTCCGGTCATCGAGCTTCGTGGTCGATTCGGATTGCCGTCTGCGGAAGTGACGGAACAATCTCGTATTATTATCGTAGCTTATGAAGATTTGGAAGTTGGCTTTATCGTGGATAGTGCCAATGATGTTATTGATATTATGGACGAAGATATCGAACCGGCCCCAGAGGTTGTGGGCGGCATTCAAGCCAAATACTTGCGCGGCGTAGCTAAGATTGGGGATGAGCGTTTACTTATTATGCTCCATTTGGCCGAGGTGCTGAATAAGAGTGAAATTATTCGATTAGAACAGCTTGAGGCATAACAGCGTGCACTTATTCGAACGACTCGGAGAGTTCAAGCTGGATGTTCTGAAGGAAGTCGGGAATATTGGTGCTGGCAACGCCGCAACGGCACTATCCCGGCTGCTCAACCGACCGATTGACATGGCTGTACCGAAGGTGCGGCTTCTGCCGTTCGAGGAAATTGCGGACGAGGTTGGTGGCGCAGAACATGTTGTGATTGCAATATATTTTCGTGTCGAAGGAGATGCGCCAAGTCATTTGTTCTTTATGTTCGATACGGATGCCGCTAAGCGTCTTTTGTCGCACTTGGAAGCATTGCCTTCAGATACGAGTCAATGTTTCAATGACATGGAATTGTCCGCCTTGTCGGAGATCGGCAACATTTTAGCAGGTTCTTACTTGTCTTCCTTGGCAGATTTCACTCATATGGCGATGTCGCCAACGGTTCCTCAGCTTGCTATCGATATGGCGGGCGCAGTGCTCAACTACGGAATACTGCAATACGGGGAAATGGGAGACAGCGCGTTGCTAATCGATACGAAGTTTTTGCAAGACTGCGATGAAGTGCAAGGAACCTTTTTCTTAATACCTGACCCGGACTCTTTTGACAAAATATTTGCTGCATTGGGAGTGCCATTCGAATGATAGAAGAGTCGACGGTTGTAAAAGTCGGAATGGCTGATTTGCAGGTATGCCGTTTCGGTTCCTTACGAACGACCGGTCTCGGATCGTGCGTTGGATTGACGTTATATGACCCGGTTGCCAAAATTGCCGGAATGGCGCATGTTATGCTGCCGTCTTCGGATATTGCTAGAGAGGGGAATCGCAACATCGCCAAGTATGCGGATACTGCCATTCCAGAATTGATACGCCGTATGACAGAAGCGGGTGCTTCTCTGTCCCGGGTTCATGCGAAGATGGCTGGAGGAGCCCAGATGTTTGCTTTTGCTTCGAATAACGATATGATGCGTATCGGACCACGGAATGTAGATTCCTGCAAATCGATGTTGGAGCAATACAGTATCCCGCTTCATGCCGAAGACACAGGCGCCAATTATGGGAGAACGATAGAACTGTTCTGTGATGACGGGAGACTTCACATTCGCAGCGTGCAGATGGGTGAAAAGGATATATAGCATGAGAGGAACAATACGTTGGAATTACATATTCGGTGCTGTTGGATCTATCTTTGCCTTAATGGTGTCATGGAGCAATAATGTATGGACGACGAGTCTGCTCCGAGCAATTATTGCGTTTGTAATATGGTTCGGACTCGCATATGGGGTCAGATTTGCCTTGGGCGTGCTGCTATCTGATGATGAAGGCAAGCAGCCTGAGGCCGGCGCATCTAAGAATCCAAACGCAGGGACGATGTTGGACATGACAACTCCGGATGAAGAGGATGTTCTTCGAGATTTACTGCGGCCGAACGGTGCAGATTCGAAGTCAAATCCGGTAGAAGATGAAGGCGGCTCGTTCCAACCGCTGCAACCACCCAAGCTCGTGACCAAAGCGCAACCAGATGCGGAGGAATTGGCACAGGCTGTTCGTCACTTCGTACAAAAGTAAGGAGGTTGACTGTCGGTGAGCGTACAGAAATTACAACCTGGCTCGCAAGAGGGACTGTGGGAACGCTGGAAGGATCATGGTGATCAGGATGCGAAGCGGCAATTGATAGAAAATCATCTATCGATCGTCGACTTCGTATCGAATCGACTTGCTGCAGGTCTGCCTCGCAATGTAAGTAAGGACGATCTGGCAAGCCATGGTGTGATTGGCCTGATAGATGCTGTTGAGAAATTCGATTACCACAGAGGGCTGCAATTTGAAACCTATGCCTCATGGCGGGTTCGTGGAGCCATCCTAGACGGACTGCGTTCTGGAGATTGGGTACCTCGCTCGGTAAGAGAGAAGGCGAAGAAAATTGAAGAGGCTTATCAGCAATTGGAGCAGCAATACTTGCGTACAGTTACGGATGAAGAGATGAGCTCCTATTTGCAAGTCAGTGAGAAGGACTTCCAAGGGATGCTTCAAGACGTATCGATCATGTCGATTTGTTCATTGGAAGATCCGATTCGTGAGGACGACTCTGAGACGCGAATATCGCTTCTTATCGATGAGACGGCGAAGAATCCGGAGTATAAGGTAAATGAGTACTATTTAAAGGAAGCACTTGTTCAGGGAATTGATAAATTAACCGATAAAGAGAGAACAGTGATCTCCTTGTTCTATTATGAGGATTTGTCACTGAGTGAGATAGCGGAAGTGATGTCACTATCACCATCTCGAATTTCGCAGCTGCACTCTAAGGCGATACTGAGACTTCGAACCGTATTGGAGAAGCAGAAGCCAATGCTGATGGAAAATTGATGGGATACGGAATAGTTGAGAAGAAACTACGCTGAATAAAGAGAAAAAGAAAGGGGGGTTTTTCGTGAGTATGACATTGGCATTGGAAGAGTATTTGGAAGTAACCGTATCTGAAGATAAATTGCAGGCGCATCTCCATTTTAAGAAGGCTGTTGAAGGGCTCACGTGCACGATTGAAGAGCTGGACGAATTGCTGCGTTCCTACGGCATTCGATATGGAGTACAGTCTCAGGTATTGAAGGATATCGCTGCGAATCCGAACAATTTTGCTCGAGGTGCGACGATGGTCGCTCATGGAAAAGCACCCGTACACGGTGTAGATGGTCGAATAGAGCTTCTGCTTCCGCAGAACGGGAAGGAGTCCAAGCCGGCTGAACGGGAAGACGGAACGGTTAATTTCCGTGAAGTGAAGCAGTTGGACAATGTGAAGAAGGGTCAAATGATAGCCAAGCGTATTCCGAGCCAAGAAGGGATATCCGGCATGTCCGTTCTTGGTGAGGAGATGAAGGCCATCACTGGGCGCGAGGCACGATTCAAGCAAGGGAAGAATGTCGTACTAGATGAGGCGGAAAATGCGCTTTATTCGGCGATTGACGGACTCATATCCCGTATTGAGCCGGAACGAATCAGTGTGTTCCCTGTATATGAAGTAAACGGAGATGTGGACTACCGCACTGGTAATATTGATTTTGTCGGTACGATTGTCATTCGCGGCAATGTGCTGACAGGCTTTACTGTGAAAGCTTCGGGAGATATTCGCGTATATGGCGGCGTGGAAGGTGCAACGCTTACTGCGGAAGGCTGCATTGAGGTAAGCGGAGGCATTATTGCCGGCAATAAAGGAATGGTCAAGGCCGGAACCCATGTGAAATGTTCGTTCATTCAGGAGGCCACCGTCGTTGCGGGCACTGAAGTCAATGTATCGCAGAGTATTATGCACTCCAATATTCGAGCAGGCAAGCGGGTTGTATGCCAAGGCACCAAGGGACTTATTGTGGGCGGGATTGTACAAGCAGGTGAGCGAGTGATTGCACGTACAATTGGCAATACGATGTCCACGGCCACCGTAATTGAAGTAGGGGTGCTGCCGGATTTGCGCAATGAATTGACGGATTTACGGACTAAGCTTAAATATAATATTGAGAACGTAGAAAAAACCGAAAAGGCACTTCGCATACTCGATCAGCTTGCCGCTACTGGGCAGTTGACAGGGGAGAAGCTAGGCATGCGCATTAAGCTGAATTCTACGAAAAAGCAGCTTGTTGGAGAGCAGACTGAAATGAGAGAGCGTATGCTGGAGATTGAGAAGTTGCTTGAGGACACAGCTGTGTCTTCCATAGATGTGTCTCATACGATATACGGTGGAGCTAAGCTGGTTATTGGCCGCAATGTTCGTTTCATCAAAGACATGGCTCAGCGTATTTCCTTCCGGATCGTTGACGGCGATATCATGATGACAACTTACCGTTAAGGTGAAGGACAATAGCCTAACCGGGGTGATTCGATGAATTGGAAGCCTGTAGAAATGCAAATCGCGATACCACGAACGCAAGAGTCATCGACATTGCAGCATCAACAGCAACAGCGTCCTGTAACAGAACAAGCGATACTGAACGACCAAGCCCAAAGGTTGATGGAAAAGTCGCGGGAACGAAATGCACAGGTGGAGTCATCACAGGATGCTCGCATTCGCAATCAACATCATGAAGGTGGGAACCATGCAGAACGGGATGGAAGCGATAACAGCCATTCGGAGCAAAAACAAGATGAAACTGAGCAAGTCATGGTTCCGGCTCAACATCCTTTCAAAGGAAAGCATATCGATTTCATGTGTTAAATGGTGGCGCCGGGTTCCCGCATAACGTGAGGATCGCGGCGCTTGCATTTAGGAAGCGTGACAACATAAGGAGGTGCATACATGGAACCTTGGATCTACATTGTGCTGTTAGGTGGTGTCATCGTTGTCATTGGATGGCTTCGTCCTCGCACTCAGGCAACAATGGACACCACAGAAATACGACGTAATATGGAAGAGACACTTGAGCATTATATGACAGAGCTTGAAGAAGAAAATGAGAAGCTCTTAAAAGTCATTGAGCGGATGAAGCAAGAGGGAGAGTACCGGGATGAGGCGCTGCGCAAGCGAATGGACAAGCTTGAACAAGCATGGGAGAGCAAATGGAGCAGCTTAGAACAGGCAACTGCACAACCTGTATATACGGAATTAGAAGCAGGTCATCCCTCCGCACTGTCTGAACGCGAGCAGGAGCTTCTGCAGCGCACAGCCAATACGCAAGACTCAGAATTACAAGAGACGGTTCCCTCGCAGATGGCATCGTTATCCGTTCCGAGCGGACATAGATCTGCCTCGTCTCGTAAGGAAGAACTTCATGCTGCAGATGAAGCTGATTCTCATGAAGAACTTCATGAAGAACAGTCTAGCGCTCCCATTCAAACACGATACGCGGAGATCTTCAGACTCTTTCAGAACGGATGGACAGAGCAGGCTATTGCAGACCATCTGGGAATGCCAATTGGTGAGCTCCAGTTAATCATCCGGTTGGGGCAGCAGGAGGGATCACATGATTAAGGATCGCCGCTTTCTTATCGGGTTAGGCACCGGAATTGTGCTAGGGGGTCTCCTTCTTCAGCTATGTCTTATCGGTCAGCGTTCGATAGAACCGATGTCGGATACGGAGCTTCATCGAGCTGCCGAGCAGGCTGGATATAAGCTTGTACCGCAGCAGCCTGCAAGTTCGAATAACAAGTAGTATAGCTTGACCCGAACAGTGGATAAAGTGGTTGCAACTGGGTAGGCGTTATGGTATATTAAATGACGGTGTTAAGAACACACGTCAGTGTATTTCAGTGAGGGTGCTTTCTGTCGGGTTGACTGCGGGAAGTCTCAACGAAAGAGGATACTGGCGGAGGATAAATAACCATATTAGGAGGTGTAGTGAAGATGGCAGTTATCTCCATGAAACAGCTTTTGGAAGCTGGGGTACACTTCGGTCACCAAACACGTCGTTGGAATCCGAAGATGGACAGATATATCTTCACAGAACGTAACGGTATTTACATCATTGACTTGCAAAAGACAGTGAAAAAGGTCGAGGAAGCTTACAATTTTGTAAAATCCGTCGGCGAAGAAAATGGAACAATCTTGTTCGTAGGTACGAAAAAGCAAGCTCAAGATTCCGTTAAGGAAGAAGCTGAGCGTTGCGGCATGTACTACATCAACCAACGTTGGTTGGGTGGTACTTTGACTAACTTCGAAACAATCCAAAAACGTATCGATCGCTTGAAGCTACTCGAAACGATGGAAGAAGATGGAACATTCGAAGTTCTTCCTAAGAAAGAAGTTATCATTCTTCGCAAAGAAAAAGATCGTCTTGAGAAGTTCTTGGGCGGTATCAAAAATATGAAAGGTTTGCCTAGCGCGTTGTTCGTAATCGATCCACGCAAAGAGCGTATCGCAGTTGCGGAAGCTCGTAAACTGGGTATCCCAATCGTAGGTATCGTTGATACAAACTGTGATCCGGACGAAATCGACTACGTTATCCCTGGTAACGACGATGCAATCCGTGCAGTTAAATTGTTGACTGCTAAGATGGCTGACGCAATTGTTGAAGCTCATCAAGGCGAAGAAACAACAGCGTAATTTTGGAATACTAATTGGATGAACAAAAGGGTGGTTGGCAGGTGGTTCACCTCTCGCCGCCCTTTTTTTAAGCTGTATAACGTTCGGTGCCGTTAATCGTACATATACGTGGGTGCCAATTTATTGATGGAGGGAAATACGACATGGCAGTAAATGCGAGTGCAGTAAAAGAATTGCGCGAAAAAACAGGCGCAGGTATGCTGGATTGCAAAAAAGCATTGGAAGAGGCTAACGGCGATTTGACGAAAGCAGCTGAATTGCTTCGTGAGAAAGGCCTTGCAGCAGCAGCTAAGAAATCCGATCGTATCGCAACGGAAGGTGTGGTTGAGTCTTACATCCACGCTGGCGGACGTATCGGCGTATTGGTTGAAATCAACTGCGAAACAGACTTCGTAGCAAAAACGGACAACTTCAAGGATTTCGCTCGTGATGTAGCTATGCAAATCGCAGCGACTGCTCCAAAATATGTTCGCCGCGAAGAAGTTTCTCAAGAGGAAATCGAGAAAGAAAAAGAAATCTTAAAAGCACAAGCGTTGAACGAAGGCAAGCCTGAAAAAATCGTTGAAAAAATGGTTGAAGGCCGCATCGGTAAATACTATGAAGAGTACTGCTTGATGGAGCAATCCTTCATTAAAGACCCAGACAAAACAATCGAAACGTTGCTGAAAGAAAAAATCGCAACAATCGGTGAAAACATTTCTATCCGTCGCTTCGCTCGCTTCGAGCTTGGTGAAGGCTTGGAGAAAAAAGAAGATAATTTTGTTGAAGAAGTTATGGCTCAAGCGAACCTGAAGTAATCTTTTCTTTTTGAAAAGAGAGCATTCGAACGCGGCTACTACGTAATCAACAGACGCGCTTAAAAGTTGGAACACATCGTGTTCCTTCTTTTTTAGCGGCCGTTATGGAAAAGTGGAGGGTATACATTGAAACAACCGGTTTATAAACGTATCGTACTTAAAGTAAGCGGAGAGTCGTTGTCCGGGCAAGCTGGATACGGCATCGAATCCGAAATGATCAACTCCATTGCCGAGCAAGTGAAAGAAGTTGTAGAGCTTGGCGTAGAGGTCGCAATCGTCTGCGGAGGCGGCAACATTTGGCGCGGTATTGCGGGAAGTGAAAAAGGAATCGACCGCGGAACAGCAGACTACATGGGGATGCTTGCAACGGTTATGAACTCGCTTGCCTTACAGGATGCCCTCGAACAAATTGGCGTGCCGACTCGTGTACAAACTTCGATTGCAATGCAACAAATCGCAGAACCATATATTCGCCGTCGTGCAATACGTCATTTGGAAAAGGGACGTGTTGTTATTTTTGCAGCAGGAACCGGGAATCCATTCTTCTCGACGGATACGACAGCTGCGCTTCGTGCCGCTGAAATCGAAGCTGATGTGATCTTGATGGCGAAGAATAAAGTCGATGGTGTATACTCGGCTGACCCATTCAAGGATGAGACAGCTGAGAAGTTTGAGCAATTGACATATATGGAAGTATTGAACCGCAACTTGGGTGTAATGGATTCAACGGCATCCTCGCTGTGCATGGACAATAACATTCCGCTTATTGTATTTGCAATTACGGAGTCTGGCAATATCAAGCGCGTCGTGCTCGGCGAGAAGATTGGAACGATTGTAAAAGGGAGTGTAGAATAGTGCCACAAGCAGTGAAGAAAAACGCAGAAGAACGCATGGAAAAGGCGATTGCCGCTCTAAAACGGGAACTGGCAACATTGCGCGCTGGACGCGCAACACCTGCATTGCTTGATCGTGTTCAAGTAGAATACTATGGCGCGATGACGCCGGTTAACCAATTGGCGAACATCAGCACGCCAGATCCGCGCACGCTTATGATCCAGCCTTGGGACAAATCCTCATTGTCTGATATTGAGCGCGCAATTATGAAGTCGGATCTTGGACTGACTCCAGCTAACGATGGATCAATGATTCGTCTTGCGATTCCAGCGTTGACAGAAGAACGTCGTGCAGAGCTCGTGAAGCACACGAAGAAGTTCGGTGAAGAAGCGAAAGTTGCTGTCCGCAACATTCGTCGTGATGCGAATGATGACATCAAGAAGCTTGAGAAAACGGACATTTCAGAAGATGAGTCACGTCGTCATCAAGAAGATATCCAGAAGACGACTGACAAATACATCGCTGAAGTTGATAAAGTATTAGCTGCTAAAGAAAAAGAAATTATGGAAGTATAAAAGTTAGACACGATAGAACCTATTCTTTTTGTTCTTCATGCCCCTCCGAACGGTGGGGTTTATTGTCTTTTTTTCATCACCGGGTTGGAGGAGACCGAATGATTAAGCGATTCCAAACATGGTTACAGCAGCGTGGAGGCCACAAGCAGCTGGAACTGATGCCGGATAATATCCCACAACATGTGGCGATCATTATGGACGGTAACGGTCGCTGGGCTAAAAAAAGGGGCTTGCCGCGCGTTGCCGGCCACCATTCAGGAATGAAAGCCGTTAAGCGCGTAACCATCGCAGCGAATGATATGGGCGTAAAAGTGCTTACGATGTACGCTTTTTCGACCGAAAACTGGAAACGCCCAAAGGACGAAGTCGATTTTCTCATGAAATTGCCACAGGAATTTTTGGCGATCGAACTCGAAGAATTGATTGAGAAAAATGTTCAAGTGCGTATGATGGGCTATCGTGACCGATTGCCTAAACATACGATTCTGGCACTTGAGGAAGCCATTGAAAAGACGAAGCACAATACAGGACTTATTTTGAATTTTGCTTTGAATTATGGTAGTCAGCGTGAAATCGTAGAAGGTGTTCGTGATATTGTACGTAAAGTGAAAACAGGTGAGATTGAAGTTGGTTCGATTGATGAGAGCATGATCCACGATCATCTCTTATCCAGCAGCTTGCCTGATCCTGATCTGCTCATTCGTACAAGCGGAGAAATGAGATTAAGTAACTTCATGCTCTGGCAAATCGCGTACAGCGAATTGTGGTTCACCAATGATTACTGGCCAGAGTTCACTGAGCGACATCTAATGGAGGCCGTTATAGAGTATCAGCGCAGAACGCGAAGATACGGTGGATTACAATAAGTTGGAGGAACAGTCTATATGAAACAGCGCATCGTTACAGGGCTTATAGCAGGACTATTGTTCGGCGCATTATGCATAATTGGCGGTCTGCCATATGAACTGCTGCTCCTCGCACTTGCCTTTGTAGGCTATTATGAATTTGCTCGAATGCATCATGTATCACCGTTCGATCTGGCATCGTTGATTGGCTACGCAACGATGTCCTTGATTGTGATTCCGTGGACAAGCTTATCAATTGGATGGAATCTGTCATTGGAGGCTATTGTATGGATCAGCCTGCTGCTGATGCTGGGTGTGACCGTATTATCCAAAAACAAAGTGTCCATTGAAGCAGTATCGCAGTTGTGGCTGGGAGCATTCTATATTGGCATTGGCTTCAAATATATGATGCTGACGCGTACTTCAATGGGAGATGACGGCTTATTCTGGACGCTTATGCTGTTTGCAGCCATTTGGTCATCAGACATTGGTGCTTACTTCATCGGACGTGCGATCGGCAAGCACAAGCTCTGGCCGTCGATTAGTCCTAATAAGACGATTGAAGGAGCAATTGGCGGTGTACTGACATCAATTATTGTGGCGCTATTATTTGCTGTTGGACGACCGGATATTGTCAGCTTGCCGCTTGCATTTGGCATTGGGGTATCTGCTGCTGTTGTCGGTCAGTTCGGTGATTTGATTCAATCGGCATATAAGCGAGTCCGTGGTGTGAAGGACTCAGGTACATTGCTGCCTGGGCATGGCGGTGTTCTGGATCGATGCGACAGCTGGCTTGTCGTATTTCCATTTGTGCATTTGATCGGATTATTAACGTTGTAAATTGAACGTCATCGAGAGAACAGCGATGATGTTATCATGTAATAGATATAGCTATGAATAGGATGAAGAGGTGAGGTCATGAAGCGGATATCCATACTTGGATCGACCGGCTCCATCGGGACACAGACACTCGACATCGTCAGACAGCATCCTGAGCAGTTTAAGGTAGAAGCGTTAGCAGCTGGGAACAATACAACATTGCTGCTTGAGCAGATACGAGAGTTCAAGCCCAGCATTGTATCGGTTCACGATAAGGCTGCAGCAGATCGCCTGCGGGAACAACTGCCCCAGGGTGTTGAACTGTATTATGGTGAAGATGGATTGGTCGAAGTGGCAGCGGGTACTGACGCCGATACGGTCGTTACAGCTGTTGTAGGAAGTGTCGGTCTGAAGTCAACGCTCGCGGCTATCGATGAAGGCAAGACGATTGCCATTGCGAACAAAGAAACGCTGGTAACAGCTGGTCATTTGGTAACAGAACGTGCACAAGCGAAAGGCGTCAAGCTGATGCCAGTTGACAGTGAGCACTCCGCTATCTTCCAATGCTTGAACGGAGAGCCGATGCGCGGAGTTCGTGCCATTACATTGACAGCATCAGGCGGCAGCTTCCGCGATCGTACGAGGGACGAGCTGGCGAATGTTACCGTTGAGGATGCACTTAAGCATCCGAATTGGTCTATGGGCGCGAAGGTGACGATCGATTCAGCAACAATGGCTAATAAAGGACTTGAAGTGATTGAAGCTCGCTGGCTGTTCGATTTGCCTTATGATCAAATTCATGTACTTATCCATCCTGAAAGTATTATTCATTCTTTTGTCGAATATTTGGATGGAAGCATTATTGCGCAATTGGGGGTTCCTGATATGCGCGTACCTATCCAGTATGCATTGGCGTATCCGGAAAGACTTCCGAATACATCGGCTTCGCTTAATTTAGCTGAGGTGGCGAAGCTTCATTTCCGTGAGATGGATACAGAGAGATTCCCTATGGTTCGTTATGCTTATGAGTGCGGCAGAACAGGAGGTACAGCTACTACTGTGTTTAATGCGGCGAACGAAGTGGCTGTAGCGAGATTCCTGCGCGGTGAAATTTCCTTCTTGGATATTGAACGTATCGTGAGTACCTTAATATCGAAACATACTGCGATTCCGCATCCGTCCTTGGATGCTATTCAGGAGACAGATATGCGAACGCGTTCGGAGGCTCTCTCCATTTTATAATCGCCATTCACTAGATATGGATTCTCTTGTGCGGGATTGGAGAATAATGATAATCTATATAGACAAACCGCTGTCCGATTGTTATTGGGCCGTTCTTGAAGCCTAGGGTTGTGCTAGGACGATTGAACACGCACACAAAGGAGGATTCTACGCAGTGCAGATGGTGCAAATCGTATTTCTAACCGTGCTCGTCTTTTTCGTTATCGTAACGATTCATGAATGGGGACATTTTATTTTCGCTAAACGGGCGGGGATTCTCGTTAGAGAGTTCGCTATCGGATTCGGTCCGAAAGTATTCTCCTATACTCGTGGGGAAACCAAATATACACTCCGGTTATTGCCAGTGGGCGGCTTTGTACGGATGGCAGGCGAAGATCCTGAAATTGTAGAGGTCAGTCCAGGGCAGACGATAGCGATACGTGTGTCCAGTGATAACAAGGTGACGAAGCTGTATCTGGATCAATTAGACATGCGCAAGGAGGTTGTGCGTGGCGAAGTGAAGACGATTGATCTGGAGCATACGTTGAAGCTGACGCTGGATGTTGAGGATGAAGAAGTTACGTACGATATTCATCCGCAAGCTAAAATGATTGTGAAGGGCGACGAAATTCAGATCGCGCCTCATGATCGTCAGTTTGGCAGCAAGACAGTGGGCCAACGGGCGCTAGCTATTTTTGCAGGGCCTTTTATGAACTTTGTGCTCGCTTTTATTTTGTTCGGCGTATCGGTATCCATTTCGGGCGTTCCGGTCGAGAACCCGACGTCTGTGAAGATTGGAGACGTATCACCAGGACTTCCTGCTGCGCAGGCACAACTGCAAAAAGGAGATATTATCGAGGAAGTGAACGGCAAGCAAATTGGCGGCAATCGTGACATGTTAATTAAGCTGATTGCTGACTCCGAAGGCAAGCCAATGACATTCCTTATTGTGCGTGGTGAAGAACGCTTCACTGCAACACTGACTCCGCAGAAGGTGGAAGGTCAAGAAGGCGGCAAGGTTGGTATCGTACCGGTACTGCCAACACGAACGGCTTCATTCGGTGAGACGCTGTCGTTCGCCTCAACATCAATGGTGAATACGACGGAGAAAATTTTTGAAGGGTTCCGCATGCTTATTTTTGGTCAATTTAAACTGGACGACTTGGGCGGTCCTGTTCGGACGTTCGAAGTAACAGGACAGATTGCGAAGAAAGGGATCGAACAGCTTACATTATGGACGGCGATTTTGAGCTTGTATTTGGGAATCTTCAATTTGCTTCCAATCCCGGCGTTGGATGGAAGCCGTCTCGTATTCCTTGGGCTGGAGGCTGTCAGAGGTAAGCCTGTTGATCCGAGCAGGGAGAGCATGGTTCATTTTGTAGGTTTTGCAATGCTCATGCTATTGATGCTTGCTGTAACCTACAATGATATATTACGATTGGTTAAAGGTTAACATTTATATCACGGTTCATTTCATTTATACTAGAATACGAATAACCGTGTTTATCGGGAGGAACGTATACCGTTATGTCGAAAGAGAAGCAGTTTGTTACGGAGATTACCCCACAGCAGGAGGACTTCTCCCGTTGGTATATTGATGTGATTAAGAAGGCGGATTTGATGGATTATTCACCAGTCCGGGGATGTATCGTATTCCGCCCAGATGGCTACGAAATCTGGGAACATATTCGTGACGAGCTGGATCGCCGCTTCAAGGCTACTGGCCATCGTAATGCTTACTTCCCAATGTTCATACCAGAGAGCTTTTTCCAGAAGGAAAAAGAACACGTTGAAGGCTTCAATCCTGAGCTGCCTTGGGTAACCGAAGCAGGCGGCGAACAATTAGAGGAGAAGCTGGCGATTCGTCCGACATCCGAGACAATGATTGGCCATATGTACTCCAAATGGATTCAATCGTACCGTGACTTGCCTGTGTTGATTAACCAATGGGCGAACGTTGTTCGTTGGGAGAAGCGCACATTGCCGTTCTTGCGTACAAGTGAGTTCTTGTGGCAGGAAGGCCATACTGCGCACGAGACTGAGCAGGAAGCACGCGAAGAAACGATGCTCATGTTGAAAACATATCGTGAATTCGTAGAAGATTATCTTGCAATTCCGGTCATTGAAGGCCAGAAAACTCCTTCTGAGAAATTTGCCGGTGCAGTAGATACATTCTCCATTGAAGCGATGATGAAAGACGGCAGAGCCGTTCAAGCCGGAACATCGCATTACTTGGGAACGAATTTTGCGGTTGCTTTTGATATTAAATTCTTGGGGCGTGAAAATGAACAGGAATTTGTTCATACTACTTCTTGGGGGGTCAGCACCCGCCTAATCGGTTCCATGATTATGGTGCACGGTGATGACAGAGGTCTTGTATTGCCTCCGAAGGTAGCTCCTACACAGGTTATTATGATTCCAATTGGGCCAGCGAAGATGCGCGAGCAAGTTGTGGGACGAGCTAATGAGTTGTTTAGCGAATTGAAGCAAGCTGGCGTACGTGTTCGTATGGATGATCGCTCTGATATTAGCCCAGGTTGGAAATTCAATGAGTATGAAATGCGCGGCGTGCCTGTTCGCCTTGAAATTGGCCCGCGTGATATGGAGAATGGTGTTTGCGTATTGGTATCCCGCGTAACAGGCGAGAAGCGCATTGTACAGCAGGCGGATTTGGTTGAAGAAGTGAACCGCATGCTTGCTGACGTCCATCAAGAAATGTTCGAGCGTGCACGTTCCTTCCGTGATGAGCACTTCTACTCGGTAGAGACAATTGACGAGATGAAGGCACAAATGGAAGAAAAACGTGGATTTACACTTGCTGGCTGGTGTGGATCGGAAGCGTGCGAGAAGCATGTTAAGGATGAGACTGGTGCAACAAGCCGCAACATTCCATTCGAACCGCAAACGACAAAGACGAAGTGCCTTGTCTGCGGAGAAGATGCCAAGCATACGGTCGTATTTGCACGAGCGTATTAATTAGATACATGCTCCTCGAAGCAGGGGCGCAATGAAGGGAAGCTTCCATCATTGGAACATCCAACGGAACACCGGACGATGGCTCGATTGAGGGGGGCTTCTCTTTGTTCACACACTGCCACTTTGCCATTAGGTACGGCAGCAGTATGGGGTTGGGAGGTGCTTCAGTCTATATGACAGATAAACGGAAGCGATTTGAATTGTTGATGAGACAGGCGGAGGTTCCTGTTGAACTGTTAGATAGCTTTTTCCATGATGGATGGATTGATAGAGTGGAGTGCAGCCGCTCCAATAAGGAGTGGACGATTTATATAGGCAAGTCAACTGTCGTTCCGGCAGAAGCTTACCGTACGTTTTGCCTGCGTGTACAGGACAAGTTGTCCCACATTGCCAAGATTAAGATCATATTCCACTATGAAGAGCAGCTTCCAAATAAGGAGATCGTGGATGCCTATTGGAGTTTGTTCATGGAATGGGTCAAGCGAGAGGTTGCTTCAGTTAACGGTTGGCTGCACAAAGGGAAGTATGAAGTTGAGAAAGATTTGATCAAGCTCTTTTTACCGGATGCGACATCATTAGAGCTGGCGAAGAAGAAGCAGATTGATAAATATTGCACGACGTTCTTTGAGACGTATTTCACACGCACACTTCGTGTAACGATGCAGCAGGGCGGCCATGATACGGAAGCCTATGAAGCATTCCAGCAGAAGCTGATGGAAGAAGAGCGCCAAGTTATTCAGCAAATGATGGAAGAATCAGCACGCGAAGTCGAGGAAGAAGAAGGAGAAGCGCCAGAGCGTCTGCATGTCGGATACGACATTAAGGATGAGCCTACTCCAATCATGAATGTACAGGATGAAGAGAAACGTGTCACGATTCAAGGTGCAGTATTTGGCGTTGAGATGAAGGAACTTCGCAATGGCAGTACCTTATTCACATTCAACCTAACTGATTTTTCTGACTCTATGGCGATGAAAATGTTCGCGAAGACGAAGGAAGACGTTAAAATGCTGAGCCTCATCTCGAATGGTCAATGGCTCAAAGCTCGTGGACGTGTTGAGTACGATCGCTTCATGCAAGTCCCTGAGCTTGTCATGATGCCAAATGATTTGAATGAAGTAAAGGCACCGGCAGAACGCAAGGATACTGCTGAGGAGAAGCGCGTGGAATTCCATCTTCATTCTACGATGAGTGCAATGGATGCCGTTACGTCTATCAGCGATTATGTGAAGCAGGCGGCGAAGTGGGGCCATAAGGCGATCGCGGTAACGGATCACGGCAACGTTCAGTGTTATCCAGAGGCAGCGAAGGCAGCCAAGAAAAATGGCATTAAAATGCTTTATGGCTTAGAAGCGAATGTCGTGAATGACAATATGGAAGTTGTTCTAAATGCGGACAATCGTCCGGTGAAAGATGCCATCTATACCGTATTCGATATCGAGACAACCGGTTTGTCTGTAACAAACAATAAAATCATCGAGATTGCAGCTGTCAAAATGCAAGAAGGCAAAGAAATTGATCGGTACAGCACTTTCGTCAATCCGCATGTACGAATTCCTTATAACATTCAACAGCTTACTAATATTACGGATGAAATGGTAGCTGATGCACCAGATATCGAAGAAGTGCTTCCGAAGTTTGTGGAATTTGCCCAAGATACCATTCTTGTTGCGCATAACGCGAGGTTCGATATTGGCTTTATCCAGCATAACTTGAAGCTAATGAATCTGCCAGATATGATGAATCCGGTACTCGATACCTTGGAGCTAGCGCGTTTGCTGCATCCGACACTCAAAAATCACCGACTCAATACGTTGGCAGCTAAATATAAAGTATCACTTGAGAACCATCACCGTGCGATTGACGATACGATTGCACTAGGCGGCATTCTTACGGGACTACTTCAGGACGCTCAGCAGCTTATCGGAATCGAGACGCTGGAACGCATGAATGATTATGTAGGTCAGAACCTACAAAATGCCCGTCCATTTCACTGCGGCATTTATGCGCTTAATGCAGTAGGCAAGAAAAATCTGTATAAGCTTGTGTCAATGTCTCATACAGAATATTTCAAGCGGGTAGCCTGCATTCCGAAGAGTAAACTGGTGGGGATGCGCGAAGGCTTGCTCATTATGTCCGGCTGTGAGAAAGGCGAATTCTTCGAGACCGTACTTAACAAGTCGGTGGAGGAAGCCGAGCAAGTAGCAGAGTTTTATGACGTCCTTGAAATTCAGCCTTTGACGATGTATATGCATTTGGTAGAGAAGGGTTTGGTTGGATCGACGGCCGAGATCGAAGACGCTATTCGCAAAATTGTTCAGATTGGCGAAAAGCAGAATAAGCTCGTCGTCGCAACAGGCAATGTGCATTACCTGCATCCACGAGACAAGATGTTCCGTGATATTACCATTCATGGAATTACGGGCTTCAGTCCACTGAAGGATATTCGCAAACCGGATGCGCATTTCCGCACGACGAATGAAATGCTTCAAGAATTTGAATTTTTGGGTAAGGAACAAGCTTACAAGTTTGTTGTAGAGAATACGAACACGCTGTTGGAACGATTTGAAGATTTCGACCTGTTCCCGAAGGAATTATTCACACCGAACATCGAGGGTGCAGATCAGGAAATTCGTGATAAGTGCTACAATAAGGCAATGAGCATTTACGGGGAACCGTTGAACGATATTATTGTGCAGCGTCTGGAGAAGGAACTGGTACCAATCATTAAATTCGGATTCTCCGCGAACTATCTGATCTCAGAGCGTCTTGTGAAGAAGTCCAATGAAGATGGTTACCTGGTTGGTTCACGGGGATCCGTAGGCTCTTCCGTCGTTGCGATGTTCCTTGGTATCTCAGAAGTTAATCCGCTGCCACCGCATTATTCGTGTCGCAATTCGGAATGCAAGCACAGCGAATGGTTCACGGACGGCAGTGTGCCGAGTGGATTTGACCTGCCGAACAAGGATTGTCCGGAGTGTGGCCAGCCAATGAAGGGCGATGGACAAGATATTCCGTTCGAGACGTTCCTTGGATTTAAGGGGGATAAGGTTCCCGATATCGACTTGAACTTCTCGGGGGACTATCAGCCTGTCGCACACAACTACACGAAGGTACTGTTCGGTGAAAAGAGTGTATTTCGTGCGGGAACGATTGGTACGGTAGCGGAGAAGACGGCTTATGGATTCGCGAAGAAATATGAAGAAGATCACGGCAAGCGATGGCGCGGAGCAGAGCTTAACCGTCTAGCAGCAGGATGTACCGGCGTAAAACGCAGCACAGGTCAGCATCCGGGCGGTATCGTCGTTGTGCCAGACTATATTGAAGTGGAAGACGTAACACCCGTTCAATATCCGGCGGATGATACAACGGCTGAATGGAAGACGACGCACTTCGATTATCATGCCTTCGAAGATAACCTGTTGAAGCTTGATATTCTGGGTCACGATGATCCGACGATGATGCGGATGCTGCAGGATTTGACAGGCGTTGATCCGACGACGATTCCGATGAATGATCCGAAGGTCATGAGTATGTTCAACTCCGTTGACGCACTCGGCGTAACGCCGCAGCAGATCCGGACACCGGTTGCGACCTTTGGCGTACCTGAGATGGGAACACGTTTCGTGCGCCAGATGCTTGTGGAAGCACAGCCAAGCACGTTCGCCGATTTGCTGCAGATCTCTGGATTGTCCCATGGCACGGGCGTATGGCTCGGTAATGCACAGGAACTGATTAAGAATGGGATCTGTACGATTAAGACCGTAATCGGTTGTCGTGACGAGATCATGTTGTACTTAATCTACAAAGCCGGTATGGACGCTGGGCTTGCATTTAAAATTACGGAGAGCGTTCGTAAGGGCCGAGGTCTTAGTGATGAATGGATTCAAGAGATGAAAAACTGCAATGTGCCGCAATGGTACATTGATTCCTGCTTGAAGATTCAATACATGTTCCCGAAAGCCCATGCTGCTGCTTATGTTATTTCCGCGGTACGTACAGCTTACTTCAAGCTGTACCATCCAATCGAGTTCTATGCGACTTACTTTACTGTTCGTGCGGAGGACTTCGATATCGAATTATGCTGCCAAGGTTATGATGCGATCAATAAGAAGATTGATGAGATCGAGGCGAAGGGCTTCCAAGCAACAACGAAAGAGAAGGCCATGATCTCGATCTTGGAGATGGCGGTTGAAATGACAGCCCGTGGATTCTCATTCAAGCCAATCGATCTATATCGATCAGATGCAACGAAATTCCTTGTCGATGGCAACTCGCTCATCCCGCCATTCTCTGCAGTACAAGGGATCGGGGATAATGCGGCACGCAATATTGCGGCTTCTCGCGATGGGGTGGAGTACTTGTCCATCGAGGATTTCCAGATGCGTTCCAAGGCAACGAAGACGATTGTCGAGCTCCTGAATCAGATGGGGTGCTTCCGGGGACTGCCGGAGACGAACCAATTGTCTCTGTTTTAGTGCATGATCGGAGACACCCTTGCCATATTGTAGATGGCTATGATATAATTTTTTTGGTAATCATGTGGATAAATCCGTTACGTAAAGAGTGGGGAAACCCACTCTTTCATGTTTAGTATCGGGTTCTAACATAGAGGAACATCATTATTCCTAACATTCAGGAGGTTCTTGAATTTGAGCTCAGCCAATATCAAATCGACAGTTGAGAATATGATCACACCCTATTTGGAAGAGAACAACTTCGAACTTGTCGATGTGGAATATGTGAAGGAAGGCAGCAGTTGGTTTCTTCGCGTATTTGTGGACAAGGAAGGCGGCATTGACATTGAGGATTGCGGCCGTATTAGTGAAGTATTAAGCCAGAAGCTGGACGAAAACGATCCGATTACAGACGCGTACTTCTTGGAAGTATCGTCTCCAGGCGCGGAACGCCCGCTGAAGAAGACGAAGGACTTCGTTAAGGCGGTAGGCAAGCATGTGTATGTGACTACATACGAACCCATTGGCGCATTGAAGGAGTTCGAAGGGGTTCTCACTTCCTTCGATGAACAGACGGTTGTCGTTCAAGTCGGCAAGAAGGAACATGCAATTCCGTATGAGAAGGTAGCGAGCGCACGTCTTGCTATCGTTTTTTAGGACGATTGTAATCAACGATTGGATATCGTTCTGCTGAATGTAACATTATTGGAATGAAGCCGGATTCGGCTGAAAGGGGGAACTCACCAAATGAGTATGGATTTTATTGACGCGTTGTCGGAAATCGAAAGAGAAAAAGGAATTAGCAAGGAAGTACTCATTGATGCGATTGAAGCGGCTCTGATCTCGAGCTATAAGCGCAACTTCAATACTGCACAAAATGTACGTGTAGACATCAATCGGGCAACTGGAGTAATTAAAGTATATGCACGCAAGAACGTAGTGGACGAGGTGTTGGACCCACGTCTTGAAATTTCACTTCATGCCGCTCGCGAACATAATCCGAACTACCAAATGGATGATATTTGTGAGATTGAGGTTACACCACGTGATTTTGGCCGCATCGCTGCGCAAACAGCGAAACAAGTTGTGACACAGCGTATTCGGGAAGCTGAGCGTGGTCTTATCTATAACGCGTTCATCGACAAGTCAGATGATATCGTAACAGGTATTGTACAACGTCAGGACATGCGTAATGTGTATGTAGATTTGGGTAAAGTGGAAGCAGTTCTTCCATTGAATGAGTTGATGCCGAATGAAAAGTTCAAGCACGGCGATCGCACCAAAGCATACATTACGAAAGTGGAGAACACGACCAAGGGGCCGCAAATTATTTTGTCCCGCACGCATCCTGGACTGCTAAAGCGCTTGTTCGAGCTGGAAGTACCTGAAATCTTCGACGGCGTCGTTGAAATCAAATCGGTAGCTCGTGAAGCGGGTCAACGTTCTAAAATTGCGGTATACTCCCGCAACGAGGAAGTTGATCCAGTTGGTTCATGCGTTGGCCCTAAAGGTATGCGTGTCCAGACAATTGTTAATGAGCTGCGCGGCGAGAAAATTGATATCGTGCGCTGGTCAGAAGATGTAAGTGAGTATGTAGCGAATGCACTGAGCCCATCCAAAGTTGTTGATGTGGAAGTTCGTGAAGCTGAGAAAATGGCTCGTGTCATCGTGCCTGATTATCAGTTGTCACTGGCAATTGGGATTAAGGGTCAGAACGCTCGACTTGCTGCAAAATTGACTGGCTGGAAAATTGATATTAAAAGCGAGACTCAAGCTGATGAAGAAGGGCTTCCAATGTCTTCTGATGAGCACACACCAGATGACAGCATGGAAGTAAGCGAATAAACACTGAAGGCGCGACCAACGCCATATGAAGCGGTCGTCTCCTTCAATCAGGGATGTATGACCGAATCGTAAGGGGGGGATTGAGTCATGAGAACAAGGAAAGTTCCACTTCGCAAGTGTGTCGCATGTCAAGAAATGATGCCGAAGAAAGAGCTAATCCGTGTTGTGAAGACACCACAGGACGAGGTTCTAATCGATTTGACAGGGAAGAAGTCTGGACGCGGCGCATACCTATGTGGGAAGTTGTCCTGCTTCAGACTTGCACATAAGTCTCGTGCGCTTGATCGGGCTTTGAAGCATCAGGTGAACTCTGCCATCTATGAACAGCTTGCTCAAGACTTCATCAAGGTGGAGGATGAATTCCACGCCTTGAAGGAGCAGGAGGACGATCATGAGTAAGGTCAAGTCGCAGCTAGGTCTTGCCCAGCGGGCAGGGAAGCTTGCGACTGGTGATGAGATAGTCCTCAAGGCGATTCGCAATAAGCAAGCACGCTTGGTGATTGTTGCGGCGGACGCTTCTGACAACACGAAGAAGAAGTTTCGAGATAAATGTAAGTCGTACGGGGTGCCACTTACTATCGGATTTACGCGAACCGAACTCGGTGAGAGCATCGGGAAATTGCAACGGGTAGTATTGGCGGTAACGGATGATGGATTTGCGACCATGATGACGAACGGGCTGAAAACGATGTCGGAGGTGGAGTATATTGAGCAAACAAGAGAACACTAAGGACAAAACAAGAGTTTACGAATATGCCAAATCGCTTAATATGAGCAGCAAAGAAATTATTACGATACTCAAACGTCTTAACATACCAGTTAACAATCATATGAGCGTAATGGAGAATGATGTCGTGGGGAAAGTCGAATCGTACATGCGCACGATTAAGGAGAATGCGCAGGCGAAGCGGGAAAGCAATAGCACCCCACACCCGAAAGTGAACATCAGCCAGTCAAAAACAACAGAAGTACCAGATAGAACAGCTGGCCAATCGGTAGGAAATACAAGTCAAGGCCAGTCGGATCAGCGCGACTCACGTGCTGGACAGCAGCAAATGCAACGTGACGGTCGCGACCATCAGCGCGAAGATAACCGAGGCGGGCGTGATGAACGTCAGGATCGCAGTAATCGCGGTGAAGGTCGTGACGGTCAAAAAGACCATAATAGACAGGGCGAGATAAACATTAATATGGATAATAGACAAGGAAACCAACAGGGGAATATGAACGGACAAGAACAACGTCGATCAGGTGAACAACAGCAAAACCAAGGTAACAGATCTAACGGCCAGCAAAGATCAGGCCAAGGCGCACCGCGTCAAGGCGGCGGCCCGCGTCAAGGTCAGGGCGGATCCCGTCCAGGTCAAGGTGGCGGCTCGCGTCCAGGCCAAGGCGGACAACAACGTCCGGGTCAAGGTGGCGGCTCGCGTCCAGGCCAAGGCGGACAACAACGTCCAGGTCAAGGCGGCGGCTCGCGTCCAGGCCAAGGCGGACAACAACGTCCAGGTCAAGGCGGCGGCTCGCGTCCAGGTCAAGGCAGCCAACAAAGCAGTGGTCAAGCGCGCTTTGCACAAGGCGGCCAGCAGCGTCAAGGTGATCAAGCTCGTACCGGTCAAGGCACTCAGCAGCGTCCGAACAGAAACTTCGGTGAACGCAGTGAGGATTTCTCCGGTGGAAGAAATCAATCAAGAAACAACAATAATAATAATAAGAGACGCTTCGATGACAACCGTAATGGCGGAGGCATGCGCGGCCGCGGCGGCAAGAACAGAGGCAGAAATAATCAACAGCAGGTACAGCGTGAGAAAATTGACAATACGCCGAAAAAGATTATTGTACGCGGTGCAATGACAGTAGGTGAATTGGCAAAATTGCTTCATAAAGACGCTTCCGAGGTTATTAAGAAGTTCTTGCTCATGGGCGTTATGGCAACAATCAACCAAGAAGTTGACTTGGATACAATCCAGTTGATTGCAGACGAATTCAAGGTTGAAGTTGATTTGAAGCTGCCTGTATCCGAAGATCCGTTCGAGGAAACAGAAGAAAAAGAAGAAGATGCAGCAGACTTGGTTGAACGTCCAGCAGTTGTTACGATTATGGGTCACGTTGACCATGGTAAAACGACATTGCTTGATTCGATCCGCAAGACGAACGTTACGGGTGGAGAAGCAGGCGGTATTACGCAGCATATTGGTGCATACCAAGTTGAGTTCAACTCGAAGAAGATTACGTTCCTGGATACACCGGGCCACGAAGCGTTTACGTTGATGCGTGCCCGCGGTGCACAAGTAACCGACATTACGATTATCGTTGTTGCTGCTGACGATGGTGTTATGCCGCAAACGGTAGAGGCAATCAGCCACGCAAAGGCAGCGAACTGCCCAATCATCGTAGCTGTTAACAAGGTCGATAAGCCAGAAGCCAATGTCGATCGTGTAAAGCAAGAATTGACTGAATATGAATTGGTTCCAGAAGAGTGGGGCGGAGACACTATCTTCGTTAACGTTTCTGCGAAGCAGCGTACGGGCTTAGAAGAATTGCTCGAAATGATCCTGCTCGTATCCGAAGTGAACGAGTTCAAGGCGAACCCGAATAAGGATGCTCGCGGTACGGTGCTTGAGGCAGAGCTGGACAAAGGCCGTGGACCAGTTGCTCGCGTCCTCGTTCAACAAGGTACGCTGAAAGTAGGAGATGCATTCGTAGCAGGCACATGCTTCGGCCGTGTGCGTGCAATGGTGAATGACCGTGGTCGTCGCTTGAAAGAAGCCGGTCCATCTACACCGATCGAAATTACAGGTCTTACAGATGTTCCACAAGCTGGCGATATGTTCGTCGCGTTCGATGATGAGCGTAAGGCTCGCTCCATTGCTGAGAAGCGTTCGACAACATATAGAGAGAGCCAATTGGGTGCGAACACTCGTGTAACGTTGGATGACTTGTTCAAGCACATTAAAGACGGCGAGATGAAAGAATTGAACGTAATCATCAAGGGTGACGTTCAAGGTTCTGTTGAAGCACTTCGCGGCTCGCTCGAGAAGATTGAAGTTGAAGGAGTTCGCGTTAAGATTATTCACTCCGGCGCTGGTGCAATTACAGAGTCGGACATCATCTTGGCAACAGCGTCCAACGCTATCGTTATCGGCTTTAACGTTCGTCCAGACGCACAAGCGAAGATTACTGCTGATCAAGAGAAGGTTGATGTTCGCTTGCATCGTGTCATCTACTCGATTGTTGAAGAAATCGAGCAGGCGATGAAGGGTATGCTTGATCCAGAATATAAAGAAGTTGTGATCGGTCATGCTGAAGTACGCAATACGTTCAAAATCAGCAAAGTCGGTACAATCGCAGGATGTATGGTTACAGAAGGTAAGATTTCCCGCTCTGCAGAAGTACGCCTTGTTCGTGACGGCATAGTTGTTCACGAAGGTAAAATCGACTCGCTCAAGCGCTTCAAGGATGATGCGAAGGAAGTTGCGCAAGGCTACGAGTGCGGTATTATGCTTGAGAAGTACAATGACATGAAGGAAGGCGACATCATCGAAGCCTTTGTCATGGAAACCATCGAACGCAAATAGAATGGTTTCAACTCAGATGATGTTGTAAGCTATATATGAAATGAGGTGTTTCCCATGGCGAACTTTCGCTCCGGACGTGTTGGCGAGCAGATGAAGAAGGAACTTAGCCAGTTGATCCAAACCGAGATTAAGGATCCTCGAATCGGCTTCATTACGGTGACAGGCGTTGATGTAACGAACGATTTGTCACAAGCCAAAGTGTACTTGAGTGTCATGGGCAATGAAGAACAAAAGGAACAATCCATGAAAGCATTGGAGAAGGCGAGCGGATTCCTTCGTTCCGAGATTGGCAAGCGAATTCGTCTTCGTCATACTCCAGAGCTGCTGTTCAAGATCGATTCTTCAATCGAATACGGTAGCCATATTGAAAAGCTGCTTGGTGAAATTCGCGATCGCGACAATAACTAAGTCAGCAGCATAAGAACGCACAAGTGAATCGGGCCAAGGCTCGATTCACTTGTCTGTATGGAGGTTATTAATGACTGGACTAACGACGCAATCTTATGCACAGCAGATCGAGAGAGCTAGAAACTTTATTCAAGAGGGCAATCATTTTCTTGTGGTTGCACATGTTCAGCCTGACGGAGATGCGATAAGCTCAACGTTGGCGGTAGGCTGGCTGCTTCGTCAATGGAACAAATCCTATGTCATGGTGAATGAGAATGGAGTTCCTAATAAGTTAAATTATTTGCCGGGCTCTGATCAAATCAACGTACATGCAGAACTTGAAAACATTGCTGCCAAGCCATTTGATACCGTAATTTGTGTGGATTGTGCGGACTATGCGCGCATCGGAAAAATAGCAGAATGGATCGATAAGGATGCTCGTATTTTAAATATTGATCATCATCCAACGAATGACCACTATGGGGAAGTTGCAGTCATCCGCGAGGATGCTGCGGCGACCGTTGAGATATTATTCGATATGATTGCTTCCTACGGGCTTACACTCGATTTAGAGGTAGCGACAGTACTGTATACTGGCTTGCTAACTGACACGGGGGGATTCCGGTACAGCAACACGACACCACATGTGATGACGATCGCATCTGAGCTGCTTAAGCAGGGTGTTAACGGCAATGACATTGCGGATCGATTGCTTGAGAAGATGTCGATGGCACAGATGCAGCTTATACAACGCGGCCTGTCGAGATTGGCATTTAGCGAGGATCATCGAATTGCCTGGTTGTACGTGACTCCTCAGGATATGCAAGAGACCGGGGCGCTTAATGAAGATCTGGAAGGCTTGGTCAATTATCCACGCAATATCGATGGTGTAGAAGTTGGTCTTTTATTTAAGCAAGTAGATGACACAGGAGTAAAAGTGAGTATGCGTTCCGCAGGGCTTGCTAATGTGGCTGAGATTGCTCAATCCTTTAGTGGAGGTGGTCATGTCCGTGCAGCAGGCTGCAAGCTTACTGGTACTTTAGAAGAAGTCATTACCATTGTAATAGAACGGGTGAAGCAAGCTTTATGAGTAACTATCATGGTGTATTACCCGTATGGAAGCCTGAGGACTGGACGTCCCATGACGTAGTTGCCAAAGTACGCCGCCTTATTTGGGAGAAGCGTATCGGGCATACGGGAACATTGGATCCGAAGGTTGTTGGAGTGCTGCCGCTATGTATAGGCAAGGCGACACGGATCGTTGAGTATTTGCAGGAGATGCCTAAGCAGTATGAGGCAACCCTCCGATTCGGTGTATCAACAGATACCGAGGATCTAAGTGGAGAGGTACTGGAGCGCTCGGACGCTTCGCATTTGACGGAAGAGATGATTCGTGAGACGATTCTATCCTTTATCGGGGATATCGAACAAGTGCCTCCGATGTACTCCGCTGTTAAGGTAGACGGAAAGCGACTCTATGATCTAGCGCGAGAAGGGAAGACGGTGGAGCGTAAAGCGCGCCAAGTTACGATCCATAACATTGATCTTCTAGATGTACAGTTAGGCACCTCTGAACCGGAAGTACGATTCCTAGTTGAGTGTTCCAAAGGAACTTATATCCGAACACTATGTGTTGATATCGGTCGTAAGCTTGGCGTTCCATCTACAATGGCGAAGCTGATGCGAACGGTATCTGCCGGGTTTGTTCCTTCACAATGTGTAACCTTCGATCAGATTGAGCAGGCTGTCGCGGATGGAACATTTGAAACGATGCTTCTATCTGTGGAGGATGCAATCTCAGATATGCCTAGAATTCAAGTATCTGAGAAGTTTGCCCATTATGCATTGACCGGTCGATCGATTCCTTTGCACGCTCTGCAGCCGAAACCTTTGACGAATGGTACGATTCGATTGTATGATGAACATGGAACGTTCTATGGGATATTCCAAGTTCCACAGGGGCAATCGGTATTGCGTCCTGTGAAGGTATTTCTTCCGAACGAGTAATGTATATAATGCTGTGCGCGATTCGAGCAGGCAGTTGACTCGGCTTGCGCTAGCTTTTGTCTACTCTTGTGAAAGGGAGAACATACTAGTAGGTAGAAACTACGGTTTACTGTCCGAGTAACTGGATTGGGAGTTTAACCACAAATCGATAATACGCAGGGGCTCTGATTACAATGGAAACGATAGCATTACATGCAGCGCTCGATGATTCGAGCTGGCGACTGCAGGAGCAGCCGCAAGTATTAATATTAGGACATTTTGACGGTATTCATGAGGGACATGTACGGGTCATTCGGCATGCGTTGGACTACGGGAAGCAGCATCAAATGCCCGTAGGTCTGATGACTTTCCATCCACATCCCAAGGGAGTATTCGGCAAGCCGGAGTATGAACGATTCATTACGCCATTGTCGGAGAAAAAACGGATTTTGAGTCAGCTTGGGCTTGACCGTTTGTATGTTGTACATTTTGATTTGTCATTCGCTAAAGTTACCGCGCAGCAGTTCGCAGAAGCGATCTGCCGTATGAAGGTGAAACACGTCGTTGTCGGCTTCGACTATCGCTTCGGTCATGGTGGAGAAGGTACCGCACAATTGCTGCAGGAATGGGGCAAGGGCTGCTTTACTGTTGATATCATACCGGCACATAATGACGTTGAGACTGCAGTGAAGGTGAGCAGCACACGGATTCGCGAAAGTCTGCTGCAAGGTGATGTTGTCAATGCGAATCGACTGCTAGGCCGAACGTATATCATTCGCGGCGAGGTTGTTCATGGTGACGCCCGTGGTCGTACGATGGGCTTCCCAACTGCGAATGTCCGGGCAGAAGAAGCATATGTCATCCCAGCGAATGGCGTATATGCTGTGAAGGTGCTGGTTCACGGAACGTGGCATGATGGGGTGCTGAATATTGGCTTGAAGCCGACATTCAAGACGGGAGAAACCGTTCAATCGGTTGAAGCCCATCTATTTGATTTTGATCAAGATATATACGGGGAGACCGTAACGGTTGCCCTAATGAGCTATATTCGTCCAGAGCGCAAGTTCAGCTCCATACAAGAGCTGATCGCACAGATTACTGCGGATTCAGAGGAAGCGCGCCAACGTCTAAGCACGATGGAGAAGGCGCCTGCAGTAACAATTGGCGTCTAATATTGTTCACCATATTCTAAGCGTTCTATCTTCGTTCGAATTGATTGCTAAGACTTGTTTTACTTTTGTAGATGGAGATGCTATACTAATAACGTTGTCGTGAAAAACGACCCGTCCATAGCTTGGTTATTCGATCTCACCGTCGATGACGAGGCTAATGGCGTAAACTAACACATATTTTAGGAGGTGAATAGGATGGCTATGACTCAAGAGCGTAAACAACAGCTTATTGAAGAACATAAGACGCACGCTACGGATACAGGTTCTCCGGAGGTGCAAGTCGCTATCCTTACTGAAAACATCGTAAACTTGACGGACCATCTTCGTACACACAAGAAGGATCATCATTCCCGTCGTGGTTTGATGAAAATGGTAGGTCAACGCCGTAAGTTGTTGGCTTATGTGAAGAACAAAGATGTTAAACGCTACAGCGCATTGATCGCAAAACTCGGTCTTCGCCGTTAATAGCACGAACCAAAGCAGCCTGGTTGTTCATTGCCGCTTCTTATCGCGGCATGCAACCGGGTTGCTTTTTAGTGATTGCATATGATGCTACATATTGTGATAGTAGACAAGCTTCCATCAGGACGGTATTTCAAATGAAATGCAGGAAATAATGGGAGTAGTAACGAAGAATATAAACTGAACCACTTAAGGAGGGATCCGATGAACCGCATCGAGATGGAACTTGGCGGCAGAACGCTTGTCCTGGAAACGGGGCGTTTGGCTAAGCAAGCAAATGCCGCAGTCAAAGTCGAGTACGGTGATACAGTCGTGTTGTGTACCGTTACCGCATCGAAGGAACCTAAAGATCTAGATTTCTTCCCATTGACTGTCAATTACGAAGAACGATTATATGCAGTAGGTAAAATCCCTGGTGGATTCATTAAGCGCGAAGGTCGCCCAAGTGAGAAAGCGATTCTTGCAAGCCGCCTTATTGACCGCCCGATTCGCCCGTTGTTCCCAGAAGGCTTCCGTAATGATGTGCAGATCGTGGATTTGGTTATGAGCGTGGATCAAGACTGCCCACCAGAAATCGCGGCAATGATCGGAACATCCGCTGCATTGACGGTATCTGATGTGCCATTTAATGGCCCAATCGGCGGCGTGATTGTAGGTCGTATCGACGGTCAATTTATTATCAACCCAACCGTTGAGCAAGAGGAAAAGAGCGATATTCACCTTGTTGTAGCGGGTACAAAAGACGCGATCATGATGGTTGAAGCAGAAGCGAACGAAGTACCGGAATCGGTTATGCTTGAAGCAATCATGTTCGGTCACGAAGAAATTAAGAAAATTGTAGCCAAGATTGAAGAATTTGCTGCGATCGCAGCAAAACCGAAGATGGAAGTGAAGCTGCATGCAGTTGATACAGATGTGAATACTGCTGTTCGTGCGTTCGCGCAGGAACGTCTCGTTGAAGCGATTCGTATTCCTGAGAAGCATGCGCGTCAAGATGCGATTGATGCAATCAATCAGGAAGCAGCTGCACACTTCGAACAATTGTATGTGGAAACGCCTGAGAATATGAGCGATGTGAGCGAAACCTTGTACGATATCGTGAAGGAAGAAGTTCGCCGCTTGATCACACATGATAAAGTTCGTCCAGACGGCAGACAGCTTGAAGAGATTCGCCCAATCGATTGTGATACAGGATTATTGCCTCGTACTCACGGATCTGGCTTGTTCACACGTGGACAAACGCAAGCACTCAGCATTTGTACACTTGGTGCACTTGGAGACGTGCAAATTTTGGACGGTCTTGGCTTGGAAGAGTCGAAACGCTTCATGCATCACTACAACTTCCCTCCATTCTCCGTAGGGGAAGCTCGTCCGCTTCGTGCTCCTGGACGCCGCGAGATTGGTCACGGTGCACTCGGTGAACGTGCCTTGTCCAAGGTGATTCCGCCAGAGAGCGAATTCCCGTATACAATCCGACTTGTATCCGAGGTCATAGAATCTAACGGTTCTACTTCCCAAGCAAGTATTTGTGCAAGCACACTTGCGATGATGGATGCAGGGGTTCCGATCAAGGCACCGGTTGCAGGTATTGCAATGGGTCTGATCAAAGACGGGGAACAATTCTCCATCTTATCCGATATTCAAGGTATGGAAGACCACCTCGGCGACATGGACTTCAAGGTTGCTGGTACAGCTGAAGGTGTTACAGCCATTCAAATGGATATCAAAATTGATGGTATCGACCGCAGCATCTTGACACAAGCGTTGGATCAAGCACGTGCAGGACGTATGCACATCTTGGATAAAATGAATGAAGTTATCCAAACTCCACGTGAATCCTTGTCACAGTATGCGCCTAAGATCTTGACGATGCATATTAATCCAGATAAGATCCGTGATGTTATTGGTGCCGGCGGTAAAGTCGTCAACAAAATCATCGAGGAAACAGGCGTCAAAATTGACATCGAGCAGGATGGCCGCATCTTCATCGCATCTACAAATGCAGAGTCCAATGAGCGTGCCCGTGAAATTATCGAGGGTATCGTGAAGGAAGTTATCGTTGGTGAAGTATACACAGGAACAGTGAAACGCGTTGAGAAGTTCGGTGCATTTGTTGAAGTGCTTCCAGGTAAGGAAGGGCTTGTGCATATTTCTCAATTGTCAACTGAGCGTGTAGAGAAAGTCGAAGATGTCGTGAAAATTGGCGATAAGCTTGAGGTTAAGGTTGTCGAGATCGACCAACAGGGACGCATCAATTTGTCCCACAAAGTGCTGCTTCAGCCTGCACAGACAGAAGGAACTGCAAGCTCCGAAGCTGCAGCTACAGAACGTCCACGCAGCAGCAGACCACCACAAGGGGGCGGCAATCGTCCACCTCGCGGACCGCGTCCGTCTAAGCCGCAAAGCTAAGTCGGATACAGCGAGCAAGACAAGCCTGAGAAGGCAACATACGTAGCAAGGAAAGAGGCAGACTGGTTTCTGGCTCTTTTTTTGATGCAAAAAATAGGTATTGATTGCATGATAGGCATTGATTGCTTCCAGACCGAATAACTCGTCCCGAAATCGCATAGAATCAAAAGGACTATCTTGGAAGGGAATGGACTGGATGCAGCCAAAGTTAAAGAAATGGTTCGCCGTAACAGCAGGAGTTGTCATCGTGCTGGCAGCAGTAGCGCAGCCCGATGTGAGAAGCTATTTGCAGGAGAAGAAGGCAGAGCTCGCCGTGAGCTATGCTTACCAATCGGGGGTAGAGGATAAGGCTGCGAATGATCCATTAATGGCTCGAATCAAGGAGGAAGCAGCCAAACGATATATTGCTCCAATTAATGCCCGCATTGATCGGGTGTGGAAGGCAATACCCGGATACAATGGGCAGGAAGTAGATATTGAGCGAACGTACACTGCCAATTCGGGGAAAGATCGTTCGGCTGAATTGAAAATGGTCATGCGCGAGGTGAAGCCGGAGGTCTCCTTGACGAGTCTAGATCCACAGCCGATCTATCGAGGGAATCCGAATAAGCCGATGGCAGCGCTTATGATCAATGTCGCTTGGGGGAACGAGTACATCGATCCAATGCTGAAAGTGCTAGCAGATGAGAAGGTGCATGCGACATTTTTCTTAGACGGCAGCTGGTTGAAGAAAAATCCTGACATTGCGAAGCGGATTCAGGCGGCGGGACATGAGATGGAGAATCATGCATACTCTCATCCGAATATGAGCGAGCTAAGCGAGGGGCACCAGACGCAGCAAATTGAGAAGACGAAGCAATTGCTGAAGCAAACGCTTGGCGTAGAGAATAAATGGTTCGCTCCACCATCAGGAGACTTCAATATGTTGACGGTACGTACAGCACATGCACTCGGATTGAAGACAGTGCTGTGGACCTTTGATACGAGAGACTGGATGAAGCCCTCTGTGGCTACGATACTGCGTAGATTTCAAGAGAAGACAGAACCGGGATCACTGATCCTCATGCATCCAACGGAGCCATCCAGTACAGCCTTGAAGGAAATGATTCGGATATTGAAGCAAAAGGGCATTGTACCAGGTACGGTAGGAGAAACACTTTCTGAGAAGCGGGTGCCTCCGATTGAAGTTGAGAGGTGATCAGATTTCTGGTAGGATTAGAAAGGCATACTTGGAAATGTACTTGGACGAGGAGGAATTGCCGGTGGAAAAAGTGCAGCTGTCTAACGGCCTTCGTGTCGTGATGGAGAAAATATCAACCTGCCGTTCCGTTTCATTTGGGATATGGGTTAAGACAGGTTCACGCAATGAGGATGAAACGACCAACGGGATTTCCCATTTTATCGAACATATGATGTTCAAAGGAACAGAACGGTTTGATGCGAAAGCAATCGCAGACTCCTTCGATGCGATCGGAGGAAGTGTTAATGCGTTCACTTCCAAAGAATATACCTGTTATTATGCAAAAGTATTGGATGAGCATTTGCCGATAGCGGTTGATGTGCTGTCCGATATGTTTTTCCGGTCATCCATGCTGGACGAGGAATTGCAGAAAGAGAAAAATGTAATCCTTGAAGAAATTGCGATGTATGAGGATACACCGGATGATACGGTGCATGATCTGGTTACTCGTGCTGCCTTTGGCACACACCCGCTCGCATATCCGATATTAGGAACGAAGGAACGCCTGACACCAATGGGGCCTGATCATCTCCGCGCATATATGAAGAATCATTATACGGTCTCGAATACGGTCATTGCAGTAGCAGGTAACTTTGATGACTCGATCATCGAATTGCTGGAGAAGCA
This sequence comes from Paenibacillus sp. MER 180, assembly GCF_023713665.1. Classification (NCBI taxonomy): domain Bacteria; kingdom Bacillati; phylum Bacillota; class Bacilli; order Caryophanales; family Paenibacillaceae; genus Paenibacillus; species Paenibacillus sp. MER 180. Next base: position 154,828 of record NZ_JAMAVT010000009.1, on the reverse strand, counting down.
CTTCGGACAATTCACGAATGATGAGCCTGCGGCCATATTAACGGAACCAAGCTTCCATAGTGAATTCATATATCATAAGAAGAAGACAGAACAGAATCATATTTGTCTCAGCCTGCCAGGCTGTTCGATGACAGATCCGCGCCTTTACGCTATGATATTGCTCAACAACTTGATCGGTGGCGGCATGAGCTCTCGCCTGTTCCAGGAAATTCGCGAGAAGCGTGGACTTGCCTATTCTGTTTACTCCTATCATTCGTCACATGCAGATAGCGGTCTATTCACGCTCTATGCAGGAACCGCACCGAAGCAGACGAAGGAAGTGCTTGATTTAACCTTGGATATGCTAGGTGAACTGGCAGTGAAGGGCTTGTCTGAGGAAGAACTTCACAAAGGCAAGGAGCAGTTGAAGGGAAGTCTTATCCTCGGCCTTGAGAGCACAGGCAGCCGAATGAATCGATTAGGGAAAAATGAGCTGATGCTAGGCAAGCATTTCACGCTGGATGAGATCATCGCTCGAATTGAATCGATTAAGCTAGAAGACGTTACCTTTGTATTGAACCGTATGCTTTCCCATCCATTCGCAGGTTCAATGGTCGGAGCAAATGATAAAGCAATATCGGCATTCAGGAGGGATCAACTTGTTACAACAATCACACCAAGTTCAAATTAAACGCCTGCCAGGCAATGAGGATGTACCGCTCCCTCAAAAAATGTCCGAACTCGCAGCAGGCTTCGATCTATATGCAGCGGTAGAAGAGCCGCTTACATTAGCACCCGGCCATCGCGCCCTCGTGCCTACTGGATTTTGCATGGCAATGCCTGAGTACTTAGAGGCACAGATTCGTCCACGCAGCGGACTTGCCTATAAGCATGGCATTACTTGCTTGAATTCACCAGGAACGATTGATGCCGATTACCGCGGAGAGGTGAAGGTCTTGCTAGCCAACCTTGGACAGACTCACTTCACGATTGAGCGCAATGAGCGTATTGCGCAAATGGTGATTCAATTCGTTCCATCTATTCAACTTGTCGAGGTAAACGAGTTGACTGATACGGAACGCGGAGAAGGCGGCTTCGGTCATACCGGAACGAAGTAAAATAATGATCAAATAGGACGCAGTTGAATTACCGTTTTGGTAAATCAGCTGCGTTTTTTTTGCGTCTTGAGATGGGCTTGCACATGGCTGCACCCTTTTTAGGCGTGCGCATAAGATGTTTTATACGTTGTGTGCACGTTTGTGAAAGGAGTGATCAGCGAGGATGTTAACTGGAGTTCAGGTCGTGTTTATTGGCGGAGATGCTCGCCAGCTTGAGATCATCCATAAGCTGACTGAATTAGATGCCAGTGTCACGATCGTTGGGTACGATCAACTGCAAAACCCATATCATGGCGTACAGCGCCAATCCCTCTCTATCGAGCTGTTGAAGCAGGCGGATGCTCTTGTGCTTCCTGCTGTAGGAACTGATGACAGTGGGAAGGTTCATGCCATCTTTACATCGGATGAATTGGTGCTGACGGAAGAGCATATTGCGGTACTGCCGGAGCATTGTGTTGTCTTTACGGGGATGGCCAAACCATATTTAAGCAAGCTGTGTGCGAAATACCGCCTCTCGCTTGTTGAATTGTTCGATCGGGATGATGTTGCAATATACAATTCCATTCCGACGGCCGAAGGCGCGATTATGATGGCGATTCAGAACACCGATATCACCCTTCATGGTTCTGAATCGGTCGTTCTTGGGATGGGGAGAACAGGGTTCACATTGGCACGCACCCTTCTTGGCTTAGGGGCTAATGTGCGGATTGGGGTGCGCAGAGATGAACATTTTGCCAGAGCGACAGAAATGGGTTTCAAGCCTTTTTTCATAGCAGATCTCGCGCGTCAGGCGGCAAATATCGACTTGCTTTTTAATACGATACCGACTATGATAGTCACAGCGCAGGTCATAGCGCAAATCCCTAACCGTGCCGTGATTATCGACCTTGCTTCCCTGCCGGGTGGCGTGGATTTCCGATTCGCGGAGAAGCGGGGGATCAAGGCTATGCTGGCACCAGGATTGCCAGGCATTGTCGCACCGAAGTCTGCTGGACGAATATTGGCACAGAGTATCACGCAGCTGTTGCTTGAGGACATGCGGAATCGGGGGAATGGACAATGAACTTCACGGGGAAGACAGTTGGCTATGCACTAACAGGCTCACACTGCACATTAGAAGAAGTAATGCCTCAGGTGAAACGCTTCGTAGATGCTGGAGCGCGCGTTATCCCGATTGCATCACATTCGGTCATGACGACCGATACACGCTTTGGGGAATCCGATCATTGGCAGAGACAGTTGAAAGAGATTACTGGTAATGATATCATTTCTACAATTGTGGACGCAGAACCGCTCGGGCCATCCAAATTGCTGGATGTGATGGTGATCGCGCCTTGCACAGGCAATACGACGAGTAAGCTGGCAAATGCATTGACAGAAAGCCCTGTCCTTATGGCAGCCAAAGCACAAATGCGCAACCAGCGCCCTCTTGTGCTTGCGATTTCGACTAATGATGGACTCGGTTTAAACGCAGCCAATATAGCCAAACTCCTTGTAGCCAAGAACATATACTTCGTTCCGTTCGGCCAAGATAATCCACAGCAGAAGCCGAATTCATTGGTGGCGCGCATGGACTTGGTACCAGAGGCATGCTATGCAGCATTAGAAGGCAAGCAGCTTCAACCGGTATTAATTGAACGGTTCTTATACTGAACATAGCATACCACGCAAATTATCATAATATAGATGTTTGAAAGATTGTGGGTATAGAGGGGAGAAACGACAGATGACGAATCAGAAGCGGTATAATGTTGCTGTAGTCGGTGCTACGGGTGCAGTAGGGGAACAAATCATTGCATTATTGGAACAACGTCAATTCCCCATTCAATCTTTGAAGTTGTTGTCTTCGGCACGTTCAGCCGGTAAGAAGATCGTATTTGACGGTCAAGAAATTACGGTTGAGGAAGCGAAACCGGAGAGCTTCGAAGGCGTTGATATTGCCCTGTTCAGCGCAGGCGGCGACGTTAGTAAAGAGTTGGCTCCAGCAGCTGTAGAACGTGGAGCGGTATGTATTGACAATACCAATGCATTCCGTATGGATCCCAACACACCACTCGTAGTTCCAGAAGTGAACATCGAGAAAGTGAAGGAACACCAAGGCATTATTGCCAATCCGAACTGTTCCACGATTCAAATGGTAGCAGCTTTGAAGCCGCTCTATGATCGCTACGGTATTTCCCGCATCATCGTGTCTACGTATCAAGCAGTGTCAGGCGCTGGCAGCAAAGCGATTAGCGAGCTGTTGCGTCAATCTACAGAAGTGCTTGCAGGCAATGAAGTTGAGCCGGACATTCTTCCAGTTGGTTCTTTGCCCGTGAAGCATCAAATCGCATTCAATGCTATTCCTCAAATCGATAAGTTCCAAGATAATGGATTCACGCTCGAGGAAATGAAAATGATCCGTGAAACCAAGAAGATCATGAATGATGATAGCCTTCAAGTGACGGCAACATGCGTCCGAATTCCGGTCGTATATGGCCACTCTGAATCTGTATATGTTGAGTTGAAGGACGACTTCCAAATGGAGGATGTGCGCGAGCTGTTGGCAAACGCGCCAGGATTGACGCTCGTCGATGAGCCTTCTGAACAGAAGTACCCGCTTGCTACCGAATCTGCAGGCAAGCCAGATGTTTTCGTTGGCCGTTTGCGTCGTGATCTGTCTCAGCCACGCGCATTGAATATGTGGGTCGTATCCGACAATTTAATGAAAGGCGCTGCATGGAACGCGGTACAAATCGCAGAGTACATCGCTTCGGAGCGGCAGTAATTGGCAGGCCGCTCCTGCCTTTTTGTCTTACTTGACAAGGTGTGTTCAGCTTGGTCACTGCGTGATTCGTTGAATAGCCTTTTATTTCGTTCTGGCAGTCAGTCTTCATTAGTTGGGGGAAATAACACATGCGAATATTAGTACAAAAATTTGGTGGAACTTCCTTGTCTACACCCGAAGCCAGAGAAAGAGTCATACACCATATCCGTCGGGAACTGGCGCAGGGTTACCAATTAGCTGTGGTTGTATCAGCAATGGGAAGACGAGGAGAACCATATGCAACCGATACATTACTTGATTGGGCCGGTCAGAACGGGGACAGTTTGCCAGCACGTGAGAAGGATATGCTATTGTGCTGCGGCGAGATTATCTCGGCTACAACCCTGTGCAGCTTGTTGAACAGTGAGGGGATTACATCTACTGTGCTAACAGGTGCTCAAGCTGGTTTCAAGACAGATAGCCACTTCAATAATGCCCGTATTCTGGATGTTACTCCGGATCGGGTCGTTGATGCGTGGAAAGATGTACAGGTTGTAATTGTAACAGGATTCCAAGGCCAAACAGAAACAGGTGACTTTACGACTCTTGGCCGTGGTGGCAGTGATACATCTGCAACAGCATTGGGTGCGGCGCTGCACGCAGAAATTGTCGATATTTATACGGATGTTAACGGCATCCTAACGGCAGATCCTCGACTGGTAGAGGACGCGAAGCCGCTTACGATCGTTAGTTATGCAGAAATATGCAACATGGCACATCACGGCGCCAAAGTTATTCATCCGCGCGCGGTGGAAATTGCGATGCAAGCGCAGGTGCCTGTTCGCGTTCGTTCTACATTCAGCGATGAAGAGGGAACGCTTGTTACGAATCCGGAAGGGTTCCGAGATATGCAGCCTGACATCGTTGATCGCTTCGTAACGGGAATTGCCTATGTCGGCAATGTAACGCAAATCACGGTGGAATCGCGCGAAGGCGTATATGATTTGCAATTAAAAGTGTTCAAGGCAATGGCACAAAATCAAATTAGTGTTGATTTTATTAATGTAACCCCTTCTGGCGCGGTTTATACGGTATTTGATAGCGATGCGCCGCGGGCACTGCATGTGCTCAAAGAGATGGGATTCGAGCCAAAATCGTTATCGGGTTGTGCGAAAGTATCTGTAATCGGTGGAGGCATCAATGGGGTGCCAGGTATTATGGCACACATCGTAGAAGCCTTGACAGAGCAAGAAATTCAGATTCTTCAATCCGCCGACTCCAATACAACGATTTGGGTTCTTGTACGCAAGGAAGATATGGTTCGGGCTTTGCGAGCGCTGCATGCGAAGTTCCATCTGAATCGATAGCACGCAGCGCTAGGGATGTCCGGGCCTTGCGCATAATGTCGCAGGAGGAGGAGTCTTTAGTGGATTTTGGTAGATTAATTACGGCGATGGTGACGCCGTTCAATGAACATAATGAGGTAAACTGGTCTGAGTTCGAGCGTTTGCTGAATGCTTTGATTGAAGAACAGAAGAGCGACAGTATCGTTGTGTGTGGGACGACAGGGGAATCTCCTACATTGACAGACGACGAGAAGATTGCGCTATTCCGTTTTGCAGCTCAGAAGGCAAATGGACGTGCACGCATTATTGCTGGTACAGGTAGCAATAATACAGCTCATTCCATTCATTTGACGAAGGCAGCAGAGGAAGCGGGCGTTGATGGCATCCTCCTTGTCGCTCCTTACTATAATCGTCCGACACAAGAAGGTATGTATCGACATTTTGAGGCCATTGCGAACTCTACCTCTTTGCCAATCATGCTGTACAATGTTCCAGGACGGACTGCATCGAGCATTTCTGTCGAGACGACGCTACGTTTGGCTGAACTGCCGAATGTAGTTGCTACGAAGGAGTGTGCTGGTCTTGAGCAAACATCGCAAATCGTTGCTGGTGCGCCCGCTTCATTTAGAGTGTACAGCGGCGAGGATTTTTTGACATTGCCTACTTTGTCCGTTGGTGCGTATGGAGTTGTCAGTGTTGCTAGCCATCTCGTAGGTGCACAGATGAAAGCGATGATTGAACATTATCTAGCTGGTCAGCATGAAGGAGCAGCTAGACTGCATCATGAACTGTTCCCTGTATTTAAGGGACTGTTCTTATGCCCTAATCCAGTTGGAGTGAAGCAAGCTCTCCAGTTAGCTGGTTTCGAGGTAGGGAGCGTCCGTTTGCCGCTTGTTGAGGCAACTTCGGATGAGGCTGCAGCGATCCGTGAGCTTGTTCAATCCATTAAGCAAAAATAGGAAAATAGAACTTTTACAAAGTGCACAATAGCGCACTTACGAAACCGATGCTGGGATCCAGCATCGGTTTTGTGTTTTTCGGCAACAATAGGAGGACAAATCGCCGACTTGTGTTTTTTACTTTTGTTCATGTATAATGGATATCAAGTGACTGGGTGCGGTATATTTTTCAAAAGAAGGATGTTCATTGGTACGACGGCCAACTGAATATAGGAGGTTAAGATCCAATTGTCGAAGAAAAACAACGTTGATAAATTGTCCATCTTCGCATTGGGCGGCGTAGGTGAAATCGGAAAAAATATGTACGTCGTCCAATACGGTAACGATATCGTCGTCGTAGACGCAGGGTTGAAGTTCCCGGAAGAAGACATGCTCGGAATAGATATTGTCATCCCGGATATTTCATACCTCACGGAGAATCGAGATAAAGTAAGAGCAATCTTGATTACGCACGGACATGAAGATCATATTGGCGGGTTGCCATATGTACTGAAGCATTTGAACGTTCCAGTATACGGAACAAGATTAACGCTCGGATTGATTGAGAGCAAATTGCGGGAAGCGAATTTGCTAGGTGAAACAAAGCGAATTCTAATTACAGCTGACTCGGAAATTCAGCTCGGAGCTATTCGTGCAAGCTTTTTCAAGACGAACCACTCCATCCCGGATTCGGTTGGTGTATGTCTTGATACACCCGAAGGATGCGTCGTTCATACAGGAGACTTTAAGTTTGACCATACGCCGGTCAACGGTCAGTATGCTGACCTGCAGCGTATGGCGGAAATTGGCCAGAGAGGAGTTCTTGCACTGCTGTCCGACAGTACGAATGCAGAACGCCCAGGCTTTACACCATCAGAAAGTAGTGTGGGTGTCGTTCTGGAAGATATCTTCCGGAAGGCAGAGCAGCGTGTAGTTGTTGCGACATTCGCTTCAAATATTCACCGTATTCAACAAGTCATTGATGCAGCATATGCAACAAACCGTAAATTAACAGTCATTGGTCGGAGCATGGTGAACGTCGTCACGATCGCTTCCGAACTTGGCTACTTGAACATACCTGATGGAATGCTGATCGAACCTGAAGAAGTGAACAAGATGGCTGCTGACCGGGTAGTAATCCTGTCCACAGGCTCCCAAGGCGAGCCGATGTCAGCCTTGACGCGCATGGCGCGTTCTACGCACCGCAAGGTTGATATTCTGCCAGGTGACACCGTAGTTATCGCAGCTACACCAATTCCAGGCAACGAAAAATACGTAGGTAGAACTGTCGATGAATTGTGCCGACTAGGCGCACATGTTATCTATGGCGGATCGAAGACTGGCGTCCATGTATCTGGTCACGGCAGTCAAGAAGAATTGAAACTGATGTTGAATCTGATGAGACCGAAGTACTTTATTCCGATTCACGGTGAATACCGTATGTTGCGCAACCACGCTGATTTGGCGGAAGCAGTCGGAATTGAGCGCGAGAATATCTTCATTACAGATATCGGTGATACTGTTGAAATTACAAATGGTGTTGCACGTCGTGGCTCTAAGGTTCAATCCGGTTATGTACTTATCGATGGTCTTGGTGTCGGCGATGTCGGCAATATCGTATTGCGCGATCGGAAGCTACTTTCCCAAGACGGGATTTTGGTTGTTGTTGTTACACTCAGCAAGCAGGAAGGTACGATTTTGTCAGGACCAGACATCATCTCTCGTGGATTTGTCTATGTTCGGGAATCGGAAGGACTGCTTGATGAAGCGAACCGCATCGTCACTTCAACACTGCATAAGCTAATGAATGAAAATGTGAACGAATGGGCATCACTGAAGACGAATGTGAAGGATGCGCTTGGACGTTTCTTGTACGAACAAACGCGCCGTCGTCCAATGATTTTGCCAATCATTATGGAAGTATAGAACGAAGTGAGCGAGAATCCCAGTCACCAGTCATTCTCGCTCACGAACGTTATCAGCCGCCGTTCCTGCCGTAAGGTAGGGTCGGCGGCTTTTTGCGTTCCCGCTGCTGTATAAAACATCGCAGGGTGAAGCATGCTATGACGGCATTGTACCGGTCAATTGGAGGTAATGGAACATGATGAACGAACAGCCTTTAGATCCACAGGGACAGCCGCAGCAGCTACCCAAGGGTCCGCCAACGGTAGAAACGATCCAACAGCTGGGGACGGCATCGATTCCGTCAACTGGTGAGTCAAATATTTATTGCTTGAATATCATCGGTCAGATTGAGGGGCATATCGTATTGCCTCCACAGAACAAGACAACGAAATACGAACATGTCATTCCTCAGCTTATCGCAGTGGAGCAAAATCATAAAATTGAGGGTGTACTTATCGTATTGAACACGGTTGGTGGCGATGTAGAGGCAGGTCTGGCTATCGCAGAGATGATATCCTCCCTGTCCAAGCCGTCGGTGACCTTGGTACTTGGAGGAGGGCATAGTATAGGAGTGCCGATTGCTGTGTCTGCCAATGTGAGTGTAATCGCGGAGACAGCGACGATGACGATTCATCCGATTCGATTAACGGGTCTTGTCATTGGCGTGCCGCAAACCTTTGAGTACTTAGAGAAAATGCAGGAACGTGTCGTTCGCTTCGTTAAAGCTCATTCGAATATTTCGGAACACAAATTCAAGGACTTAATGTTTACAACTGGCGAGCTGACGCGCGACATTGGGACGACGGTAATCGGACAGGATGCTGTCAAGCATGGCCTAATTGATGAAGTCGGCGGAATTGGTACTGCATTGGAGCATTTGAATCGCTTGATTGAAGAGAAGCGTGCAGAGAGATGTTCGAAGGAGGGGCACCATGATCATGGCCATCATAATCAAGGTCATCATGAGCACGTCCAGCATGAACAAGCACAACATAATCAAGGTCATCATGAGCATGCCCAGCATGAACAAACACAACATGATCAAGGCCATCATGAGCATGCCCAGCATGGAGCAGATTCGAATCATTGTGAACATCAGGCCAACACGTCTGAGCAGCCAATGCTATTAGGTGGACAGTGTGGGGGTAATCCGCAGCATACTGGTACACAGGCAATGTATGTGCCAGCAAAGGAGCGAGGATAATGCTGCATACAATTATTCCGATGGAGCAAGTGCTGCAAGGGATAGACAAGGAGCCGTCTTTTTTCGAAATGCAGTGGCAGGGACGCACCTTGCTTGTACAGCAGGTCGACAATACGACGGTTCGTATCGAACGATTGCTGAAAGACACAAGTATGCATGATTTTCTGGATCCGGGGTTTTCGCCCGGTACGATTATTCCTCTACGCTAAGTGTTATCTTGTGTGATGTGAGGTCACGTGATCCACACTGATCCATATTTCTCATTTAGACAGATCCTACCCGGACTCTGTCTTTTTTATTTTTCTCAATTCCCTTGTTATGGAATGGTCATAGGAAGAACGGTTGTTCTGTGTTATAATGAGGGATGGAGGTGACGGCATTTTGGCCCGTAAGAAGAAGAAAAAGCAATCCTTCAGCAAGAGCCTGAAATACGAAATCTATGGCATATTGCTGATTACCTGTTCCGTCATTGCGCTGGCTGGCGGGGCGGCGTTCGGGCGCTCCTTATCAAAAATATCAGGCTTGCTGCTTGGTAAATGGTACTTTTTCATACCGCTCGTGTTCATATATATTGGATTGTCGGTAATGATTAAACGCCAGTGGCCTTCAGGCTGGAACTCCCGCAAGAGCGGCATCATGGTCATTATTCTTGCTTTGACGATGATAAGTACCGTGCACGCGGTAGAACAACGTATTTTGCCAACTGCAACGGATGAAGTAAGTGCTGGGTACATATTGAAAGACATACATAATGCTTTGAACTTAGAACTCGTGCAAGCAACCGATACAGGCACGGCTGGAACGATGCTGCAGAAAGACATTAGCGGCGGATATATAGGTGCAATTCTTTATTGTACCTTATTTGTATTATTTGGTGCATTAGGAACAAAACTGCTCACCATCGTCATGCTCTTCATTGGTTTCATGCTGGCTACACAGCTTTCCTATGTTGAGCTTGTGAGGCTGATTCGCACCCAAGTGAAGAAATTCGCGGCTGTCATGAAGAAGAAGCGCAAAGCGCGTATCAATGAGCGCAAACGAATGGAAAGCAAGCAGCGTAAATCGGCGAAGAAGGACGCAGACGACGATTACATGCTCGATGATGCGCTTGATGATGAAGAAGATGATGGGAATTTACAAGGCCGCACACCTGTATTTATGCAGATATTCGGCAAAATCAGTGAGGCAAGCAAGAAGCGATTCCTCTCCACCAAAGAAGATGATGAAGAATACAACGAAGGTTCTGCTGTATATACAAGCAAGCCGCACGCGGCTAGATTGAATGAAGAGCACACTATACAGCCAGAGGCTGGAGCCGCTGCAATGAATACGGTAAGCAAAGCTTCGAAGCTGAACGCACTCCTTGCTCGTATTGAACAGGATGACGAACAATCCCATGCTCCATTGTTCCGTGATTTTACAGCAACTGCGGACGTCGATCATATTGATAATTCGGATTCCCAAGAGGATGTAGCAATCAGTGGATTTACCAAGCCGCACACTTCTCCTATTGATGAGGCAGCAGACGACATTGAAGATGATTGGAACAATGAGAATCAAGCTAAGTCGGAAGACATGAAGCACGGGCAGATTGAGCATAACCATGCGGATGAGCTTACAGGTGATGAGGGTGATATCCATCTGGAGACAGATGGATTGCTCAGTGACGGTGAAGGCTCAGGGCAGGCAGTCGTTGTCCAAAAGCCGCCTCCGAAACCGTACAAGATGCCTCCATTCAACCTGCTTGCGAAGCAGCAGGGAAATGGGAAGGGCGGCGATCAAGCCGACTTCATGCAGACAGCTCGCAAGCTGGAAGCTACGTTGGAGAGCTTCGGCGTTCGAGCGAAGGTACTGGAGGTCGTTCGAGGGCCGGCAGTTACCCGTTATGAAATCCAACCTGACATCGGGGTTAAGGTTAGCCGCATTGTCAGCCTGTCTGATGATATCGCACTTGCCTTAGCAGCGAAGGACATTCGGATGGAAGCGCCCATACCAGGGAAATCCGCGATTGGGATCGAGGTTCCGAACAATGAAGTATCAATCGTTACGATGCGAGAGGTCATGGAGACACCAACTTTCATTGATGCTCCGTCACGGTTGTCCATTACATTAGGCCGTGATATTGCCGGGACGCCGATTGTAGGCAACCTTGCTCGAATGCCTCACTTGCTCGTTGCAGGTGCTACAGGTTCGGGGAAATCGGTATGTATCAACGGGATTATTACGAGTATCTTGTATAAGGCGAAGCCGGATGAAGTGAAGTTCCTCATGGTCGACCCGAAAATGGTGGAACTGAATGTATACAATGGCATCCCGCATCTTCTTGCGCCAGTCGTTACTGATCCAAGACGCGCTTCGCTTGCTTTGAAGAAAATCGTTGTTGAAATGGAAAAGCGTTATGAGTTGTTCTCCAAATCGGCGACTCGGAATATTGAAGGGTATAACAAGCTGGTTGCAGATGAGCCGGACAAGGTACTTCCTTATATCGTCATTATTGTCGATGAGCTCGCGGACTTGATGATGGTCGCTGCCAATGATGTAGAGGATTCAATATGCCGATTAGCTCAAATGGCGCGTGCAGCTGGTATCCATCTGATTATCGCGACCCAGCGCCCATCGGTTGACGTTATTACCGGGGTTATTAAAGCTAATATTCCGTCTCGTATCGCGTTCGGTGTATCGTCCCAGGTGGATTCACGAACGATTCTGGATATGGCAGGCGCCGAGAAGCTGCTCGGACGTGGGGACATGCTATTCCTGCCGATGGGCTCATCCAAGCCGATTCGTGTGCAGGGCGCATTCCTGTCCGACCAAGAGGTCGAGGCAGTCGTTGGATTCGTAAGCGGTCAAGCGCAAGCGGAATACAACGAAGAGCTGGTGCCGGAAATCGATGAGAGCGGACACGCTTCTGATGAACCGGTCGATGAGTTGTATGATCAAGCGATTCAAATCGTGCTCGAAGCGCAGCAAGCCTCGGCATCGCTACTGCAGCGCCGGATGCGCATCGGATATAACCGCGCCAGTCGTCTGATTGATCATATGCATATGCAGGGCTTGATTGGCGCGCATGAGGGCAGTAAGCCGCGTGAAGTGCTGATCACATTGGAACAATATCAACAAAGCAAAATTTCATCCTAAATAGGATACAGAAAGAGAGCGCCCTGCGCTCTCTTTTGCTTATGCAGTAGGTGTTGGCTGTAAGTGCATAGATCTCTATCCGTTATCTCATAATAAAGTTGCCAATCCTGTTAAATTCACAAGAGAGAGGTAGACGTTAGGCATGAGAAAACGGATGATTTGGATCACGATATGTATTGTATTCATGCTAATTGGAGCGTTCCAGTACAAGCATATGGGCAAGACGGAAGCCACATTTAGCAATGCAACACTGCAGCAAGGCTCCCAAGGCCAAGATGTGAAGGAGTTACAGGGTCGATTGAAATTCCTTGGTTACTATGATGGTAAGACAGATGGAATCTTTGGTCCCGCGACGAAGAATGCAGTGACATGGTTCCAATGGAAGTTCGGCATGAAGTCAGACGGAATCGTTGGATCGAAAACCAAAGAAATGCTAGTAAAAGCTACGAAAAATTGGAAGCCTGAAACTTCGGGCGGAACGGCACCTAACAAGCCATCTGGCTCAACAAATAATAATGTTAGCGGCTCCAACAATTTAGGGTTGTCGGAGAATGATTTAAAATTTATGGCCAATGCCGTGTATGGCGAAGCGCGCGGTGAGCCTTATGAGGGACAAGTAGCTGTAGCCGCGGTAATATTGAACCGTGTGAAGTCGCCAAGCTTTCCGAAGACAGCGTATGGCGTAATTTTTCAACCAGGGGCATTTACTGCAGTAGCGGATGGACAGATTTGGCTTGAACCGAACGAGAATGCCAAACGAGCGGTGAAGGACGCCATTAATGGCTGGGATCCTTCTGGTGGCTGTCTGTACTATTTCAACCCTGAGACGGCAACTTCGAAGTGGATTTGGACTCGACCTCAAGTCAAAACAATCGGCAAACATATCTTCTGTATGTAATCAAGTGACCGAAGCGGCAGTTGAGATGAGACGGTACGGGATGCTACATACAGAAGCGGGATGAAGAAGCAATGGCGTTCAGTCCATTTGCTTCTTTGTTTCCATTTCGGTATGTTAAGGATGTTGAACGATTGATCATATGTGTACGGAAGCGAGAAGGTATACATTGGATTATCACTGAATATAACATGCAACATGGTTGCAATTCACCGTGACAATCACGGAAGAAATGGGGTTAGATATGGTGAGCAAACCGACATTTGAACGGGGAAAGGTTAAAGGCATGCGTGTTCATGTTATGCCGACAAAGCGCTTCAAAACGTTCGCCATCTCTGTGTATGTGGGCATTCCTCTTCAAGAGGATACCGTAACGAGTACGGCACTTACGCCTTTTGTATTACGGAGAGGGACGGCTTCTTATCCAGAGACGATTCGGTTCCGCGAGCGACTTGATGAGCTGTATGGAGCGGGCTTCGGCTTCGATGTGTTCAAGCGAGCAGATTATCAAATTATCCAGTTCCGCATGGACGTTATTAATGATGCATTTGTAAGTTCATCTGAGTCTTTGCTTGCCCAAGCATTTCAGTTTTTGGGTGAAGCCATTACAGCACCAGTTATGGACAATGGAACATTGCGCAATAAGTATGTAGAAGAAGAGAAGCAGACAGTGCGTCAGCGGATTGAATCTATTGTCAACGATAAAATTCGCTACGCAGCAGAACGCTGTGTGGAAGAAATGTGCAAGAATGAACCGTATCGACTGCATGCGCTTGGTAATCGGGACGATCTGGATGGAATTGATGCAGCGACCTTAACCGATAAGTATCGCTGGCTGCTTGAGCATGCGGCGATTGACGTATATGTTGTTGGAGATACGTCCTATGAAGAGGTAGAACGCTGTGTCGAGGCTTCATTCCGTATCGATCGAAACGTGGAGACACCATATGCACGTTCTATTCCAGTACCACGTATTGGTGAACCGAACACCGTCATTGAACGTTTGGAGGTTAGCCAGGGCAAGTTGAATATGGGGCTTCGATCTACGATTACGTATGCGGACGATGCTTATCCTGCCGCGCTTATGTACAATGGCATATTAGGCGGTTACCCGCATTCAAAGCTGTTTATAAATGTGCGGGAGAAAAACAGCCTTGCATATTATGCAGCTTCTCGCTTTGAAGGCCACAAGGGTATTTGTACCATTCAGTCAGGTATTGAGTTCGAGAATTTCGATAAAGCCCGGCAAATTATTATTGAGCAGTTGGATGCGATGAAGGCTGGGCAGCTGCAATCGCTTGAAATCAGCCAGACGAAGGCCATGATTGCGAATCAATTGCGGGAGATTGATGATTCTTCGTTTGAGATGATTGGCTTTGATTTCAATCGAGTGTTATCCGGAAGAGAGCGCACAACGTCCCAGCTCATTGATGAGGTAGAGCATATTGAAGCTGCACATATTCAAGAAGTCGCACAGACCTTCCACTTGGATACCATTTATTTCTTGCGCAATAAGGAGGAGGCCTAATCGATGGAACAACGTCAATACTCCAATTTGCAAGAAACCATATATTATGAGCGGATGGACAATGGTCTGGATGTGTATGTTCTGCCAAAAGCGGGATTCCAGAAAACATACGCAACCTTCTCTACAAAATATGGCTCCATCGACAATCACTTTCAAGTAGAAGGACAAGAAGAGGTTCAAGTTCCGGATGGGATTGCCCATTTCTTAGAGCATAAAATGTTCGAAGAGCCAGAAGGGGATATATTCGCGAAGTTCGCAGAACTGGGGGCATCTGCGAATGCCTTCACTTCATTTGATCGTACGGTCTATTTGTTCTCTTCCACTTCACATATTGAAGAGAGCCTGCAGACATTGATTGATTTCGTGCAAAGACCTTATTTTACAGATGAAAATGTAGAAAAAGAAAAAGGCATTATCGGCCAAGAGATTAACATGTATCGCGACAATGCAGCGTGGCGAGTGTACTTCGGCCTTATTGAGGCAATGTACCACATCCATCCTGTTCATATCGACATTGCAGGCACAATCGAATCGATTGGAACCATTACGAAGGAGACGCTCTATACGTGCTACCACACCTTCTATCATCCTTCCAATATGCTGCTGTTCGTTGTAGGCGGTGTTGATCCGAAGGGCATCTTCGAACTTGTGCGAAGCAATCAAGCGGCCAAATCATTCGAGCCACAGGGCGACATTCGCCGGATCTTTGAAGAGGAGCCTGTTGAGGTTAAGGAAGCAAGACGTGTGGCGAAGCTGCCCGTTTCTCTGCCGCGTTGTCTATTTGGCTGCAAGGAACCGCGTCCGGGCTTAGAGGGCAGAGCGCTTTTGGAATACGAAGTGACAACCCGCCTCATGCTGGACTTGATGATGGGCAGCAGTTCGCCGTTGTATCAGACCCTGTATGAGGAGGGTTTGACGACAGATTCATTTGGCAGCGAATATACCTGCAGTCCGGACTATGCATTCTCCATTATCGGCGGTGAATCAAAAGACCCTGATGGCCTAGTGAAGCGGGTGCAGGAGCTAATTGATGAACGCAAGGCGTCGGGCTTTGAGCAGGCAGCATTTGAGCGTATTCGCAACAAATCGATTGGCTCATACTTGCGCATGCTTAATTCACCTGAAGCAATTGCCAATGAATTTACGAAGTATAAGTTCCGTGATACCGATTTATTTGATATACTTTCGGTATACGAGACGCTAACGTTAGAACAAGTTCATCAACGGTTGAAAGATCATTTTGATTGGAATCGGCTGGCAGTATCTATTGTCGAACAACCGTAACATACGAAGGCGTGCCTATCAATAGGTGCGTCTTCTTTTTTATCTAAAGAGAATACTTGTCCATAGGGGGAGAACATGTATGAAAGCATTGTCAGATACTTCTGTTCTTATTACCGGAGCAAGCCGAGGAATTGGAGCTGCGATTGCGGAGCGCTTCGCCCAAGTCGGCATGAAAATTGTTATTCATTATTTGCATTCACATGAAGCAGCAAATGAGGTAGCCCGTAAATGCATCAATCACGGGGCGCAAGTAATGACGATTTCAGCTGATCTAAGAGATATGGAACAGCTAGATCGAATGAAGGACAAGCTTGATGAACTGGGGTTTACACCCGACATCTTGGTTAACAATGCTGGGGTTGCCTATTACGGATTGTTCACGGATGTGACAGAACAAGAATGGACGGACTGCATGGATATCAATCTGAAGGGGATGTTTATGTGCACCCAGCGGTTCGCTCCTCACATGATTACGCAGAAGTACGGTCGAATCATCAACGTATCTTCAATTTGGGGAATCACTGGAGCATCTTGTGAAGTCATGTATTCGATGGCCAAAGGCGGGGTTAATGCGTTTACGAAAGCATTGGCCAAAGAGCTGGCTCCTTCTGGTGTAACCGTAAATGCAGTAGCTCCAGGGGTAGTGGATACCGATATGGTGAAGCATCTGGATAAACAAGAGCGAATGGCATTGCAAGAAGATATTCCGTTAGGACGGCTTGGAACCCCTGAAGAAATAGCCTCCCTTATTTACTATTTGGCATTGCCGGAATCCGGTTATATTACAGGACAGATTATTAGTCCCAACGGTGGATGGCAGATGTAAGCGATCTGTTTGCAGACAGAACGTATAATTCCGGTGGCAGAGGCACATATTACGACTGATGAATTCACACTAGGCCACAAGGAGGGCGTTCTCATGTCATCAGTACTTGAAAACTTCGACTCGTGGAAAAAGTTTCTTGGTGAGCGTGTCAAGCAAGCAAAAGGGCTAGGCATGTCTGAAGAAACAATTTCCAAGCTTGCTTTTGAGATCGGATCATTTCTGGAAGAAAAGGTTGATCCTAAAAATGCAGAAGAAAGTGCATTGAGGGAGTTATGGAATGTAGGCTCTGATGAAGAGCGGCAAACGATTGCTCGTTTGATGGTAAAATTGGCTGATAAAAACGGGTAATTCGTCATTTTGTCCATATATCTAAAGAAAGGAAGTTCTGGTACGAACTTTCTTTCTTTTCATACCCATAACCAGGCGCAAACGACATGAATACATGCTCAGAACCTGCTATAATGGTACTTAATCGGAGAAAATAAGAAAGTATTGCGTTTTTTCTCGTTTTTTAGCCATACTCCGGTGGAATTTGTGTCCCATGTATTGTAGAATGGAAAACGGCGGATAACCGTGGATGAGGTGTGTCATGGAGTACAAACAGTGGTATATGGAATATAAGATACATAAGAACCGACCTGGTCTTCTTGGAGACATTGCTTCGCTGCTTGGTATGCTTGAAGTGAATATCTTGACGATTAATGGTGTGGAAGACAAGACAAGAGGAATGCTTCTGCAAACCGATGATGATGAGAAGATCGAAATCATGGGACAGATGCTGAAAAAGGTTGACAATATTACAGTGTCCGCACTACGGCAGCCGAAGTTGGTTGATATTCTGGCTGTACGCCATGGCAGATATATTGAACGCGATTCTGATGATCGGAAGACGTTCCGCTTTACAAGGGATGAGCTTGGCTTGCTGGTTGATTTTCTGGGGGAAATATTCAAGCGGGATGGCCATCAGGTGATCGGACTTCGAGGAATGCCCCGGGTTGGCAAGACAGAGTCCATCATTGCTGGAAGTGTGTGTGCGATGAAGCGCTGGACGTTTGTATCTTCGACGCTGCTCAGGCAGACCGTACGCAGCCAAATGTCGGATGAAGAATTGAATCCAAACAATATCTTTATTATCGATGGTATTGTCAGTACAATTCGTTCAAATGAGAAGCATGCTGGATTGCTAGATGAAATTATCAACATGCCATCCACGAAGGTCATAGAGCATCCAGACATATTTGTTCAAGAAACCGGCTATAGTTATGATTTCTTCGATTATATTATTGAATTGCGCAGTAACCCGGATGAGGAAATTACGTATGAATCGTTTACGATAAATTATAACGAAATTTAACATAAAGCAGTACGCAAGTGCAGCTTGGATTAAGGACAGGAGGTGAAGTTGTGTCAGAATTAGGGCAATTATTGAAAAAAGCAAGAGTGGAGAAGAATCTCTCTCTGGATGATGTGCAAGAAGCAACGAAGATACGTAAACGTTACTTGGAAGCGATTGAAGAAGGGGACTATAAGGTTCTGCCGGGTTCGTTCTATGTACGTGCTTTCGTGAAGACGTATGCAGAGACGGTAGGCTTGAATCCTGATGAAGTATTGCAGTATTACCGCAACGACATCCCAACGCCGGAACCAGAGCCAACAATTGAACCGCTAATGCGTACGAAGAAACGTAGTGTACAAGCTCCGTCTGATCGATTCGGACGCTGGGCATCGACGCTGCTTCTATGGGCATTCATCATTCTTATTGGTGTCATAGTATATTTCTTCGTCGTGATGAAAGTGAATCCGAGCACAACGGATAACACTTCTGATGATACGAATATTACAGAGACACAAAATCCATCAATAGGCTCAAATGGAGCGGCGAATGGCGACAAAGCAGGACAAAACAATGCAGGTGGAGCGGTTCAGCAGCCGGTTAAGCCTACTACGCCGGAACCTCCGAAACAGGTGGAGAAGCCAATCGTCATGTTGGAATCCTCCAAGCGCTCTGAGGATGTATACACCGTATCGGCTCCAGCAAACACGCCAGTGAAGGTAGAGATTAAAGCGGCAGGCGACAGAAGCTGGCTGGCTGTTCATGAGAAGAGCAGCAGCGGGAAGAAGCTTCATTATGCAACATTGGAGAAAGATCAGACCGTTACGTTCGATATGACCGAACAAGGTATGTTCATTCGTGCAGGCTATGCCAAAGCAATTGAAGTGACAGTTGCTGGCGAAGCATTGACGAAATCCGATAACGAAGGCTCCAAAAATATTCGTCTGCAGTGGGTATCTTATGAGGAAGCTCAGAAGCTGCAAACGGAGAAGCAAGGTCAAGCCTCAACGAACAATGCGAACCAAGGCTCACGTTAAGTAAGCGGTCTTTCCTTAGGTACTTGGTGTGAATTTCATCATGATACATGACATATTCACTTTGCGAGAGGAGACAATAATAGCTGCGGCGATCATTGTTATTCTCCAATAAAATAAAGTGAGGTGTCGAGCGATGGCAACCAGTTGGATCGTTACCGGAGCAGGTATTGTGGTCAGCTTGTTAGGGTATTACTTGACGCCAAGTGTTTGGGGGTACGGTGTGTTAGGCTTCGGACTGGCTCATATTTTGCTGGGTATTATTGATATGTTCCGAGCGCCAGCACGTGTCCGTTTTTAGACAATCGCATGCTACTGGGGCATTCTTTTGCAGGCTTAGGTCTGCGTAAGAATGCCTTTGTGTATATACATAACTATGATCATACAAAGGGTTTGATTTGAAAGCAGTATTTGTAAAGGGGGAGCTAATGATGGCGGACAGTTCATTTGATATTGTATCCAAGTTGGATCTACAGGAAATGAATAACGCGATTACACAAGCAATGAAGGAGATCGAATCTCGATACGATTTCAAAGGGAGCAAAAGTAAAATTACACTTGAGAAGGATGAAGTGATAATTGTCTCGGATGACGAGTACAAACTGAAAAATGTCATTGATATTTTACAGTCCAAAATGGCCAAGCGCGGCGTAGCCATTAAAAATATGGAGTTCGGCAAAATTGAACCTGCAGCTTCTGCTGCGGTACGGCAGCGAGCGAAATGCAAACAAGGAATCGATCAGGATGTAGCAAAGAAAATTAACATTATGATCCGTGATTCGAAGTTAAAAGTAAAGAGTCAAATCCAAGGTGATCAGATTCGGGTTACTGGGAAAAGTAAAGATGATTTGCAAGCTGTTATGACGCTGTTACGAGGTGCAAATCTGCCGCTAGATCTACAGTTTACGAATTATCGCTAAACGATAGCCCATCATCACTAAGCTGCAAGAGGGAAGGATGCTGGGCTCTTTTTGCTTTTTTGACTCCAAAGTCATGCCTGTATTATACTTGATGAGGTACATAGACATACGGATGTGAAAATACTCCAATGGGAGTCTGCCTTATGGGGGATGTAAAATGACAGAAAAGATTAAAATCGTAACGTTGGGCTGCGACAAAAACTTGGTTGATTCCGAGATTATGTCCGGCTTAATTTATGAGCGTGGATATGAACTGGTGGAAAACGAAGAAGAAGCAACGGTAATCATCGTCAACACATGTGGATTCATTGATGCTGCTAAGGAAGAATCGGTGAATACGATCTTAAGACTAGCAGATTTGAAGGAAACTGCTGACTTGAAGGCACTTATTGTATCCGGATGCTTAACGCAGCGATACAAGGAGCAGCTGCTTGATGAAATGCCGGAGATTGACGGTATCGTTGGTACCGGTGATTTTGACAAAATCAATGATATTGTTGATGAAGCCCTGCAAGGAAGCAGGCCGATTCGTGTAGGCAATCCCGTATTCGATTATGATCGCATCCTTCCACGCAAAGTGGCGACTCCACGCTATACGGCATATGTCAAAATAGCCGAAGGCTGCGACAATAACTGCACATTTTGCAGTATACCAATCATGAGAGGCAAGTTCCGCAGCCGTACAATGGAATCCATTCTTGCTGAGGTAGCTCAGCTTGCAGGACAAGGGGTCAAGGAGATTAGCCTAATTGCCCAAGATTCCACGAATTATGGTGTAGATTTATACGACGGTTTCAAGCTGCCGGAGTTAATGAATAAAGTAAGCGAAATTCCGGGTGTGGAATGGGTTCGTCTGCACTATGCGTACCCTGGATTTTTTACTGAGGAGCTTATGGATGCGATTGCGAGCAATCCGAAGATTTGCAAGTATATCGACATGCCATTGCAGCATAGTGAAGATAGCATTTTGAAGCGCATGAGACGTCCTGGTCGCCAGCGTGATTCCCGAGAGCTGGTGAATAAAATTCGTGAACGAATTCCTGGTGTAGCGCTGCGTACGTCTATTATCGTAGGGTTCCCTGGAGAAACGGACGAAGACTTTGACAGATTATGCGACTTCATCAGGGAGATGAAGTTCGATCGGCTTGGCGTATTTACCTATTCTTCCGAAGAGGACACGCCTGCAACGAGGCTGCCAGACCATGTGCCTGATGATGTTAAGGAGTGGCGTGCGAATACCCTTATGGAAATTCAGCGCCAAGTATCTAAAGAAGTAAGTGAAAAGCGTATTGGTGATATATTGGAAGTCCTTGTTGAGCGTTACGATGGCCGCAATGATGTGTTCATTGGCCGCTCGCAATTCGACGCCCCTGAAATTGACGGGGAAGTATTTATTTCCGGCCAGCCATTGAGTATTGGGGAAATTGCCAAGGTAAGGATTACTCATGCGCTTGAATTTGACTTAGCCGGGGAGGGTCTCGCGTGAATCTGGCGAACAAGATAACGTTAGTCCGTATTTTTCTTGTGCCAATAATGATGTTCTTCCTATTGGTGAACTTTGATTATTTGCCTGCGATTGAACTAGAGGGTTTCTCGATTACTTACAACCAGATTATTGCGGCCTTGATCTTCATTATTGCTGCAAGTACCGATGGATTGGATGGTTATATCGCCCGTAAACGCAAAATGGTTACAAATTTAGGAAAGCTTCTTGATCCACTTGCAGACAAGCTGCTCGTAGCGGCGGTTCTTATCTCACTTGTTGAGATGCAAAAATGTGATGCGTGGATTGCGGTTGTTATTATTAGCCGTGAATTTGCGGTTACTGGCCTAAGGCAAGTTGCCTTGCTCGAAGGAACTGTTGTTGCTGCAAGCAAGTGGGGGAAATGGAAAACAGCAACCCAAATTACGGCGATTGCAGCGATGCTGCTGAACAATTTCCCATTTGCGTTCGTTCATTTCCGGTTTGACATCTTGGCGACTTGGGTCGCTGCGTTAATTACCGTATACTCGGGAATTGACTACTTTGTAAAAAATAAAAATGTGCTTCACCTTTCGGATTGATAACGGAAGCTGATAGGTCAATAGGTGCTTTTTCCATAGTTCCGGCTCTCCGGGCAGGAAGGGGCACCTATTCGCATGTATAGACTAGTAAAATGCTTGATAACGACTTATAGGGATGGTGGTTGGCATGAAAGCAGAGATCATTGCAGTTGGGACAGAACTGCTGCTGGGACAAATCGTCAATACGAATGCGCAATATATTTCGCAGCGACTGGCAGTGGTTGGTGTAGATGTGTTCTATCATACGGTTGTTGGGGATAATGCTGTGCGGATTCGACAATGCATTGAAACGGCATGCAAGCGTTCCGATCTGCTTATCTTCACGGGTGGTCTAGGACCGACGATGGATGATCTGACGAAGGATGTGCTAGCGGAGATGTTGGGCCGCAAGATGACCTATGATGAGCCCGCAATGGCCAAGATGACCGAGATGTTTGCGGGGCGCGGCATACAAATGGTCGAAAGCAATAAGCGTCAGGCGAATGTGATAGACGGCGCTGATGTGCTGAAGAACTCGACTGGGCTTGCTGTAGGAAATGCCCTGCGGCATGATGGTACTACATATGTACTGCTTCCTGGACCACCTCGTGAAATGAAGCCGATGCTCGATGATGAGGCGATTCCGTGGTTGAAGAGCCAGCAGCTCATTGATCAATCTTCATTATATACACGGATGCTGAAATTCGCAGGCATCGGCGAATCTGGGCTTGAGAATGCTCTTCTAGATCTCATTGAACAGCAGACGGACACAACGATTGCCACCTATGCTAAGGAAGGCGAGGTTCTCGTTCGATTAGCCGTCAAAGGGACAGATCAGCACGAGGCAGATGTGAAGCTTGATCAGGTTGAACGGGAAATTCACAACCGATTGGGGATGCATTTGTATGCTGCCAAGGATGTATCTTTGCCAGATGTGTTGGTGGAGCAGTTATCGCAGCTTGGCCTGACCTTGTCCGCAGCAGAGAGCTGTACGGGCGGGATGTTTGCGGATATGATCACAGCTGTTCCGGGAAGCTCGCAAGTATTTGCGGGCGGGGCGGTAACCTATTCGAATGAGATGAAAGAGCGCATTCTAGGCGTGCCTCATGAACTGCTCGAGGGTGAAAATGCGCCTGGTGCGGTCAGCGAGCCAACAGCCAAGGCAATGGCTGAAGGGATGCGTGATATTGCAGATACGGATTTCACAGTTGCCATAACAGGCGTAGCAGGACCAGCTCACTCCGAGCGGAAGCCTGTAGGCCTCGTTTATATTGCGATTGCGGAGAAGGGCCGGGAAATCGTAGTGGAGGAGCTTCGTTTGAACGGAGATCGAGAAGGAATCCGCCGCCGTACTGTATATGCTATTATGTATCGATTGTGGAGAAGGCTGCAGGATCGAACAGTACATATTCATTAACAAATGTTGACAAATGAAGTAGTGGAGGATACAATCGAATCATAAGATACGGAAGAACCGTAACGAAGTGTATACACGCTTTGTTGCGGTTTTTTTTGTTGGTGCACCAGATGTTGGTATGTGGATAGTATGTAAATAAAAGTAATAAACGTTCGTAAAAAACGAATGTATGTTCGAAAAAATGCTTGGCAAACTGAATAAAACACGTTATGATGTATATATCAAACGAATCAGTGAAGGAAGTGAGTTTGTGTCAGATCGTCGCGCTGCGTTAGAAATGGCTTTGCGTCAAATTGAGAAACAATTCGGTAAAGGTTCGATCATGAAACTTGGCGAATCCAATCACATGCAAGTGGAGATTGTGCCAAGTGGATCGCTTGCATTAGATATAGCTCTAGGAATCGGTGGTTTGCCGAGAGGTCGTATTATTGAAGTATATGGACCGGAATCTTCCGGTAAGACAACGGTTGCACTTCATGCGATCGCAGAAGTACAGAAGACAGGTGGACAAGCTGCATTTATTGATGCGGAGCACGCATTGGATCCAGCATATGCGAACAAGCTTGGCGTTAATATCGATGAGCTCCTGTTATCCCAACCGGACACAGGGGAGCAGGCGCTTGAAATCGCGGAAGCATTGGTACGAAGTGGTGCAGTAGACATTATCGTTATTGACTCTGTTGCTGCACTTGTGCCGAAAGCGGAGATTGAAGGCGAGATGGGTGATTCCCATGTCGGCCTGCAAGCACGTCTAATGTCGCAGGCTTTGCGTAAATTGTCTGGTGCAATCAGCAAGTCGAAGACGATTGCGATCTTCATCAACCAGCTTCGCGAGAAGGTTGGCGTTATGTTCGGTAACCCAGAGACGACTCCTGGTGGCCGTGCCTTGAAGTTCTATTCCAGCGTTCGTCTTGATGTGCGTCGTGTTGAGACCATTAAGCAAGGTACGGACATGATTGGTAACCGCACTCGGATTAAGGTCGTTAAGAATAAGGTTGCGCCTCCATTCAAACAGGCGGACATCGATATTATGTATGGTGAAGGTATTTCTCGTGAGGGAAGCATCGTCGATATTGGTACAGAGATGGATATCGTGCAGAAGAGCGGTGCATGGTACTCCTTCGAAGGTGAGCGTCTGGGTCAAGGCCGCGAGAATGCCAAGCAATTCTTGAAGGAACATTCGGAGATTGCCCTTACAATCGAAAATCAAATTCGTGCAGCAAGCAATCTGACTACAACAATCCCTGATAAGGGTGTCAGTGAAGATGACGATGATGCATTTGAATTGGAATTAGGTGACGACGAATAATTTGTTGTTAGCTCAAGCACCTTCGCGTTAAGCGAAGGTGCTTCTATGTATTTGTATGGAGGAGAGTCGTTTGAAGGATAGCGAACGCATCGTAACGATTACTCGTGTAGAGCGAATCGAGAGGCAGGCAGGCCGTTATAAGATTCATTTCGATGGAGCGGAACCGCTAGAAGTGCATGAAGATGTGATGGTAAAGTTTCGGTTATTGAAAGGTACTGAGTTGTCTCTGGACTCGCTCACGGAGATATTGCGCGCAGACGAAGGGAATAAGGCCTACGTGCAGGCGATCAAGTATTTGCAACGCAAACCACGTACTCGCATTGAACTCGCCCGTAACCTAGCTCAGAAGGGCTATGAGGATGGGATTGTGCAAGAGGTGCTTGATCGTCTGGAACGTGAGTGGCTTGTCGATGATAAATCATATGCGATGCAGTGGGCGCATCAGCGCTTGAATCGACATATGAAGGGGCGCCGATGGATTCAGCATGAGCTGAAGCAGAAGGGAGTACAAGAGCGGCATATTGAGACAGCTCTTCATTCGATAGACCCAGATGAAGAGTGGAACAGTGCATTGTCCGCAGCTCGCAAAAAATGGCGGCAGACAAAGGGAGACCTGCATCTGCGCAAGCAGAAGGTCGCCGCATTCCTTGCACGTAGAGGCTATCCAATGGATATGGCTAGGCGCGCAGCTTACACTGCAGCAGATGAGCGCAGTGAAGAAGAGGAAGTTTCCCACGACATCGAGGAATAATAAAATGACCACTCACGTCATTTGCTTGACAATATCTTTTCTTGAATAATAAAATGAACATGTATCTTTATTTTCACGAGATCAATCTCCTCTTCCAGAGATTGATTTCTAATGATTCATTTCGCCAATTTACTGATTTCCGATTGTCGCCTCAAGGCGACGCCCGTGTATGCGCAATGCATACACATAAGCTGGCGTATTCGCGCCAGTCCATTGAGTTAATTAATGAATAGGGAAACTTGAAAACCACAAATGTAACCTGTCCCAAGCAGTGCTTGGAGGAACCAACGGGGAGGTGAGGCAATGAACGTTCAACTTTGGCTCGCGATCGTTCTCGTTGTGGCCGCATTGTTCTTGGGGTTTGGAATCGGATACCTGATTCGCAAATCGCTTGCCGAAGCGAAGATAACGAGTGCTGAACACGCCGCGGAACAAATTATGGATGGCGCACGCAAGGAAGCTGAAGCACTGAAGAAAGAAACGGTGTTGGAAGCAAAAGACGAAATCCATAAGCTTCGTAATGAAGCGGAGAAGGACATCCGCGAACGACGGAACGAAGTTCAACGACTCGAAAGACGCTTATTGCAAAAAGAAGAGTCGTTGGATAAAAAGTTAGAAGCGCTGGAACGTAAAGAAGAACAAGTAGCTGCTAAAGAGAGACGAATCGAAGAAACACAAGAACAGGTCGATCAAATTTGTCAGCAGCAAGTTACAGAATTGGAACGCATTTCGAATCTGACGATGGAAGATGCGCGTACAATTATTTTGACGAATGTAGAGCAAGAAGTGCGTCATGAAACGGCACAAATGATTAAAGAAATCGAGCAGCAGGCTCGTGAGGAATCGGACAAGCGCTCTCGTGAGATTATTACGATGGCTATCCAACGTTGCGCTGCAGATCATGTCGCAGAAACGACGGTATCCGTTGTTGCATTGCCGAACGAAGAGATGAAGGGCCGCATCATCGGACGCGAAGGACGCAATATCCGCGCGCTCGAGACATTGACAGGAATCGATCTCATTATTGACGATACGCCTGAAGCGGTTATTCTGTCCGGATTCGACCCAATTCGCCGTGAAATTGCAAGAACATCTCTTGAGAAACTCGTTGCGGATGGACGTATTCATCCAGCACGCATCGAGGAAATGGTGGAGAAATCGCGCAAGGAAGTGGACGAGCGTATTCGCGAATACGGAGAACAAGCTACGTTCGAAGTCGGTGTGCACGGATTGCATCCTGATTTGATCAAAATATTGGGACGTTTGAAGTTCCGTACAAGCTACGGACAAAACGTACTGAAGCATTCTATGGAAGTGGCTTATCTTGCTGGATTGATGGCAGGAGAGCTCGGAGTGGATGTAACGTTAGCCAAACGTGCCGGGCTGTTGCATGACATCGGAAAAGCGTTGGATCATGAAGTTGAAGGATCTCACGTCGAAATCGGCGTAGAGTTGGCGAAGAAGTATAAAGAACATCCTGTAGTCATTAACAGTATCGCATCCCATCATGGCGATTGTGAAGCAACATCCGTTATCGCTATGC
Source organism: Paenibacillus sp. MER 180 (assembly GCF_023713665.1). Classification (NCBI taxonomy): domain Bacteria; kingdom Bacillati; phylum Bacillota; class Bacilli; order Caryophanales; family Paenibacillaceae; genus Paenibacillus; species Paenibacillus sp. MER 180. The sequence goes on along the minus strand of NZ_JAMAVT010000009.1, from coordinate 127,571 downwards.
TGGTCGCTGCGGCTGATGCCTTGTCAGCAGCTAGACCGGGAGCCCGTAGGGAAACGCTTGAAACATACATCAAACGACTTGAAAAACTGGAAGAGATTTCGGAGTCGTTCGAGGGCGTTGAGAAATCATACGCGATTCAGGCGGGACGTGAGGTTCGCGTAATGGTACAGCCGGATAAGATTGATGATGCGGAAGCGTATCGCCTCGCTCGCGAGATTACGAAGACAATTGAGGGCGAATTGGATTATCCGGGGCATATTAAAGTTACGGTCATTCGCGAAACCCGAGCGGTTGAATATGCGAAGTAAGATGATGCACATATAGGATTTGGAGAAGTGGCCTTATTAGGCCACTTCTCCCTTTTAGGAGATATAAAGCAGTCTCTGCGATCGATCGTACCGATCAGGCACATCGAATAGAGGTTGCTGCAAGGAGGACTCAGGCTAGATGAAAGTAATGTTTATCGGTGATATCGTCGGAAATACAGGACGCAAGGCTTTGAAGCAGCTTCTTCCGTCGCTCAAGCAAAAGCATAACCCGCATATTATTATTGCGAATGCTGAAAATGCAGCTGGAGGCAGAGGCGTTACGGCGGCCATTGTCAAGGAATTCGCTGATTTAGGCGTGCATGGTTTTACGATGGGTAACCATACGTGGGACAACAAGGATATATTCGAATGGATTGACGACGAGAAGCGCATGGTTCGCCCTGCGAACTTCCCGCCAGGAACACCAGGTCAAGGCCATGCGGTCATTAAGGCCAACGGCAAGGAACTGGTGATTGTCAACGTGCAAGGGCGCACATTCCTGCCAGCGATTGATTGCCCCTTCCGCAAGACTGACGAGATCCTTGAGTCACTCGGCAAGAAGCATCGAGCCATTCTTGTTGACTTCCACGCTGAAGCTACATCGGAGAAAATAGCGATGGGATGGCATCTGGATGGCCGTGCATCACTCGTTGTAGGAACGCACACGCATGTTCAGACGAATGATGATACAATCCTGCCAGGTGGAACGGCATACTTAACAGATGTCGGCATGGTTGGATCCAAGGAAGGCGTACTAGGCATGGAACGGGAAGCTGTACTGCGCAAGTTCAAGACACAGCTGCCTGTCCGCTTCGTTGTTGACGAAGGGAAATGGCAGTTCCATGGACTTGTCGTCGAGATCGATGAGACAACCGGCAAGGCAGTTAAGCTTGAGAAGATCCGCGTTCGCGAAGACGACTGGATCATGGATTAGGAATACGAAAGCGTAGCGAGGTGAGTGCGTTGGCACTGGGCCTCGCTTTTTTTTATATACAGAACCTGTTTCGTTATCTGAACGAACTGCTATGTCACTGACTTGTTGATTTGCCGAATACGTAGATGGGGGATGCTGCTGATTCATCGCTAGGAATTGAAGGAATCTGCATTGTGAAGGAATTTTTAGGATTTTCACGAATATGTTTTAATAATGGAGTCTAACCTTAACAATCCCGAGGAGGTACTTTCCATGGAAGTATTAAAAGTTTCAGCAAAGTCCAATCCTAATTCGGTAGCTGGAGCATTAGCAGGGGTTTTGCGTGAACGGGGAGCAGCCGAACTGCAAGCAATTGGCGCAGGTGCCTTGAATCAGGCGATTAAAGCCGTTGCCATTGCACGGGGATTCGTTGCGCCAAGCGGTGTGGATCTGATTTGTGTTCCCGCTTTCACGGATATTGTCATCGATGGAGAAGATCGGACTGCAATCAAACTGATAGTTGAACCCAGATAATATACGTCGACAGTGGTGCGTAAGTAACGAATTTATTCAGCCTGTTTACAACGTAAGCAGGTTTTTTGCTTTGTTCTGCCTCGGGAGCAGATGGGTTAGAGATGGGATGCAAAGGGACAAGCGCAGCTTGGTAAAAACAGCTGCCTTCACCGGATTGCGAATAAAGAAGCTGAGAAGGGGACGTAGAATTATGAGCCAACGGATTATTGATTTTCATTGTGATGTTCTGTACAAGATGCTGTATGCAGGCAAGTTGGATTTTATGAGCAAGGATGCATTAGATATTACGCTGCCGCGCATGCAGGATGGTCAGGTAGGGATGCAAGTATTTGCGGTATTTCTGGAAGAAGCATTGAGTAGCGGTCAGCCGCAATTTTCTCAAATCTTGCGCTGTATTGACCTGCTGCGTGAACGGATATGCTCGCTGCCTGATGTGTCCCTCATTCGATGGCGTGAAGATGTAGAGCATTGGGAGCGTTCGCCACAGTTAACGGGTGCTCTGCTGTCTATAGAAGGCGCTGATGGGCTGGAAGGCGACATGGTGTATGTGCGGACTGCATATGAGCTTGGGGTTCGCTTTCTAGGCTTGTCATGGAATCATTCGAACTGGGCTGTGGACGGAACAATGGAGCCAAGGCAGGCTGGGTTTACGAACAAAGGGCGGCAGCTTATTCGCGAATGCGACAAGCTGGGGATACTCGTTGATGTATCCCATTTGAATGAAAGAGCATTCTGGGAACTGCTAGAGCTCACTGAGCGTCCAGTGTTCGCCTCCCATTCCAATTCGGCATACGTGCGTAAGCACCCTAGAAATCTAACTGATGAACAGATCAAAGCCATTATCGATCGGAATGGTAGAATCGGAATCACCTTTGTACCTGCCTTTATTGCAGATAGCCAGCAAGTGACTATTGAGCATCTGCTTCGCCATATTGATCGGATCTGCGAGCTCGGCGGTGAACAGCATATTATGTTCGGCTCGGACTTCGATGGCATTGATGACAAAGTACAAGGTCTGGAGCATGCTGGACAATACGGAAATTTGCTGGAAGCAATAGAGCGTAGATATTCGTCGGAATTTGTCAATCGAATTGCTCATAGCAATGCTCTGCAATTTCTGAAGACGAACCTTCCTGCCCGAGAAGGATAATTGTCCATTCATCTCATGAAGGTATCATATCCATCGAATCTTGCTATCGTGGACATCGGCGAAAACGCTTGCTTTTTCCAACCTCTGCACATAGAATGAGAGTGACTCAACCATTACAATATTTTACTTGTTACAATTTAGCGAATTTTGGTGGCATCCGTCGTGGTGCATATGCGAGTCACCTTTCAAAAGGAGTGGGCGAGCTTGATTAGTCAATTGTCTTGGAAAATCGGGGGTCAGCAAGGGGAAGGCGTAGAAAGTACGGACCGTATTTTCTCGACGGCATTGAATCGTCTTGGATACTATTTATATGGGTACCGTCATTTTTCTTCTCGTATTAAGGGTGGTCATACGAACAACAAGATTCGAATCAGCACGAAGCCAATTCGCGCAATTTCGGACGACTTGGACATTTTGGTTGCATTCGATCAGGAATCCATTGATTTGAACGTTGGTGAACTTCGTCCAGGCGGCGTTATCGTCGCAGATGCCAAGTTCAATCCATCCGTTCCAGAAGGTGTGGATGCACGTCTCTTCGCGGTTCCTTTCACATCGATTGCTGAGGAACTCGGTGCTTCCCTCATGAAGAACATGGTTGCTTCGGGCGCATCTTGGGCATTGCTTGGATTGCCGCTGGAAGTCTTCAACAAAGCTCTTGAAGAGGAATTCAACCGCAAGGGTCCAGCAGTTGTGGAGAAGAACGTTGAAGCTGCACGTAGAGGTGCGGAGTTCGTACTGGAGCAAGCAGGCGGTCCGCTTGACGATTTCAAGCTGGAGCCGGCTGACGGCAAGCAGAAGCTGTTCATGATTGGTAACGATGCAATTGGCTTGGGTGCGGTAGCGGCAGGATGCCGTCTGATGGCAGCATATCCGATTACGCCTGCATCCGAGATTATGGAATATTTGATTAAGCGTCTGCCGAAGTTCGGCGGCACGGTTATTCAGACAGAGGATGAGATTGCGGCAGTTACGATGGCGATTGGCGCCAACTATGGCGGCGTACGTGCACTGACTGCATCCGCAGGTCCTGGTCTTTCCCTGAAGACGGAAGCAATCGGTCTTGCTGGCATGACGGAGACTCCGATTGTTATCGTGAATACACAGCGCGGCGGTCCAAGTACTGGACTTCCGACGAAGCAGGAACAAAGTGATATGAACGCGATGATCTACGGAACGCATGGTGAGATTCCGAAGATTGTAATTGCGCCAAGTTCAATAGAAGAGTGCTTCTTCGATACAGTAGAGGCATTCAACCTGGCTGAGCAGTACCAATGTCCGGTTATCGTCTTGACGGATTTGCAGTTGTCTCTCGGTAAGCAAACTTGTGAGATGCTTGATTATGAGCAAATTACAATCGATCGCGGTAAGCTGATGAGCGATGTTCCTCCACTAGAGGCGAATCAACAGTTTAAGCGCTATGAACTTACGGAAGACGGAATTTCTCCACGTGTTGTTCCGGGGGAGAAAGGCGGACTTCACCACGTAACTGGCGTTGAGCACGACGAGATCGGCAGACCGTCTGAGAGTGCTGTGAACCGCAAGAAGATGATGGACAAACGGTTGAACAAACTGAATGGACTGCAGGTGACGAATGCGATTCACGCAGATGTGCCGCATGAAGAACCAGATCTACTTATCGTAGGCATGGGCTCCACTGGCGGTACGATTGATGAAGCACGCAGACACTTGGAAGCGGATGGAGTAAAGACCAACCATATTACGGTTCGTCAAATTTATCCATTCCCAACAGAGCTGTTCACACCGCATGCGCAGAAGGCGAAGCAAATCGTCGTTGTTGAGAACAATGCTACCGGCCAACTGGCTGATCAAGTAAAATTGAACGTTGGATTCGGAGAGAAGCTTCGCCGAATTAATAAATATGATGGAACTCCGTTCCTGCCTTTGGAATTGTACAAACAAAGCAAGGAGTTGGTCTAGTATGGCAACGTTCAAAGAGTTTCGCAACAATGTGAAGCCGAACTGGTGCCCTGGCTGCGGCGACTTCTCAATTCAGGCAGCCATTCAACGCGCGGCAGCCAACGTCGGACTGGAACCTGAGAATTTGGCTGTTGTATCCGGGATTGGATGTTCTGGTCGGATTTCCGGTTATATCAATGCATATGGCTTCCACAGCATTCACGGCCGTGCGCTGCCAATTGCACAAGGGTTGAAGCTAGCTAACCGTGACCTGACTGTTATTGCATCTGGTGGGGATGGAGACGGCTTCGCAATCGGGATGGGACATACCGTACATGCGATTCGCCGGAACATCAACGTTACGTATATCGTCATGGATAACCAAATCTATGGATTGACGAAAGGTCAGACTTCGCCACGTAGTGCGGTTGGGTTCAAGACGAAGAGTACGCCAGATGGCGCAATCGAGAACACATTAAGTCCGCTTGAGATTGCACTATCTGCTGGAGCTACCTTCGTAGCACAATCGTTCTCTAGTGATTTGAAGCAGTTGACTTCTCTGATTGAGGAAGGAATTAAGCACGAAGGCTTCTCTTTAATCAACGTATTCAGCCCTTGCGTAACATTCAACAAGATCAATACGTATGACTGGTTCAAGGAAAACATCATCAATCTGGAATCTGTAGAAGGCTATGATCCGTCCAACCGGATCGCAGCAATGACGAAGTTAATGGAAACAGATGGAATGATAACAGGTCTTATCTATCAAGATAAATCGAAGAAGAGCTACGAGAATCTTGTATCTGGATTCCGCGATGAACCGTTAGCGAAGCAAAATATTCGCCTTTCTTCTGAAGAATTTGACAAATTGGTGGCAGAATTCAAATAATTGTTGAAAAGGCATGCGTCTTTAGGCGCATGCCTTGTTGCATTTCGTAGTATAATATGATTTGGTACTAGCTAGAGAGAACACATACGTGAGGTGGAAGAGAAATGAAAAACGTACCTGTCGGCGTATCCGCTCGCCATATTCATTTGACTCAAGAACATATCGAGATTTTGTTCGGTAAAGGTTATCAATTGACGGAGTTCAAGCCATTGTCCCAACCAGGACAGTTTGCTGCGAACGAAACAGTTGAAGTTGTAGGCTCCAAAGGCTCCTTCAATAAAGTTCGTATTTTGGGACCAGCACGTCCTGCATCCCAATTGGAAATTTCCCGCACTGACTCCTTCGCAATCGGTGTAAAAGCACCTGTTCGCGAATCTGGAGATATCGAAGGTACACCAGGCGTTCTTGTAAAAGGACCTGCTGGTGAAGTTGAATTGCAAGACGGCGTTATCGTAGCTGCTCGTCACATTCACTTCCATACTTCTGATGCAGAAAAATGGGGGATTCAAGACAAGCAAAAGCTTCGCGTACGTGTAGGTGGAGAGCGCGGTGTTGTATTTGAACACGTGGTTGCACGCGTATCTGAGAAGTTTGCATTGGACATGCATATCGACACTGACGAAGCGAATGCTGCTGGCGTGAAAAACGGCGACACTGCTGAGATCATTGATTAATTATTGAATCATACTTTCGAAATGAAAGGTGCAGTCCTTATAGGGCTGCGCCTTTTTTGCATGGAGTTTCTTCTTCGTTCGTGCAGGGGTTCATACTAAATCTTCAGTTTTATAAAGGGATACGACTCGGACTGATCAATCGCAATTATAAAGGATATGCCGCCAGACGTTTTACGCTTGGCGCTACAAACCAAAACGTTTGGATTCCTTGCAAGCATCTTGAAACTGACGGAACCATTAGATCAAGCGAGAACATTGATTATGTTTTCCGCAAGGCACAGCGCCAGCTTGGGCTTGCTGGATACACTAATCTAATACCAGGAATCAAGCGTAAATCATCGGACAAAAAAGTCTAGGGGGAAGCTAAGGAATCGTTATCTCGTAAGCTAACAAAGTGAATAGAAAAAAGTGCCAACCCTAGTAGGCTGACACTTTATATTGATTATTGATAGTTTTGTAGGTTACCTACTACGGGGAAAACTCCATCACTCTTAACAAAGAGTTTATACGAACAACCAGAACTCATGTAGTAGGTTATTGTCTTAGTTCCTCCGTTAGGCATGTCATAATGGTAAACAGTGTCTTTGCCGTTGCAATATTCATGAATAAAACCAGAAAATGCACCACTTGAATTGATTGTTGCTTTACCATATTGATTTTGACCGATAATAGAATCAGTTGCATCTGAGAACGGAGCATTTCCTGGCACATAAACAGAAACTGAAGAGTTAGCAGCAAATACAGCAGTTGTTGTCATCATTAAGATGAACAATGTAAGGCCAATAATTTTTAAGTTCTTCATTGTAATCTCCTAAAAATTTCTAATATATTTCACTAGTATTTTACATTATTTCTACATTTATATCAATAGAATTAGGTCTAAATACGGAAGAACATGAGCTGGGAGAGACGCGACAATGGAACATAAATTGGATCTGATTGCCCTGCTGGCTACATCGATCCGGCCTTCCTAAGTTATCAGGAGTGGGTAAATGTCGGCATGGCGCTAAAATATGAAGGCTATACAGCCGCCGATTGGGAAGACTGGAGTAAACGGGACGGATCCCGATATCATCCTGGTGAATGCTTCAAGAAGTGGACGACGTTCGAGGGATCCGGCGTGCCAGTAACAGGCGCTACGATAACGCAGATGGCCAAGGATAACGGTTGGATGCCTCGTAGTACTAGAGACGATCATGAACTGGATTGGAACGATGAGATTTCTGGCGGGGAGTACGTGGTTATCGATAAAAACTGGATAGAAGGTAAAGAGATTCACGAACCGACCGACTGGAATCCGGTGCAGCAGCTGACCACCTATTTGGTAACATTGTTCGAGGCATCAGAGAATGTTGGATATGTAGTTGACACCTGGCAGAACGATGAAGGAAAATATCTGCCCACCAAGGGGGCATGGGATCGTACAGCTGGCGAGCTAATCCAGGCTCTGAATGAATGTAATGGCGATATTGGAGCTGTCCTAGGTGACTACATTTCGGCAGCAGGTGCATGGATCCGATTTAATCCTCTTGATGGCAAGGGCGTCAAAAATGAGAACGTTAGCGATTTCCGTTACGCACTCGTCGAGTCTGACACAATGGATATTGAGAAGCAGAACGCCATTATGCGCGAGCTGGATCTACCAATTGCCGTAATGGTATACAGCGGCGGCAAGAGTATCCATGCAATTGTACGCATCGATGCGGCAGCTCATGCTTATCTTGAACGGTATCCGACTGGCACTAAGGCGCAACTGAGAGCTGTCCAGGACTGCGTGCCGGTGGGAGATGAGGATGGAGCAATGCTTGAGGAACTGCAGCGAAAGATCGTGAAGGTCATCGAGGCACGGACAGGAACACCTGAAGGATACGAAGCGATTCTGACGCAGCTTGCTGAATATCAGGATCTACTTGAGATTCATGCAGCCAACTATCGGTCGAATTGTCCATTATCACAGCTATGGTACACCAAACGGTGAGTATAAAAGCGAACCGCGAGCAGCAATTATTACGGGTGTGGTCGATGAGGAAATCGTGCACCTATGCGTACTTAATCCAACTGGCCACCAAGGGTATAAATTTTACACCGGCGTAAGCTTGGTAGACTCCAGAGGCGGCCGCAAGAACAAGACTCTGGAAACCCAGGTTCGATTCCTGGCGCTGGTGCCATAAACGGATGTGGTGCAGTGGTAGCACGCTTGCCTTGGGAGCAAGCCGTCTCCTTATGAGGCGGTTTTTCATTGATAAATAAAAGTGAGTCAAAATCATGGGCATAGGCATATAGTGGGGTATGTTGTAATTTTGAAAGGGGATGTTCGCTTTGAGTTACTATTATCAACCACAACCTGCCGGTATGTACCCATACTCACAACCTGCCGGTATGTACCCGCACTCACAACCTGCCGGTATGTACCCGCACTCACAACCTTGGCATGATCCAAATATGTTAAAGAAAGAAACATTGCAAATGGTGGAACCGTGGGTTCAGAATGGATTGAAAGAGGCACAGACAATATCAGTTGAGCATGCCATAAGAGAAGCTGCGGCAGTATCTTATTTGATAGGGAGAGGGTATCACCCTACTATCGCGCATCAGATTGTGGAATCTTGGTGGCATAGATAATTTTATTTTTAGCACCCATTGTGGTACTTTTTCTTTTGCAGAAAGGAGCGCCGAGGCGTCATGAATAACACGATATGCAATCAATGCCCCAAAAATGAGGAGTGTGAGACGCCTTGCGCTGCCATCGAAACGCTCTTCCAAATCTATGACCAACAGAGTGAAAAGGACAAAGTGACTCGCATCCGCAACCTGAAAAAGCAATTAGGGATCCAGGATGCTGAGCCTAGCAAATCATTAAAAAGACTCGCCGAAAAGATAATCAAGCGACTTCCTGAGTTCAGCATCATTCGGGAATTTAATATAAAGATTGGGTAAGTAGTCAGCCAGGAACGGAAGCGCGGCGAGAAGATTACATATGCTGATTGCAGAAAGGTGCAGGAGGTCTTCAAGGCTTACCTGCCTTTTGATTCTATTATCACGTTTTATGAGCGAAATACTGGATTACTAAGCGAGAATCAACAGAAGATCCTCATGCTGCATGAACTGCGGCATATCACTTTAGGAGAAAAGGGGTTGAAAATAAGGCCCCATGACATAGAGGATTTCAAGGACATTTTGGAGACATATGGACTTGATTGGAATGAGCCTGGTAAGGATTTACCGGATATATGCAAGATTGCTAAAGTGGATCGGGCTACGTATTATCGGGCCTTTGCAAAGCCTGAGTTTGTGGAGATATACAATAAGCGTTCAATGGACTTGGTCAAGCAGTAGGTATCTTCTGTCCTGAATACATTCGTCAGAGAGGCCCCGCGAGGTAGTTTTCAGCATGGTAAGGTAGTTCTCGAAATGGCCGGTATCTACGCTGAAAAATCAGATGTGAAGCTATCCGGCGTTGTTCAAGTCGATAACCCGCTCCAGGGCCTTACGACCGACGAATTACGGAAGCTGATCCGCGATGGTTGACCTTGAGACAATCAGGCACAATGCCAAGATCGAACTAGCATGTCGTGAGTTTTTCGGCTTCTGCCAGGCAATGGCTCCTGACTTCTACAAAGGTGATCGACAGTACCTCATTGACTTGTGCAATGAGATGCAGGACTTCTATCAGTCAGATGACGATATATTGATCGTCAATGAGCCGCCACGCCACGGTAAATCCAGGACTGCTTCCATGTTCGCCAGTGGGTATTCGGGCAGGATCCGTCAGCTAAGATTATGACAGGCTCGTATAACGAGACGCTTTCGACGACGTTCTAGAAAGCTGTCCGAAATGGCATAAGCACAGCCAAGGCCGACCCTACAGTAATCGTATATAGCGATATTTTTCCGCATACTCGGATTGCCAAGGGCGATGCTGCCATGAACCTGTGGAGCCTTGAAGGTGGCTATAACAACTACCTAGCTACATCTCCTACAGGTACGGCAACAGGCTTCGGGGCGAGCATCCTGATCATTGACGACCTTATCAAGAACGCCGAGGAAGCCAATAACGAGGCCACACTTGAGAAGCACTGGGATTGGTTCACGAACACCATGCTTTCCCGCTTGGAGGAAGGCGGCAAAATCATTATCATCATGACCCGTTGGGCGACCGGTGACCTGGCTGGACGTGCGCTGGAGCACTTCAAAGAGGAACGTAAGAAAGTCCGCCACTTGAAGGTGCTGCAGGATGACGGCACGATGCTCTGTGAAGAAGTGTTGAGCCGAGAGTCGTATGACATGAAGGTTCGCGCCATGGGTGCCGACATTTCCAGCGCCAACTACCAGCAAGAGCCGATTGATATTAAAGGTCGTTTGTACAGCACGTTTAAGACATACGAGAAGTTGCCGGTGGATAGCAATGAAGAATCATTATTCACTGGCATTTACTCCTATTGTGACAGCGCCGATCAGGGATCAGATTACCTTTGTAACATCATCTGGGGTGCAAATCAAAAAGAGGCATACGTCATGGATGTCATATATACCAAGGAACCAATGGAGATTACAGAGCCTGCAGTCGCAAAGGCTCTTTTTGCGTTTCAGGTCAATAAAGAAAGAATTGAATCCAACAGTGGTGGCCGATCATTTGCACGTAGTGTGAAGCTCATTTTGGAAGAAGATCTAAAGAGCAATCGAACAGATGTGAGCTGGTTCCATCAGAGTAAGAACAAGACTGCCCGGATCACATCCAATGCAACATGGGTTATGAATCACGTTTACTATCCGGCAAATTGGCGTGCTGGCTGAGTTGGTCGCTGGAGGTGTTAAGGCAAATGGCTAAGATTTATTGCGATCTGATCAAGCTTGGATTGCGAAGTATTGAGCAAGTACCGCTCACATGGCGGGATGCTGTACAAAATATGCTTGAAGCTTAAGGGGCGCTACCGCATAGGTGGCGCTTTTATTATGCCCTCGGCTAGTGACGGGGGCTATTTATATTTCACCTAAAGGGGGATAAGTATGGATCGCTTTATTGAATTTGCTGGGCAGCTAGTAGGAGACTACGGCACGAAGCAAGTAGCTGCAGCTGGTGGTTTTGGTGTTGTTGGGGCATACCTGTTCGGTGGATGGCCGCTACTGCTGCAGGTGCTTCTGATTATGGCGGTGGCTGATTTCGTTACTGGTATTATGGCTGCTGGAACCGAGGGCAAGCTGCGCAGCAGCCGTGGGCTTGTTGGTATTGCCCGTAAGGTATTTATCTTTGTCATCATCTCTATTGCCCACCAAGTCGACACGGTTCTCGGCGATCAACACATGCTCTGGGATGCGACGATTTTCTTTTACATGGCGAACGAACTGCTGTCAATTATCGAGAACGGTGGCCGTATAGGAGTGCCGATTCCTGGTGTGATTAAGCAGGCAGTTGAGGTTTTGAAAGGAAAGGTTAGCGGCACCCTTGTGGATGGAATCTTCTTGGATGGCTCCAGTTCTTCGCAATTGCGCTACGGATCTGTAAGCCTTCAGGGAGATGGCCGAACCGTGTACTCAATCATATCAGTGTGATACACAACAGGGATCACATAGGTAAGCTCTTTATAGCGGACAATGCCTAATTATTTTTGTGTAGGTCATAGCCGAGCCGCACACTAAGCAATTTTAATACTATATGGATGTACCTAATCGAAAGGAGGGTGTCTCATATGGGAGAAGTTCTTGGAGGATTTGGTGGCTCATGTGGCTCATGTGGATTCGGGGGTTTCACATCTATTGGTGTAATCTTGGTCTTGTTCATTTTGTTGGTTATCATATCTCGTGCATGGGTTTGGTAACTATTAATCGATAATCTCCATAGCCCCACTCCTTTTACACTGCGGACATGTTTGATATACTGGTGTTGAGCCGGTACGCCGGCAAACAAATAAGAGTCGTATGGGAAGGCATCCCTACGACTCTTATTTGTTCCTTTATTTCTTCTTAAGCCTGAATCACTATTCCAACCTCTGCCCCAAATCGTTTAGACTTTTGGGACATTTTCCAAATGAAATTAAACTGGTCTGACTGCAGTAAAAGTATTTTTCGTTATGATGTCACCATACCAAGTCCAATAATCTCCCTTTTTAAAGACTTTTAACATTACCGTAAAGGAACCTTGAGAATGTGAAGGGAGGATTTTATATAAACTTGATTTATCAATCTTGTGGGTCTTTGAGGAAGATGTCATGTCTCCTGTTACAGGACATGTCATTTGATTACTATTCATGAAACAAATCTCATAGCTGAATGCAGCAGATGTTGATTTCTCGATTGTAACATTAATCCAGTTATCACTTACTCCATAGTAGGTTGAATCGGTATAAACTCTTGCAGTGTGGCCGTTATTCACAGATTGAAATCCTGAATCAGCACCAGCCGCTGCTGAAACAGCCGTTACAAAAACACTAAAGCAGAGGAGCAGAATCAAAGATGCAAGAGATACTTTTTTCATTTGATTAACCTCCTATTATATGGTTCATTTAGATAAATCTAAATGTTAACCCTATATTAACACATAGGTAATATTTTGTATGTAGAAAAATGGAAAATATATAAAAAGATTAGTCGTAAATCGTGTTTTATGGATTTTTTTTGACAACTAATCGCGAAATAACAAACAAGAGACGTCATAAATCTTCTCAAAATTCCCACATAAATACAGAGGGGCAGAAGCCCCCTCCAGTATTTTCATTCATGAACTTTCGCTGATGCTGCCAGAAGGTTCTTCAAGCGTCTAACCTTCTGATTATTGTCGATATACCTATCATCCAGGATGCAGCTCACCCAGGAGACGTCAGGACGTTGACGATGTCCGCACCCCAGCCTGCGTAATCAAGTCGGGTATCCTGGAAAAGATAAACGAAGTCTTGTACACTTTCGAGTTTGGAGAAAGGGGGCTGCTGCCCCCATATGCGCCTGCTGTTCATTTGATAATTAGATCTACGATGTTTACGATAAGAGACAGCACCATAAGCCCAATCGCTACATCGATTTTCCTCATCTCATCTGCCCCTTCCTGTATTCTGTGTTCCGAGGCTTTTTTCTTTGTCTACGTTACCCACACTCTACCCACAAAAACGGTGTCAAACATCGGATCACGTTGTCCAACCTTGTCTAAAGTGAAAGCTCAGAAAACCGCACCATTTCAGTTTTTTGGACAACAAAGGGCAATATTGCCCACTTCGTAATAACTAAATCTGGAAGTTCATTCTTGGCTCTCCACTTCGGATGATGGTATAATTTGAAGTGATGTTCATGTACATAGATAACCTACAGACTACAGAATCGATTGAGAAGAAGGAGTGCCGACCAATGAACAAAGAGTCGAAAGATTACTCCAAATATTTTGATTTCTCGAATGCCAAAGTCATTTCCGAGGATGAACAAGGTAAACGGATTCGTATAAATGGTCGTGAAATCAACATTATTTCGGAGCCTAACCAACGTCAGGAGAAGCAGCGGGGCAAGCAGGATATTCAGGTACACTATGATCAGGCCGTGCCTGAGGAGCTGCAGGGACTAGGCGTTGGGAAGAAATATATTATTTATACATTTGGCTGCCAAATGAACGAGCATGATTCCGAGACGATGAGCGGCTTGCTTGAACAGATGGGCTATGAAAAAACGGAAGACCGAAAACAAGCAGATATTATCTTATTAAATACATGCGCGATTCGTGAAAATGCAGAAGATAAAGTATTTGGTGAGCTTGGACATTTGAAGACATTGAAGCTGCAAAGACCGGGGCTTATTCTTGGCGTGTGCGGTTGTATGTCCCAAGAAGAAAATGTCGTGAATCGCATTATGCAGAAGCATCAATTTGTTGATATCGTATTCGGTACGCATAATATTCACCGCTTGCCGATCTTGGTGCGCGATGCCTTGTTTAACAAGGAAATGGTCGTGGAAGTGTGGTCTAAGGAAGGCGACATCATCGAGAATCTGCCGAAGAAGCGGGAAGGGATGCGAGCTTGGGTCAACATTATGTATGGCTGTGATAAGTTCTGTACATATTGCATCGTTCCTTATACCCGTGGCAAAGAACGCAGCCGCCGTCCGGAAGACGTAATTGCCGAAGTAAGAGACTTGGCTCGTCAAGGATTCAAGGAAATTACACTGCTTGGTCAAAACGTCAACGCTTACGGCAAAGACTTTACGGACATCGACTACTCGTTCGGCGATCTGATGGACGAAATTCGAACTATTGATGTACCGCGTATCCGCTTCACTACTTCACATCCAAGAGACTTTGACGATCGATTAATTGAAGTACTTGCGAAGCGCGGCAACCTGGTTGAGCATATTCATCTTCCTGTACAATCGGGAAGCACGGAAATATTGAAGAAGATGAGCCGCAAGTATGATCGGGAGCGCTTCCTGGAGCTGGCATTTAAAATCAAACAGGCGATACCGGATGTTGTCTTTACAACGGATATTATTGTAGGGTTCCCTGGCGAGACGGACGAACAGTTCGAAGAAACGATGTCACTTGTACGGGAGGTAGAGTTCGACTTTGCCTATACATTCATCTATTCCCCGCGCGAAGGCACACCGGCGGCAGGGATGGAAGACAATGTTCCGATGGAAGTGAAGAAGGAGCGCCTGCAGCGCCTGAACGCCCTGCTGCAGGATCAGAGCCGTCGAAGCAATGAAAGGCTGCAAGATCAAGTGGTGGAGGTGCTAGTGGAAGGGGAGAGCAAGAATAACCCAGACATTTTATCCGCTCGGACGCGCACGAATAAGCTTGTCCATTTTGCAGGATCGGCGTCGTTGATCGGTCAAATTGTTCATGTTAAGATTACAGATGTGATGTCCTATTACATCAAGGGTGTGCTTGTCACACAACCGATGCAAATGACTTCTTAACCTTTTCTTTATTTTCGGATACAATAAACGAGAAGAGATAGATTTTACCAATATAATTCAGGCCGAATAGATGGGAGAGGTTCTCATTGACGCAACAATCACAATCTTCGAAGGTGAATTCGGAACACGCAGAACACTCGGAGCATGAGGAGCACGTCCATCGATCGGGATGCGGTATACCGAAGTTCAATACGCGGGATTTGCTAGTACGAGAAGATATTATGGCGAAGGCGAAGCAGTTGTCTGAACTCATCATTACAACGGATGAGGTTCGGCAATATCAGCAAGCTGAGAAGCAAATTCAAACGCATACTAGGGTACAAGAGCTGATCTCAACGATTAAGAAGAAGCAGAAGGAACTGGTTGCGTTCCAATCGTTCCAAAACGCGAAGATGGTAGATAAAATCGAGAATGAGATTAGTGAGCTCCAGGATGAACTGGACAATATTCCACTCGTTGTGGAATTCCAGCAGAGTCAGAGCGATGTGAATTACATGCTGCAACTGGTTATGTCGGTTATTCGTGATACGGTATCTGATAAGATTGAAGTAGAAGCAGCAACCCCTGAAGCGCCAGAATCATGCGACTAAGCACGGATGAATAGAAGAAGGTTTCCTACAGATGATGTGGGAAACCTTCTTTTTCTTATGCACGGAGAGGGGATCATCGATTATCTTTCATAGTAGGCAGCATTGCTCCAAGGTACACAGACGACGTATGCGGCATAGGAGCAGTATAGTCGTCAGCGAGATTGAGCCGTTGGCAGCCTGCGAAACAATCAGGAGAGCAGCTTGCGGAATTGTTCGGTAAGCAGCGGCACCACCTCGAATAAATCACCGACGATCCCGTAATTCGCTACTTTAAAGATAGGGGCTTCCGGATCGATATTAATGGCAACAATGATTCGAGCTTGACTCATTCCTGCGATATGCTGGATGGCTCCACTAATCCCGCAGGCAAAATAAATCTCAGGTGTAACAACCTTACCCGTCTGTCCGATCTGCAACGAGTAGTCGCAATAGCCCGCATCACAAGCTCCGCGCGAAGCGCCGACTGCTCCATTCAGCACACGTGCCAGCTGTTCCAGGGGCTTGAACCCTTCGGCACTTTTCACACCTCGACCGCCAGAAATAATAATTTTGGCCTCTGACAAATCAACGGAGCCGCTCATCTTCGTGACGACTTCGTGGACAACCGTCCGTAGGGATGGGGCGGGGGCAAGCAAGGAATCAACTTGCGGCTGCTGAATGCTCTCGTGAGTCGGAAGTAACCCCGCTTGTTGAGTAACAGGAGTGAAGTTGTTAGGTCTAACCGTGATGATCCAAGGTCGTGCTTGATTGGCGAAGCGTCTAGTTTCTAATGCTTTGCCTGCATAGACAGGCCTTAGGAAGGTCGTGTCGGAGTCATCCGCACGAATCGATACGACATCGGATATTTGACCTGTATGGAGCTGAGCTGCTAGCATCGGCGCGAGATCACGTCCCATCGCTGTATGCCCAAGCAGCACGACGTCCGGCGATTGCTGCTCTGTAAAGGCATGCAGTGCCGCGAAATACGTCTCCGCCTCGTAATATTTATACCTCTCATCATCTGCGCAGCTAACTTGCGCAATTCCTGGAATCATCAAGGACTGGATTGTGTCCTCTGCAAGTTGAAACCCAATGACAAGCACAATAATTCGATCATCAGGCTTCGCCATTTGCGCGGCAGCACCAAGCGCTTCGAATGTAACCTGGCGCAATCGATCTCCGCGTATTTCAGCAATAACAGCATATGTGCGGCTCATAGCAGCACTCCTTTCCAGTCGATAGCACGCTTGCGGCTTCATGTTAAGGCTCAATCGTTACAAGTAAGTGCATGTTCAATTTGCAACCTAGTTAGAAAGAGTTAGAAGAGAGAGGAAGTATCGCGTAGCGATTGAACCAATTGCTCTACTTGCTCCGATACAGTGCCCTTCAATATCTGCCCCTCCTGTCTTGGGGGAGGAAGCTCGAGGGCTACTCGCTCTGTGGCAGGAGCATAAGATTCATTCTGAAGCTGTTCGGCAGCCGACCGCTTTTCGATAGGCTTCCGCTTCGCCTTCATAATGCCTGGTAGAGTCGGATATCTGGGCTCGTTCAATCCTTGCTGTGCCGTAAATAATGCAGGCAAGGTCACTTTGAGATTCTCGTTATCACCTTCTGCGTCACGACTGACCGTTACCTGCGAGTCATCGATACGCTCGATCGAGGTGATCGCAGCGACATGTGGCAGGTCGAGCAGGCTGGCGACACGGACAGCAACCTGGGCACTGCCTTGATCAACAGAGAAGTGACCAGAGAAGATTAGATCCGGCTGTTTCTCCCGCAATGTCTTTGCGAGCAAGTGAGAGATTGTGAATTCATCCATCCCCCCTGTGTCACTTGGCGACAGAACAAGATGTACGGCTTCGTCTGCTCCCATTGCGAGCGCTATGCGAAGCGCTTCCTCGGAACGATCAGGACCGGCAGTCACTACGGTGACTACGCCGCCATGATTTTCTTTCCATCGTACGGCTTCTTCGATGGCATATTCATCATAGGGATTTATTATCCATTTTACTCCGTCTTCAGAGAGCAGACCATCTGTAATTATGACTTTTTCTTCTGTGTCGAACGTTTGCTTCATAAGCACAACTAAATGCAAGGTCATCACCCCAAGTTCCGGCTTCATTACGATCATTGTATGGAGAAATCTTCGGACTTATCTCTACTACTTTTATTCGGATTTCATTAACCAGTGGTCATAAAAGGCAAGAACGTATTTTTTCATGTCCCAACTCATATCCATCAAACATAGTTCATTACGAACAGCTATGTTGAGCAAAACGAGATCATGCATGTATCACCCAAAAGGGAGGGGAGATATGGTGCTGATTTATGTAAAATGGCTTGTCTTTCTCTTCGTTGTTGCGATAGGCATCGGCTTGGCCGCTGCTGCAATTCGACGACGAGTCAGCTACATAGGCTTGGGGCTGGCAGGCACGAAGCCAACCGAGCAGGCGAGGCGAACCATGCGTGCCATAGGACAGACGTTCGGTCAAGGCAAGCTGTGGAAGGATCCGCGAAGTGGGTTTATGCATGCAGTAATGTTCTACGGATTCCTCCATTTGCAGGTCGGAGCACTAGATTTGATTTGGAAGGGGTTGACCGGCCACTCACTGCCGCTGCCAGCCCATCATGTCTTCATCGTGGCTCAGGAATGGACAGTGCTCATGGTGCTCACAGCAGTATTGTTTGCAGTCTATCGACGCTACGTGGAGAGGCTGCCACGCTTGAAGCGAGGGTGGAAGCCCTCAATTGTACTGTTCTTCATCGGCGGATTGATGGTGACTGTCCTTGGCACCATGACATTCGATTATGCGTTAGAGGCCTTGAATGGAGTTGGAGGGCCTAATGGCTCGATTACGGCAGGAATTGCATCGGCTATCGTAATGCCCTTGTCAATTGGCGCACATGCAGAACTGTGGCTCACCGTCGGATATGAATTATTTTGGTGGTTACATTTGCTGATTCTGTTTGCATTTCTCATATATGTGCCGCAATCGAAGCACTTCCACCTGATAACTGCACCGATTAATCTCTGGCTGAAGCGTTCAGAGGAAGAGACAGGGAAGTTGAAAATGATCAATTTGGAAGACGAGGAGGCAGAATCATTCGGGGTTGGAGCAATCGAGCAATTCGAGCGGAAGCAGCTGCTTGATCTGTATGCCTGCGTGGAGTGCGGGCGCTGTACGAATGTGTGTCCTGCATCGCATACGGGCAAGCTTCTCTCTCCTATGCATCTCATCTCGAAGCTGCGTGATCACTTAACCGAGAAAGGGGCAGCCATAACTTCGACCAACCCGTGGGTACCAAGCTTGGCAGCACCTGGGTCGCTGCCGTTCCATCGCATGGCGGAGGAAGGTGTGCAGCAGGCCGAAGGTGCATTTGATGAGCCAGCGGCGCTGCAGCGATTTCCGCAAGGGATGCAGGGGACGATGGCTAAGCAGCAGGAGAGATGGCTGAGAAACATACCTGATGAGCAGCATCCGTCTGCTCAGTCAATCGATTTGATCGGTAATGTTATTACCGAGGAAGAACTATGGGCATGTACAACATGCCGCAACTGCGAGGATCAGTGTCCAGTCGTAAATGAGCATGTCGATAAAATTGTAAACATGAGGCGCTATCTGGTGCTGACACAAGGGCAAATGCCTGTGGACGGACAACGAGCGCTGCAAAATATTGAGCGTCAGGGCAACCCATGGGGGATCAGCCGCAATGACAGATTCAAATGGGCCGCAGAGTGGACGAAGGAAACAGGCATAACTGTGCCGACGGTTAAGGAGCGTCCAGATTTCGAGGTGCTGCTGTTCGTGGGAGCTATGGGTTCCTATGATATGCGTACACAGCACGTAACGAAGGCACTAATTCGTCTTTTCCATGCAGCTGATGTGGCATTTGCTGTTCTTGGCAATGAAGAGCGGAGCTCAGGAGATACCGCGCGGCGTATGGGCAATGAATTTTTGTTTCAGCAGATGTGCGCGGAGAATATTGCAACGTTCCACAAATATGGTGTCCGAAGGATCGTAACCGCTTGTCCGCATACGTATCACACATTGAAGAAAGAGTATCCGGATTTTGGGTTGGATTCAGAAGTGCAGGTATATCATCACACAGAATGGCTGTATCAGATGTGGCAGGCGGGGCGTATTCGCTTCGTTCATCCGGTTCACGAGAGCGTCGCTTGGCATGACTCCTGCTATTTGGCACGTTACAACGGGATTATTGACGTCCCTAGAGAACTGCTGCGTGCAGTGCCAGAATTAACGGTGCTTGAATTGGAACGAAGTGGGGCTAATGCGATGTGCTGCGGGGCAGGCGGTGGTCAGATGTGGATGGAGGAAACGTCTGGGACGCGCGTCAATGTGGCGCGGGTAGAGCAGGCGCTTCAGGTTCAGCCTTCTGTGATTGGGTCTGCATGTCCATATTGCCTCACGATGATGGAGGATGGTGTCAAGGCGAAAGAGCGAAGCGATGTGCGCAGTGCCGATATTGCTGAGCTGCTCGTCAAGTCTGTATGTGGAATCTAATGGGTTCAGGGAGGTGGAGTGAAGCACGGCATGCTTGTATAGCCGTTCTGCTACGCTGCGTTAGCTGGTTACCATACGAGGCTTGCTATGGTGGCCTGGGCAGCGTCTGAGAAGGAGTGAGGCATATAGAAGGACAAATTGCGGGGAAGTGTGTCCGTGCAAAAAAAGGCAGCTAGGCTATACCATGCACATGCAAAAGGAGGGATACCGAGGTGAAACGATGGAATGAGGTTCAACGGGCAGCTGTTATTGGCTCAGGGGTAATGGGAGCCGCCATCGCAGCTCATTTGGCGAATGCAGGCATACGATGTCTGTTATTAGATATCGTGCCAGAAGAGCTGACGGAGGACGAAGTGGAGGCAGGCAAGACTCTGGAGCATCCGGATGTCCGGAGCCGCCATGCTAATCAAGCGATTGCGCGATTGAAGAAGTCGAGCCCAGCACCGCTCTATATGGAAGCGTTCGCAGAGCGTATCATACCGGGTAATACAGCGGATCATTTGCAGGAACTTGCGCAGGTAGATTGGATTATTGAGGCGGTCACGGAACGAGTGGACGTGAAGCGCACGGTGCTGGCGCAAATAGAGCGCCACTGGCAAGAAGGGACGCTGATCAGCTCGAATACGTCAGGCATTTCCCTTGACTCCATGTTGGAAGGGCGATCAGAAGCATTTAGGCGTTCATTTGTCGGCACTCATTTCTTTAATCCGCCACGATACATGCATCTGGTGGAGCTTATACCGAATGCATTGACGGATCAGTCGGTATTAGAAGGGGCCAAGGAATGGTGTGAGCGCAGACTGGGCAAGGGAGTAGTCATTGCCAAAGATACGCCTAACTTCATTGCCAATCGAATTGGGACGTACGGCTTGGTGATCACGCTTCAAGAAATGGAACGGTACGGTCTTACCATCGAGGAGGTCGATGCCTTAACAGGGCCGATTATCGGGCGGCCGAAGAGTGCTACATTCCGAACGCTGGATATCGTCGGACTAGATACATTCCTCCATGTAGCGAACAATGTGGCTGAGCATGCTGAGACAGAAGCGGAGCGGAATGCGTTTGCTCTCCCGCCTTGGTTCAAAGAAATGGTAGGACGAGGCTGGCTAGGAGAGAAGAGCGGCCAAGGATTCTATCGCAAGGTACGCAGCGGTTCACCTGGAGAAGATCCGATCCATGCACTGCGTTGGCAGGATTGGACGTATGGGCCGAGGCAGCAGGTTGCTTCGGTGACGCTGCAGCAGGCGAAGCGGGAGAAGGGAACGGCATCCAAGCTGAGAGCTGCAATCAGCGGCCGTGACCAAGGTTCACAGTTCATCTGGAGCATGATGAAGCAGGTATTGTGCTATGCAGCTTCCAAGGTAGGGGAAATTGCAGATCATATCGAGGATATTGATAAAGCAATGCGATGGGGCTTCAATTGGGAGCTGGGCCCATTTGAATGCTGGGATGCGATTGGTCTTCGGGATAGTGTCGCACGCATGAGGGCGGAGGACACAGAAATTCCGGCCTGGGTGGAGGCATGGCTGGAACAAGGTCACGAGCGGTTCTATGAGCAGCGAAGCAGCGGATTGTTCTTCGCCGCGGCAGGAGAATGGCAGCAATCCGTAGAGAGTGAACAATCGATATTGCTTCGCTCTTTGAAGGAACAGGGAAGGACAATCGCACGCAATAGCGGTGCAAGTCTTATTGATGTCGGCGATGATGTGGCCTGTCTGGAATTCCATTCTCCGAACAATGCCATCGGGGAAGATATTTTATCCATGATCGAGAAGAGCGTAGATATCGTAGCGCGTGACTACCGAGGTCTTATTGTTGCGAATGAAGGACGCAACTTCTGCGTTGGGGCAAATGTGATGCTTCTGCTCGGCGAGGCTCAGGCCGAGGAATGGGACGAAATCGACTTCATTATCCGCCAATTCCAGCGAGCGATGATGAAGCTGAAGGGCTTGCAGCGACCCGTCGTTGCTGCACCGCACCGAATGACACTTGGCGGAGGTGTGGAGGCGTGCCTGCCGGCCGATATGATTGTGTTCAGTCCAGAGACATACTTCGGACTAGTGGAGACCGGAGTTGGACTGATTCCTGGTGGGGGAGGCTGCAAGGAAACGGCGATTGCGCTCTCACATCGGCTGCCGCATCCCGATGATGATCTGAACGCATCACTTGTGCGCGCATTCGAGACGATCGCCATGGCCAAAGTGTCGAACAGCGGTCATGATGCACTGCGACTCGCCTATGTACGATCCCAAGATCGTGTGCTATTCGCAGAGCAGCGCCGTATCTATGAAGCGAAGCAGGCCGTTCTTGCTATGGATTCGGCAGGGTATGTAGGGCAAGTGCAAGAGGCTGGTCGACCATCTATACGCGTAGCTGGACGGGAGGGCTTTGGCGTCCTGCAGTTAGCCGTATCCAATATGCTGGAGGGCGGCTACATAAGTGAGCACGATGCGTTAATTGCTCGCAAGCTCGCACGTGTACTTACAGGTGGAGACGTGCCTGCCAATCGCCTCGTATCTGAATCGCATCTGCTCGATTTGGAGCGGGAAGCTTTCTTATCTCTTTGCGGAGAACGGAAAACACAGCAGCGGATGCAGCACATGCTGAGCAAGGGGAAGCCGCTGCGCAATTAGGGCATATCGAGTTAGTCTGGCAAGCAGGGCCGGAGCAGTGGTTTGGATAGCAGCAAAGAAACAAAGAAGCAACCAGTAACGGAACAACAGAACAACAGAACAACAGAACAACAGAACAACAGAACAGCAACAGAGCAACTGGGCGGTGATAGCTGGCATTGGTTTCTGTTGCTGGAAGGCAATTGGGTGAGAGGGGGATATGCATGGTAGCGGATACGCCTGCAAAAGCATTAAGAGAAGTGGTCATCGTTGCGGCAGCAAGAACAGCAGTAGGCAAGGGAAAGCGTGGAGCACTGGCTGACACGAGAGCGGAGGATTTGGGACGGACCGTCATTGAGGCGGTGCTGGAGCGAACCCCAGGACAAGAGAAGCATGACATAGATGATGTCATTCTCGGTTGTGCGATGCCGGAGGGGGAGCAGGGGCTGAATGTAGCGAGGACAATCGCGCTTTATGCAGGGCTGCCCCATACGGTTCCTGGGGTCACCATCAATCGATTCTGCTCTTCCGGATTGCAGGCAATTGCCTATGCAGCGGAGCGGATTATGACGGGAGCTGCGGATGTCATCATTGCCGGAGGCGTGGAGAGCATGTCACATGTTCCAATGACAGGCTTCAAGCTGTCTCCTCATCCGGTTATCTCTGAAGAACGTCCTGAGATCTATATCAGTATGGGTCACACAGCGGAACGGGTCGCCAAGCAATTTGGCATAACCCGCGAGATGCAGGATGCATATGCGGTAAGGAGCCATCAACGTGCTGTTCAAGCCTGCACGAACGGGAAATTCAACGATGAAGTGGTGACCGTTCAGGCCAAGCGGACTTGGGAGGAAGCAGGCGGCAAACTGAAGAGTACGACCATCGATTTCCGAATGGATGAATGCATTCGCCCAGAGACAAATGAGGATACGTTGCGCAAGCTGAAGCCGTCTTTTGCCGCACAGGGCTCTGTAACAGCTGGCAATTCCTCACCGTATAGCGATGGAGCGGCCGCGGTCATGGTAATGAGCCGGGAGCGGGCAGAAGAACTAGGGTTGGAACCGCTCGCGGTATACCGTTCGTTTGCCGTTGCGGGCGTCCCGCCTGAAGTGATGGGCATCGGACCAGTTGAAGCTATCCCGAAGGCGCTTCGCCTTGCAGGAATCACGAAGGAAGAGGTAGCGCTCTATGAGGTAAATGAGGCATTTGCCGCACAGTGCCTTGCGGTCATTCAGGAGCTGGGACTTGATGACAGCATTGTGAATGTAAATGGTGGAGCAATTGCGCTTGGTCATCCGCTTGGCTGCACGGGCGCGAAGCTGACCACAAGTCTCATTTATGAGCTGCGCCGCAGAGGTGGTGGTCTTGGTGTTGTGTCCATGTGCATCGGCGGCGGGATGGGGGCTGCAGGCGTATTTGAGGTTCTGCCGCCGCGTGAAGAGAACGGTGAGGATCTTGCAATCGCATCGAAAGATTCAGATGAGGATTAACGGCACATAGACTTGTCTGCATGAATCGTACCAGACGGGAAGATGGCGGGTACAAGAATGAGGATGGATCGGAGGAATGAAGCATGGAAGCTGCGTCTACGACGCGTGTAAGAGGCGGTGGCTTCGTCATTGACGAGCCGAATCTGGAGTGGGTAGTAACACCAGAGGATTTCACTTCGGAGCAGCGATTGTTCGCGGACACGACCCAGGCATTTGTTGAGGGAGATGTGCTGCCGCATGATGAGGATATTGAACATCTTAATTATGAGCTGACTGTTCAATTGATGCGCAAGGCAGGAGAGCTTGGACTGTTAGCGACAGATATCCCAGAAGCCTATGGGGGGCTTGGTCTCGATAAGGTAAGTTCTACGATTGTCAATGAGAACTTGGCCCGTGCATCTTCCTTCGCATTGTCCATTGGCGCTCATGTTGGCATCGGCACTCTGCCGATTGTGTACTTTGGAACGGATCAGCAGAAGCGCACGTATTTGCCTGAATTGGCGACAGGCGCTAAGATCGCTGCCTATTGTCTAACAGAACCAGCATCCGGTTCTGATGCGCTCGGCGCACGAACAACGGCTAAGCTGTCTGATGATGGTACTCATTACATTCTGAGCGGATCGAAGTTGTATATTACGAATGCAGGTTTTGCAGATATTTTCATTGTGTATGCCAAGGTAGATGGTGTGAAATTTACAGCATTTATTGTGGAGCGAAGCATGGAAGGATTTACGGTTGGGCCGGAAGAGAAAAAGATGGGGATCAAGGGCTCATCCACCTGCCCGATTTACTTCGATAATGTCCGTGTTCCGATTGAAAATGTGCTTGGCGAAATCGGCAAGGGGCATCTGATCGCATTTAATATTTTGAACATAGGCAGATTCAAGCTGGGAGCAGGCTGTTTGGGTGCGGCGAAGGAGACGATCCAGTTGGCTTCCGCATATGCGAATGCTCGCACACAGTTCGGCAAGCCAATCAGCAGTTTCCCGCTTATTGGGAAGAAGCTCGCGGAGATGAATACGCTGACCTATGTGTTAGAGAGCATGGTATATCGAACATCAGGATATATTGATGCGATGCTGCAAGGCGTCAATGATGGCTCTTCTAGTACGGGAGCGCAAGATTCAGCCCATGCAGGCGTATCTCCGGCCAAAGCAATCGCGGAGTTCGCGCTTGAATGCTCCATTATTAAGGTATTTGGCAGTGAAGCACTGAACACGATTGCGGATGAGGGCGTGCAAATCCATGGCGGTTATGGCTACATCCAAGAATACAAGGTCGAGCGGATCTATCGTGATGCACGCATTAATCGGATATTCGAGGGCACGAATGAGATTAATCGACTGCTTATTCCTGGCACCTTGCTGAAAAAAGCATTAAAGGGCGAGCTTCCGTTAATGGAGCGCCTAGAGCGGCTGCAGGAAGAGGTACTAGCATTCAGCCCTTCACTTGGCGACGAAGAAGATGGCCCAATGGCTGAACTTTATAAGTTGTTGAACCAAATGAAAACTGCATTTCTCGTTGTGGGCGGTACGGCGGTTCAGAAGTATGGTACGCGCATCGAGCAAGAGCAGGAGGTTCTTTCCGCTCTCGCAGACATGATGATTTATATTTACGCAGCAGAAAGCGCGATTCTACGAACGGATAAGCTGGTTAGCCGCTTAGGTGAAGAGAAGGCTGCGCTTGCTCTGCAAATGACACAGGTGTTCGTTCGTGATGCGCTTCAGGTAATTGAACAGAGAGCCAAAGAAACGCTTCAAGAAGCAGCATCAGGAGATGCCCTTCGCACGCAGTTATCGCTGCTCAAGAAATTCAGCCGCGCCACTCCATTATCCTTGACCTCGCGGAAGCGGGCTATCGCTGCACGCATTATTGCGAACGAGCGTTACACCGTTGTCTAGATTAACAATGAGCAGCAATCAATATGCGCTGATGCATGGTGAAGCGCAACTAGAACGAGGAAGGGGAGTAGCATCATGAATGCCTATTCTGATGAAAGGCCATGGCTGCGCCATTATCCCGAAGAAGTAGCACCGTCGTTCGACTATCCGAAGCATAATGTGGCCCACCTGCTAGAGAAGGCTGCGGCAGAATTCCCCGAGCGCGCAGCTATTGAGTTTATGGGGAAGACGTTTACGTATCGTGAACTACTCGCTTCTGTCTATCAATTTGCTGGAGGCCTGCGCTCACTTGGTGTGAGCGCAGGAGAGCGGGTTGCCATCATGCTGCCGAATTGCCCGCAAATGATCATAGCCTATTACGGCACATTGATGATGGGTGGAATTGCGGTGATGACGAGTCCGCTGTACATGGAGGGAGAATTGGCCCACCAACTGGAGGATTCCGGAGCAACCGCGATCATTACATTGGATTTGCTGTTTGCTCGTGTACTTCATGTGAGGCAGAAGACGAAGCTCAACCACATGATTGTTACTTCTATTCGGGATTATTTGCCGTTCCCCAAAAATTGGTTGTATCCATTGAAGATGAAGAAGGATGGCCAATCGCTCGCAATTCCTGATGTTCCGGGTGTTGTTCGCTATAAGCGATGGCTCGCATCAAGTGCGCCCCTAACGAGCGCGCATTCTGTGGATGCCGAACAGGATGTCGCCATGATTCAATATACAGGAGGCACAACCGGAAGAGCGAAGGGAGTGATGCTGACGCATTATAATTTGATTGCCAATACGGTGCAGACGTCAAATTGGTTCTATCGCGCGCAGCGCGGCAAGGAAACGTTCCTTGCGGCACTCCCATGCTTCCATGTTTTCGGCTTGACGGTACTGCTCAATTTAGGAATTCATCTGGCAAGCAAGCTTATTCTGCTGCCTCGGTTCGATACGATGCAGGTGCTCGAGTGCATTCATAAGGAAAGAGCAACGATCTTCCCAGGAGCTCCGACGATGTACATTGCAATTAACCACCATAAGGAGGTAGCACAGTACGACCTATCGTCTGTGCAGGCGTGCGTGTCTGGCTCTGCACCACTCCCATTGGAGGTGCAAGAGCGGTTCGAAGCCATTACAGGAGGCCGGTTAATTGAAGGTTATGGCTTAACGGAAGCTTCACCGGTTACACATGCGAATCCGCTCTGGGGATATCGGAAGATCGGAACCATTGGCATTCCATTTCCCGATACAGATGCTAAGATCGTCAATCCAGACACTGGAGAGACGATGCCAGTCGGCGCCATTGGCGAACTGGCTGTACGAGGGCCGCAGATCATGAAGGGATACTGGAATCGACCTGAGGAGACGGCAGATGTGTTGAAAGAGGGGTGGCTGCATACTGGCGACATGGCCAAGATGGATGCCGACGGGTTCTTCTCAATCGTCGATCGGATGAAGGAAATGATCAATGCAAGCGGATTTAAAGTGTTCCCGCGCGATGTGGAAGAAGTGCTGTTCGAGCACCCGCAGGTAAAAGAGGCAGCTGTCATCGGTGTGCCGGATCCTTATCGGGGGGAGACAGTCAAGGCCTTCATCGTGCCAGTGGAAGGAGCTGCGATTACAGAGAAGGAACTGGAAGGATGGTGCCGGGCTAAGCTCGCTGCATTCAAGATTCCGCGGCAAATTGAATTCCGATCGGAGCTGCCTAAAACAATGGTTGGCAAGGTGCTAAGGCGCAAGCTAGTGGAGGAAGAGGCCCAGCGCCGGCTGCAGCGCGATGGCCATCGGGATGGGATCGCATCAGATGATACAGACAAGGACAAAGAGTAGATGCTGCGCATTATGCATGCATTGTGATAAGATAGAAGGGGAAGGCCGGTCGTTGATAGAGATCGGCCTTCTCTACTTTCAACATTTTGTTAGTGAAGTAAGGGCATAATGTTAGTATACTATTAGGTAAATAATGGCGGAAGAATCGAGAGGTGGCTAACATGAGCAATGAGCAGAATCTGCAGTGGGATGAATTAGAGGCACGTGCGCAGTCTTCGTTCTGGGGATACTTGGGTTGTGAGCTCGTTCATGCGGATGAGAAGGAAGTGATCCTCCGGCTGGATGCGAAGGCTCACCATTTGAATATGATAGGTATTGTACATGGGGGTGTGTTGTCCTCCCTGCTTGATAATGCGATGGGAATCGCCGCTTCCGAATACAAGCAAGATCCGAATATTGTTACCGGAAGCCTGAATGTGAACTTTCTGCGACCAATGAAGGCAGGCATATTGGAAGTAAGGGCGCATGTCGTTCATGCAACGAAGCGTGTGCTCACGCTTCAAGGCACGGTAGTGAATGAGCACGGGGAGCTTGGCACGATGGCAACGGGGACTTTCCACGTGAGAGGTCAACGCGCGGGAGGTTGACATTTAGCACCGATTTGTCATAATGACGTTAAGCTAACTATCGGATATCAGGTCTCGGAGAGGAGATGGATTCGGAATTGAAGGCATTGATTGTCATAGATTATACGTATGATTTTGTAGTGGGTCGACTTCCATGCGGGGAACCGGCCGTACATATTGAGAATCGTGTTGCGGAGTTGGTAG
This sequence comes from Paenibacillus sp. MER 180, assembly GCF_023713665.1. Taxonomy (NCBI): domain Bacteria; kingdom Bacillati; phylum Bacillota; class Bacilli; order Caryophanales; family Paenibacillaceae; genus Paenibacillus; species Paenibacillus sp. MER 180. Next base: position 98,617 of record NZ_JAMAVT010000009.1, on the reverse strand, counting down.
ATTCCTTCGTGAATGCTGGAGATTTCGTGACGATGGCGGTTGATCTGCACGAAGAACAAGATCCCTACCATCCTGAAACGGCTCTGTTCCCGCCGCATAATATTAGGGGCACGGATGGGCGCAATCTATACGGTCAAGTAGCTGAAGTATACGAACGCCATCAATCCGAAGTATACTGGATGGATAAGACCAGATACAGCTCATTCTGCGGCACGGATCTTGATATGAGACTGCGAGCAAGACAGATTGAAGAAGTCCATTTAGTTGGAGTATGTACGGACATCTGCGTGCTTCATACAGCTGTAGATGCTTATAATATGGGATATAAGATTATTGTCCATGAGGATGCTGTCGCCACCTTCAATGAGCATGCGCATGAATGGGCGCTACAGCACTTCCGCAATTCACTCGGTGCTCAGATTATAAGTGGGTACCGCACAGAATAGTTAATGCCGCATACTGTATGACTGGTAAGTGGTAGAAAGAGAGATGACCTGATGAATACATCAATGGCCCTACACACAGATAAATATCAAATTAATATGATGTATGCACACTGGAAAAATGGCACGCACAATCAGCAGACTGTGTTCGAAGCTTTTTTCCGCAAGCTGCCCTTCCATAACGGGTATGCTGTGTTCGCTGGCCTTGAGCGCATCGTTGAATATATTGAACGCTTGCATTTTACAACAGAAGATATTGAGTATCTCGGCATGCAGGAGGAGCAGTACGAGGAAGCATTTCTGGAGGAACTGCGCAACTTCCGCTTTACGGGACAGATCGATGCGGTTCGGGAAGGTACGCTTGTATTTGCGAATGAACCGCTTATTCGTGTTGAAGGACGCGTGTTCGAGACTCAGCTGATTGAGACGGCACTGCTGAACTTCATGAACTTCCAGACACTCATTGCAACGAAGGCATCGCGCATTAAGCATGTTGCTTCCACTGATATTCTGATGGAATTCGGCACACGTCGTGCACAGGAAGCCGACGCAGCTCTATGGGGGGCACGCGCGGCTTACTTGGCTGGCTTCCATGCAACGTCTAACATGCTGGCAGGCCGCAGATTCGGCATTCCGACAAAAGGTACGCATGCACACGCATGGGTGCAGAGCTTCGAGAGCGAGGAAGAGGCATTCCAAGTGTTCGCTGAAGCATTGCCTGATCAGGTGACGCTGCTCGTTGATACGTATGATACGCTGCACAGTGGAATACCGAATGCCATTCAGATTGGTATGGAGTTGGAGAAGAAAGGGAAGAAGCTGCAAGCCATCCGACTCGATAGCGGCGATATTGCCTATTTGTCGATTCAAGCCCGCAAGTTGTTGGATGATGCTGGTTTGAAGGATGTACAAATATGTGCGTCCAATGATCTGGATGAATATACCATCTCGGACTTGAAATCACAGGGTGCCCGCGTGGATATGTGGGGAGTTGGTACGCAGCTTATTACTGCAGCGGATCAGCCATCTCTTGGCGGAGTGTACAAGCTCGTATCGCGTGAAGTGAACGGCGAGATGAAGCCGACAATCAAGATTTCGGCTAATCCTGAGAAGGTAACGACACCAGGCAAGAAAGACGTATACCGCATTATTCATAAGAAGAAGAAAAAAGCAATTGCGGATTACATTTGCCTCTCGGAAGAAGATGAGGTAAAACGTCGGGCAAAGATTAAGTTGTTCGATCCGATTCATCCATATTTGCATAAGTATGTAGAGCACTATGAAGCAGAACTGCTGCTTCAACCTGTATATCGGGACGGCAAACTAGTCTATGAGCGTCCGAATCTGGAAGAAATCCGTAATTACCATAAGGAGCAGCTTCAGCTGTTCTGGCCGGAATATTTGCGCAAGTCGAATCCGGAGCAATATCATGTTGACGTAAGCACGAAAGCTTGGGAGCTGAAGCGCGACATGATTGAATCACATGTTCAAGAGAAGGAAAAATGGCGTACATTCCAAATGGATGCCGGTGATATGGAAGATCATGATTAATTAGCGCGAACAATTGTTGGACAAGTATCATTCATTGATTTATGTATACAAGCTTCCAGAAGTTCGTGTTGAGAGTAATGTAGATTCAGGCTAGGAAGCGGGGATAGAATCGCTGTCATGCTGAAGAGCAACTGTGATAGGGATTTGCTTCTGTTCAGTCCTATCACTTGCAAGATCGTTAACGTTGTAAATGATGTACATGCGAATAGGGAGAGTGAGATTGCATGAATCAGACGTTTGATGGATCCGGGATTCAGATGCGAAGCAGTGAGGTATTTACACCACAGCATGGATTTACACAGGGCATAGAGGGACCTGCTTGCGATAAGGAAGGCAACTTGTATGCTGTCAATTATGAACGGCAGGGCACGATTGGCAAGGTAACGCCAGAAGGCGAATGCTCCGTATTCTTGGAGCTGCCTGAGGGATGCATTGGCAATGGTATACGTTTTACTCGCAATGGGGACATGTGCATTGCGGATTATGCGGGGCATCACGTATTCCGCTATTCCTTCGTGACGAAGGAACTGCACGTTCTGGCACATGATCCAACGATGAATCAACCGAACGATATTGCGATCATGGCAAATGATATTGTATTTGCCAGCGATCCGAAGTGGGCCGATGATACAGGGCAAATCTGGCGTATTCGTCCAGATGGAGAAATGACGCTCCTGGAAACAGGGATGGGTACGACCAATGGCATCGAGGTTAGCCCAGATGAACGCTTGCTCTATGTCAATGAATCGGTTCAACGACGGATCTGGGTATATGATCTTCAGGAGGATGGCAGCATCTCGAATAAGCGTCTGTTCCATCAGTTCCCTGATTTTGGATTGGATGGCATGCGATGTGATGTTGACGGCAACCTGTATGTCGCACGCTTCGGCAAAGGAACAGTCGCGGTTCTTGCTCCAGACGGAACCGTGACAGAAGAGATCCGCCTCCATGGAAGCAACTGCACGAATGTAACATTCGGCGGCGAAGACGGCTGTACAGTATACGTCACGATTATGGATCAAGGTAATGTCGAGCGATTCCGAGCGAATCGTCCTGGCCGCTGCCGACGTCTATTCGGACTCGTATAATTAATAATAAGAGGAGCCCTAGCAGCGGGCTCCTCTCTCTTCTTGATGAACGGAATGGGGCTTGGGTTATAACTTGTAGATGATAGTTGCGGCTTGGACAGAACTCGAAGAGTACAGCCTATTATTTCTCGGGAAAGCGCAGAATTAGGCATGAATCGGCATGAATGTACAAAGTTCGACGAGTCACCAGCGAGGTACGGGCATCATGTATGTCGTATGATTCCCGCAGCTGGTCGCTTCATGCATCATCGAATCATGAGAATCGGAAATAGACATCTAACAACGATGACAGAAAAGGGTGCGAATATGCAATCTTCCCATTGGAATATCAAACCCGGGGGCAAGTCTGCTCGCTATCCTGGCGCAATCACGGATGTACCAGGTATTGTTGTCGGGCATGCGCATGATAATGAGGCACATACAGGCTGTACAGTCATTGTAGCAGAACAAGGGGCTGTATGCGGCGTTGATGTCAGGGGTTCAGCGCCTGGCACCCGTGAAACGGAGTTACTGCAGCCAACCGCTCTCGTTCAGCATATTCATGCATTGTGTCTCAGCGGCGGAAGTGCATTTGGACTCGCTGCTGCACAAGGGGTTATGCAGCGATTGCAGGAGCAGGAGATTGGACTTGATGTCGGCGTTGCCAAGGTGCCAATTGTTCCATCAGCTATTTTATTTGACTTGGCGATAGGTAATCCGTCGGTCGTACCAACTGCAGAGATGGGATATGCGGCTGTTGAGAATGCGACATCTGAAGCGGTTACCGAAGGCAATGTAGGTGCTGGCGCAGGTGCAACGCTTGGCAAGTTCGCGGGAGTGGAACGAGCAATGAAGGGTGGGTTTGGTACGGCTTCTGTACAATTGCCAAATGGTCTTGTCATTGGTGCTGCTGTTGCTGTCAATGCGGTTGGCGAAGTGAGACATCCGAAGCATGGTACGACATTAGCTGGGGCAAGAGCGGATGAGAAAGGACAGTTCATTGATCCGTTGTCTTTCCTAACGCAATTGGCTAATCCCTTCCAAGCGACGATGAAGCCGGGGACAAATACGACAATTGCCGCAATCGCCTGCAATGGAACATTCACAAAGACCGAAATGACGAAAATTGCACAAATGGCGCATAATGGCTTGGCTCGTACCATTTATCCTGTCCATACGATGTATGACGGAGATACAGTGTTCGCGATGACAACAGGTGGAATTGCCGCCTCTGTTGATCTGGCGGGCATGTGGGCAGCTGAGGTGCTTGCTTATGCCGTCCATAATGCCATCATTGCGGCGAATTCCGTTGAGGGCGTGCCTTGCTCACAAGAGTGGCTTGATTGACTGGTTTGATAGAATAGCTTGATGGTCAAGCTTGAAGTGCATAACAGGAATGATTTAATAATGGCATCATGCAATCGAAATGTTGTAGAAGGGAATTACATCACATCATGAAATTCATACGTACATTGATTTGGTTTATTTATTTTTGGCTCTATTTACTTTTCATTATCCCTGGGATGTGGAAGGCCAATCGACTATACAAGCAAGGACGGTATGAAGAACTGGATGCGTACACGGCCCAGCAGGTCGGAAGATGGGCGCGTTCATTGCTGCGTGTAGCCGGTGCGAAGGTAACAGTTCGTGGATTGGAGCATATCCCAGAAGGCGGAGCCGTCTTTATCTCGAATCATCAAGGGAATTTCGATGTGCCGATCATGCTTGGTCATGTTGGCAAGCCGAAGGCGCTGATGGCCAAGGCAGAGCTGGCGAAGCTGCCTTTCATTCGTGTGTGGATGAAGTACTTGCGCTGCATCTTCGTTGACCGCAGCAACGTACGCCAAGCCATGAACAGTCTGAATGAGGCGGGCAAGCTCGTAGAGAGCGGTCATCCGATCGTCATCTTCCCTGAAGGAACACGAAGCAAGAGTGAACACATCGGTGAGTTCAAAAATGGCGGCTTCCGTGTCGCTACGAAGACAGGGTTCCCGATTGTGCCCGTTCGCATATCTGGTTCTTACAAGCTGATGGAGGCGAATGGGAATTGGATCAGTCCAGCTCATGTGGAGGTAACCGTTCTTCCTCCAGTATCGACAGCTGGCCTGTCGAAGGAGGAGGCTGCGGAGCTTCCAGAGCAAGTACGTACAATGATTGTGAATGCGTAATTAGGAAGGCGCACCGTCTACGGACAGTGCGCCTTTCGTTTATTCACAATCAACAACCAACCCTATTTCGGGAATACCGATGATATTGCTTGCTTAAGCACGCCTGCGGAATGATGAAGCTTCTGCATCTCGTCTTCAGACAGGTGAAGCTCGTATATATCGCGGATGCCTTGGCGATTTACGACGGCAGGAACGCCGATGTACACATCATCCAGACCATATTGTCCAGTCAGTAAGGCAGAAACGGACAGCACAGAGTTCTCATTCTTCAGAATAGCCTTTGTCAAGCGAGCCAAGCCCATTGCGATTCCGTAGTAGGTAGCCCCTTTACGCTCGATGATGTGATAAGCAGCATCGCGTACATTCAGGAAGATATCATCCAATTCTTCCTGTGTCGGCTCTCCATGTGTCTTGCGATAGTGCTCGAGCGGCTGGCCGCCAATGCTGACATTGCTCCACGCAGGGAGCTCAGTGTCTCCATGTTCGCCCATAATGTAGGCATGGACGTTGCGCGGATCGACGCCGATTTTTTCGCCGAGCAAATAACGCAGACGTGCGGTATCCAAAATTGTACCAGAGCCGATGACGCGATGAGCAGGCAGACCTGAGTATTTCCAGGTTGCATATGTAAGAACATCGACTGGATTTGTTGCGACCAGGAACAATCCATCAAAGCCGCTCTCCATGATGGAAGTAACGATTGATTTGAAGATGTTCGCATTTTTGCCGATTAGATCAAGACGTGTTTCTCCTGGTGCTTGGTTCGCACCTGCTGTAATGACAACGAGGTCAGCGTCCTTGCAATCGCTATAGTCTCCAGCCCATATGCGCATATTGGATGCGAACGGAAGACCGTGATTCAAGTCCATCGCATCTCCTTCTGCTTTTTTGCGGTTAGCGTCGATAATGACTAGCTCAGCGGCCAACCCTTGATTGAACAACGCAAACGCGTAGCTGGAGCCAACAAAGCCCGATCCGATCAACGCGACGCGGGACACTTTTGTCATTTGGGTCATAATAAGTGTGCCTCCTCGAAAGTAATAACAATAAGTTCGTCTGTTAGACAATGGGCCTGAAGCCAGACTAACACTTAAATTTTAACCATTTTCCGAAGAAATAACCAACCCTAATTTACCACAGCGAGAAATTTGCGTTAGCTGCAAAAGCAAGCTTTCAAAAAAAGGGCTTGCATAGGGTAGGGGGGTATAGTATAGTTAATGCATGAGGTGGTGATACACAAATGTCAAACGAACGTATCGATGAACAAGTAGATGACGTGATGACCGCTGCTTTTGGTACAGAAGATGCTTGCCATGCAAGTGAGGAAGGGTGCGAGCACCACACTCCAGACGGGAAGCGGAAGAGTCATCACTCGGATGAGATGAAGAAGAAGCTGGTTCACCGCTTGAATCGCATTGAAGGTCAGGTGCGAGGCGTGAAATCCATGATTGAAAAAGATACCTACTGTGACGATGTGCTGAATCAGATCGCATCCATCCAGTCTGCACTTCATTCAGTTGGCAAATTGCTGCTCGAGGGGCATATGAAGAGTTGTGTCGTTGAGCGATTGCAAGACGGGGAGCCGGAAGTCATCGACGAGCTGCTAACAACGATTCATAAATTACTAAAATAAGAACATGGCCTGTTCACTTAAGGAATGGACGACAGAGGAGGAAGTAAGATGGTTAACGAAACATGGACAGTAGAAGGTATGACATGCGGGCACTGCAAGCAAGCAGTAGAACGTGCAGTAGAAGGTACAGGTGCAACCGCACAGGTTGATCTGGCTGCGAAGCAAGTAACCGTATCTTATGATGAGTCCAAAGTAAAGCCGGAACAAATCCGTGAGGCAATTGAGGATCAGGGCTACGACGTCGTTTAATGATTAAGCGCCGATTCTCATATTATGCTGAATACGATGATTGATTACTGCAAAGAACACTCCTTCAGAGGAGTTTTCTTTTGGAATCATATATAGGGTATAGGGGTATGTTTGAGGAGGATAAGAAGGACATGACAATGGCAGAAAAGCAAGCAACGTTGCCGATTGAAGGAATGACCTGTGCCGCATGTGCAACACGAATTGAAAAAGGCTTAAATCGTATGGACGGCATCGCAGAAGCATCTGTCAATCTTGCTTCAGAACGAGCGGCCGTGCAATATGACGGTGATGCAGTAACCTTGCAGCAAGTCGTTGATAAGATCGAGCATCTCGGATACAAGGTTCCGGTAGAAACGTTGGATTTACAAATTGAAGGAATGACTTGTGCCGCTTGCTCCACTCGCATTGAGAAGGGGCTGAGCCGTATGCAGGGAGTGCAGACGGCAGCAGTCAATTTAGCAACAGAGACGGCGAAGGTCACCTATATTGGATTGAAGCAAGAAGATATATTGACTAAGATCTCTCAGCTGGGTTATACGGGGCGGCTGAAGAAGGAAGAAGGCGAGAGTGTACAGGAATCGCCAACACAGCGGAATATGCGTCGATTGCGCAATACGTTCCTCGTCTCTGCCCTATTGTCCATTCCACTTCTGTGGTCCATGGTGGGTCATTTTTCGTTCACCTCATGGATTTGGGTGCCTGAATGGTTCATGCACCCTTGGGTACAAATGGTACTGGCAGCGCCGGTTCAATTTATTATAGGGGCACGCTTCTATGTTGGCGCATTTAAGGCACTCCGTAGTGGAAGCGCCAATATGGATGTGCTTGTCGCGCTCGGTACGACCTCAGCCTATGTGTACAGTGTGTACTTGGCGTGGCAATGGCAGATTGGCGAGCTTCATCATCCTGAGATGTATTTTGAGACGAGTGCTGTTCTCATTACGCTCATTCTTCTGGGTAAATGGCTGGAGGCTTCAGCTAAAGGGCGGTCTTCTCAAGCGATCCGAGCTCTGATGGGGCTGCGTGCCAAAACGGCAACCGTTGTGCGCGACGGTGAACAGGTGGAAGTGCCTGTGGAAGATGTGGCAAGTGGGGATCTCGTACTTGTTCGGCCAGGTGAGAAAGTACCGGTAGACGGCATTGTAGTTAGCGGGATATCAACCGTGGATGAATCCATGCTTACTGGTGAAAGCGTCCCTGTTGAGAAGCAAGCCGGCGATAATGTATACGGGGCTACCGTGAATGCGCAGGGGGCATTTACGATGAGAGCGACTCAGGTCGGCTCCGAGACGGCGCTCTCGCAAATTATTAAAATCGTTGAGGAGGCGCAGGGCTCCAAGGCTCCGATTCAGCGGATCGCTGATAAAATATCAGGCATCTTCGTGCCGATAGTCGTTGGGATTGCGGTGCTTGTATTCTTAATTTGGTATTTCGCTGTTGAACCAGGCAACTTCGGTGTAGCCTTGTCTCGAACCATTGCCGTACTCGTAATTGCTTGCCCGTGTGCGCTCGGCTTGGCAACGCCAACGTCGATTATGGCGGGAACCGGACGTGCTGCAGAATATGGTGTACTATTCCGTGGCGGCGAGCATCTGGAAGGCGCCTATCGGGTGCAGACGGTTGTGCTCGACAAGACAGGAACCGTAACAGAAGGGGCTCCTTCGCTTACAGATGTTGTATTGCATGATGGGAATGAAGTCGAGAAGACAGAACTCTTGACCTTACTGGCATCTGCTGAGAAGCAATCCGAGCATCCATTGGCACAGGCGATTGTGAAGGGATTGTCGGAGCAAGGGATCAGTACGGTCGAACCGGATTCATTTCGAGCTGAACCTGGATATGGAATAGCGGCTGAGGTGAATGGGCATCAGATCATTGTCGGCACACGCAGATGGATGGAGAAGAACGGGGTAGCAAGCGCAGATGCGGAGGAAGCATTGCAAGACATGGAGCAGGCAGGCAAGACGGCAATGCTTATCGCGGTTGATGGCAGCTGGAAAGGCATAGTTGCCGTTGCCGATCAAGTGAAGGCTTCTTCGAAGAAGGCCATCGAGCGGCTGCATCAAATGGGGATACGCGTTGTTATGATGACAGGAGACAACACCCGTACGGCCAGAGCAATCGCGTCACAAGTAGGGATTGATGATGTATTTGCAGAGGTGCTGCCTGAACAGAAGGCACAGCATGTGCGCGAGCTGCAGCAGAGAGGCAGTGTCGTCGCCATGGTAGGCGATGGAATTAATGATGCGCCAGCTCTGGCAGCAGCGGACATTGGGTTCGCGATCGGTACAGGTACGGATGTAGCAATGGAGACGGCAGGCGTAACCTTAATGCGTGGCGACTTGAACGGCATTGCGGATGCGATGGAGATGAGCCGCCGTACCATGCGCAACATTAAGCAGAACTTGTTCTGGGCACTTGTATACAATACGATTGGTATCCCGATTGCAGCAATCGGATTGCTTGCCCCATGGCTTGCAGGAGCGGCTATGGCCTTCAGCTCGGTATCCGTTGTACTGAATGCACTGCGGCTTCAACGCATCAAGCTGTAGCCTGACAGAATTTCACGGTAGAGATCGTGATGTTCCTAAACAGAAGGAAGCATATAATCATATCGCCGAACGTATTATGCGGTAATGATTATGCGGATCATTGACGAACTGTCAACTTTGGTGTTAACAAAAGTGGCGGCCACATGGTATGATCAAATCGGATGAAAGGTATGATTAAGGAGGTCTGAACATGCAATTACGCGTTACAGCGAAGGCAGTCGAGCGTTTTTTGGCTGATTGGGGATTCACAGCAGGAGACTCAGTACGCATATTCGTCCGCTACAGCGGATTCAGTGCTTCAGGACCTTATTCATTCGGCATCATGAAAGACAGTCCGCAATATCCAGCAGTGACGGAAGTTGTGAACGGCATTACGTTCTTTATGGAGCAAAATGATGTATGGTTCTTGGATAATCGTGAATTGACGCTAGATGAGAAAGGCGAAGATATTGTCTTTCTGCATGAAGGAATGGTCATCTAGCGCATCAACCCGTAATCATCAATAGGCGAGCCGAGAGGCTCGCCTATTGTGCATGGATAGACGCCTAGTGAATCGGAGTTTAATGAAGATAAGGTCACAGCTCCGGTATTTGTTTATTTTGGTTAGAGATGAGAAAAAATCCTTGTCATTCGTTCTGGTTAGATATATAATCGTTCTCAATTGGGGGAAGCGTGACTGCGACTTTCAATGCAATTGAATATGAGGAAACAGGTGCTTTGGGTAACGTCGAAGCTTAATAGGGAAGCCGGTTGGAAATCCGGCGCGGTCCCGCCACTGTGACAGTTGAGGTATTGCGAGAGAGCCACTGGTCGTAATCGATCGGGAAGGCTGCAAAGGCCAATGAAGCTGAAGCCAGGAGACCTGCCTGTTTTGACAACACTGTTCGTACCTACGGGAGATAGGGAAGTGTTCGTAAGCATGGATATCGGTTTTCGATTCCTCTTAGCATGAGGGTAGTATGCTAATGAGACGGAAGGATCGATTTATTCCACTATGACTTCATGGACGTTTACGAGACATTTCTGTTGTTGGACAGGAATGTCTTTTTTGCATATTGGGATGCAATGAAAATTTCTGAAGTCTGAGTGATAAAGTCACATATGGTGGGGTAGAGCGTTCAACTGCAATCTTAATTCCGTGTTAAGCGATAGAAATTGTACAACTATATCCCGTACGGCAAATTGACTCATGGAGAGGGGCAGTATGATGACCGTTCATTCAATCAAGACAAGCACAGCAGGTTACCCTCGGATCGGATACGACCGGGAATGGAAGAAGGTATTGGAGCAATATTGGGCTGGGAACAGTTCTGTTCAGCAGCTGGAAGAAGAATTGGCGCGCATCAATGATGTTCGGCTGAAGACGATGCAGGACGCTGGCATTGACCTGATTCCAGTAAATGATTACTCCTGGTATGATCATGTGCTTGATATGACAGCCACATTCGGATTGATACCGTCACGGTTTGCATATGACGGTGGAGAAGTGAACGCAGATTTGCTGTTCGCCTTGGCTCGCGGTACACAGGATGCGGTAGCTTGCGAGATGACGAAGTGGTTTAATACGAACTATCACTACATTGTGCCGGAATGGGAAGGCAAGGCGCCGCAATTGACGGTCAATCGCCCGTTGCAAGCCTATCGCCAAGCGAAGCAGATTCATGGCATTGAAGGTAAGCCAGTCATCATCGGGCCATATACTTATGTCCGCTTTATTAAAGGGATTAAACCGGAAGAGCGCCTGAACGTTCTTCGCCAATTCGTAGGGGTATACGGACAGTTGCTTAGCGAGTTGGAGGGTGAAGGTGTGCAGGCTGTGCAATTGGATGAACCTGCATTCGTGCTGGAAATGCCAAGCGAGCATTGGGCTGCTGTGAAGGAAGTCTATGCCGAATTGCGCAAGGCAGCACCAAGCTTATCATTATGGGTTCAGACCTACTTCGATGCGGTGTCCGACTACGAAGCGTTCGTGTCGCTTCCGGTGGATACGCTCGGATTAGACTTTGTTCATGATAGAGGGAGAAATGAAGCAGCGCTTCGTCAATTCGGATTCCCTGCGCAGAAGCAGCTTGCTGTCGGCATTATTGATGGCCGCAATATTTGGCGTACGGACTTAGCGGCTGCTGCAGTATGGCTGGAGTCTGTGGAAGGGATTGTACCGAAGGAACGCTGGATTATTCAGCCATCATGCAGCCTGCTTCATGTACCACTCACGGCGGCGCGGGAAACTGAGCTGTCAGCACCAGTGCGCGAGGCATTGGCGTTCGCGGATGAGAAGCTGGAGGAGACTGCCCTACTTGCTCGTCACTTCGCAAGCCCGAGTGAAGAGACGCGTGCAGCATTAGCAGAGAGCGGTGCTCGTGTTCAAGCATGGCGGACAGAACCATTAAGACAGCGTCCACAAGTCGTTCAGGCGTTGGAAGAACTGCTTCGTGCAGAAAAGGAAAAAGGAATTGAACGTCTTCCATTCGAGGAACGCAAGGAGCTTCAGCGCAAGCGCTGGCCATCGCTGCCGCTCCTGCCGACCACAACGATTGGCAGTATGCCGCAAACTGCGGATATCCGGCGCGCACGCCTTCGCTTCCGCAAGGGAGAATGGGATGCGAAGACGTATGAAACCTATTTGGAAGAAGAAATGACACGCTGGATTCGCATTCAGGAAGAGATCGGCATTGACGTGCTGGTACATGGTGAATTCGAACGCACGGACATGGTCGAATACTTTGGCGAGAAGCTGGACGGGTTCGCGTTCACGAAGTTCGGCTGGGTACAATCCTATGGCTCGCGCTGTGTAAAACCACCGGTTCTGTACGGAGATGTGGCGTTCACAGAGCCGATGACGGTGAAGGAAACGGCATTTGCGCAGTCCTTGACGTCTCAGCCGGTTAAGGGGATGCTTACGGGCCCGGTTACGATCTTGAACTGGTCGTTCGTACGTGACGACATTCCTCGTGAGCAGGCGGCATTCCAGCTGGCGTACGCGCTTCGTCAAGAGATTGCAGCACTGGAGACTGCAGGTATTGGCATGATCCAGGTCGATGAGCCTGCGGTGAAGGAAGGTATGCCGCTTAAGGCGGAGGACGCTGTCTATTATACGGATTGGGCAGTGCTTGCTTTCCGGCTTGCAACATGCGGAGCAGCGCCTGAGACGCAAGTACACACGCATATGTGCTATTGCGACTTCTCCGACATGGTCGATACGATCCGCAAGATGGATGCGGACGTGATCTCGCTCGAAACGGCACGCAGCGGCGGCGATATGATTGCTACGCTGGAGGAGCAGAGCTATGAGCTTGGCATTGGTCTGGGTGTATATGATATTCACAGTCCACGTGTGCCTGCTGTAGAAGAGATTGATCGGATCATCGAGCAGGCGCTTCGTGTGCTGCCGGTTGAGACGTTCTGGATTAACCCAGATTGTGGTCTGAAGACGCGCCGCGAGCCGGAGACGGTAGCTGCACTGCGCAACATGGTAGAAGCAACGAAGCTTGCTCGCGCCCGTCGTCAAGCTTCTGTGCTGCCTACGGAGGCATAATCTATGTTATAACAGTTTATAGTGAATCGATTTTGTACAAGTGAACTGCTAGGAGAGTCCAATCAATCATAGTTTGGTAGTAGCTGTGATAAATGAAAATCTACTTGGCATTTTGCTTGTGGTACATGTTGTTAAGGACACTGCCCCTCGTCGATTAATTATGGTGCTTGACCTTTGACAAGGCCCATGCAGTGTCCTATTTTCTAAATTAGCAACTTTATGAGTTGAAAAAGTTTTCGATCCTTAATAGGATGCTCTGAGGTCATCGAAATTGGACAGAGGCTTCGCCTCACCAGTGAGCTTCTGTTCCACGATCAATTAGTAAAGAGCTTATGCCGATTGTTATACAGGAAGGAGGGCTTTTGTGTAAACTCATGTTAAGCAATCCCCCAAAGGGGATTCGCGTTTCTAACGTAAGTAGTTACTGACTCGATCCGGATAGAAACTGAAAGCTGAAGCAGCATTTGACCCCAATTCTGAACACGGCCCGTCCATTTACGGGTAACATCCATCGTGGCTAGATAGAGCATTTTGAGTAGGGCTTCATCGGTAGGGAAAACACTCTTTCCTTTGGTCACTTTGAGAAGCTGCCGGTAGTAGCTTTCAATGTTGGTGGTGTAGATGAGTTTGCGGATCTCGGGTAAAGTAATGTTGAGAGTTCCTCCCAGTTATTCCGCCAGGAGCGGACAATGAGCGGATATTTGGCGCCCCAGACCTCTTCGAAGCGGTCCAGTTCAAGCAGCGCTCCTCCCTCGGTGGCTGCTTTGTGAATCGGCTTCAGGTCAGCCGTGACTTTCTTGAGATCCTTGAATGACACGTAGGGAGTGGAATTGCGGATGTGGTGAATCATACATTTCTGAATCTCGGTCTTCGGATAGCAGGCGGCAATCGCTTCAGAGAAGCCGCTTAGAGCATCTCCAGAATGGTTTCTGCGAACAACTCTTTTAAGCATTTTGCGCGTCTTGTGCCGTTACCAGCTTTTCTCCTTAATGAAGGCTCGCAGTTGCTCTTTTGTCCAAAGTCCCATGTGTCCCTCCTCTTTTTCTATTACTTACCATTTTAATAGATTTGGGAGGTTACACAATCTATTTTGCAGACTCTTATACAGGCTAAGCGACTGATATAGTTTTGAATCCATCAACGCATACAGATTTTTCTTTCTCGATTTTTGTGGATGTCCCCTTGCCTTTCCTCTAGACCTAATGCTGCCGCCCCTCCTTATTGGTCATTGCCCCTCAATGGTTTTTCAATATAATAACTTTCTTCAATTCTGCTCTCATCAATGTCTTTTATTCTATTGTGACATTTATCATATACCTATAACATATAGGAAAGGTGATTTGACATCTAAAGTTTTATGTATTACACTCATTGATAATTACTCAAGAATTAATTTGAGTTTTTTCAATATATTGGATGGGTAACCATTTGTCAAATAACGTTATAATTCCTTCCTTCCTTCTTGTAGAAGAATCTCATAAAAAAAAGCATTAATGAAAGATCACTCTACCATTTTTTTATATGAGATGGGGTATCAGTTTTAATAGCTGTCATATACATCTCGATAAGTCCTCCTTTATCTAAAGCGTCCCTTTTTTTCGAATCAACATATCTTGAAAAACTTCAAATTAAAGATAACGGTTAAAAGTCATCCACTTAATTTTTGAACCGCTTTTGCTGACTGAAGTTTTCCGTCATTCGTGTCATACGAATTACAGTTAAGATCGGACAACTAAATTTTATACGTTCAAGTAATATTATGCAAAAGACATGTTTTCTTCAGATCATCTAACCAAAATACCCCATTCTCCTTAGATTCAATGTCGAGGCCTGTATAAGCTTTCTAAAAACTAAACTACTTCTACTTAATATAACTATACTATTTCGTTCAATTCTCTGCTTACTTGGCTGTAATGACAGTTACATAAAGAATCGAAACAAAGTGTCTTTCATCCGATAAAAAACAAATAAAATTATCTTAATCATCAAAGAAAACTCATTAGCAATATACGGAGCTTTAATAATCATTTAAATGGTGTATTTTACAAATAAATAAAGAAGGGTGGCTAAAAGATTTAAGGGAGAAAGGTAAGCCTCTAAACGGTTTCAGAAGGTAGTGTTTTTAAATTCTGTATTCAAAAATGCTAGCTATTTGCCGCCGTGGCTCGAACTTCAAACAGACACTAGAAATGCTATGGCTGCAACAATTGAAAAGATAGATAAGGAGGTTGAATCAGAACAGATTTCTAAAGAGATCGACAGAATTAATTACTGTTACACAAAGGTCTAATTTTGGTTGAAAAAAAACGAAGTATTCGATTAATAAAATTCTTTTTGGGGGATCGGGAAATGTCGAAGGATTTGACTGCTATTTTTGAAGTTGTAATAAATCATGAAGAGCAATATTCGATTTGGCCAATTCACAAAGATGTGCCGCAAGGATGGACAAAAGTAGGATACTCAGGGGAAAGAGAAAAATGCTTAAACTATATCAAAGAAGTATGGGTCGACATGCGTCCAAAAAGTTTAAGAGACATGCTGTAAACTAAAGTGCATTTTAGGGGGAAATTTAGCATGTTGCGAACCCAAAATAATAGTTTCCTTACGAAATATATGAAGCATGAAATGGTTAGTTTAATTGTATTATGTATGATTATGCTAATTAGTACAATTGTTATGCTTTTAAATCCTCAGGTGTTAGCTTACTTCATAGACGCCGCAGTTAATCAACAACCTCTTCAAATGTTGTTTATACTAGCCCTAGGTTATATTGGGATTGCTATTCTGACACAGATCTTCAATATTATTTCAACATATATTAGTACAAATATCGCTTGGAAAGTTACAAACCAGGTTAGATTAGATGTTACAGAACATTGTCTTCGTTTGAATTTGGACTTTCATAACAAGAAGACAACAGGAGAATTTATTGAACGTATTGACGGTGATGTCTTAACGTTAGGTAATTTCTTTTCGAATTTTTGGGCAAAAATGATAAGTAATTTATTGTTGTTGATAGGAATTTTGATTTTGCTTTTCCGGGTTAATATTGAGGCAGGGATCATATTCGCGATTTTTAGTGCGATTTCTTTTTTTATTCTAAATAAAATTAGAGGGTTAGCTATAAAGTACTGGGGAGAAGCTAGACAAACGAGTGCGGAATTGTACGGTTTTTTGGAAGAACGGTTGAATGGAATTGAAGATGTTAAAGCTGTTGGAGCTGAAACTCATGTATTTAAGAGGATGTATCAGATTTTGATAAAACGCTTACAAACTGAAAGAACTGCATTTTTGTATGGCGGTGTAATTTGGGCATGTTCCATTGCTTTTTTTACATTGGGAAATGTCTTGGCGCTAGCTATTATCGCTTTCTTATTTATGAATGGGAAAATAACGATCGGTACTGCTTATTTGGTATTCGCTTATGTGAATATGCTCAGGGTTCCTATTGAACAAATCACCTCGCAAGTGCAAGACTTTCAGCGTGCGGGTGCGAGTATTCGTCGAACTCAAGAGTTGTTAGATGTACAAAGTTCGATTCATGATAATCAAGTTACAAAGGATTTAGGGGATTTAGTTAGTGTTCAGTTTGATAATGTAACATTTGGTTACCAAGAGGGCACTACTGTACTTGATAATGTGTCGTTCACTTTAGATGCGGGTAAAGCTATGACTATTTTAGGGAAAACAGGTAGCGGTAAATCAACTCTAACTAAATTACTAGTTAGATTGTATGACCCAGTAAAGGGCTCAATACGTCTAAACGGAGTGGACATTAGAGACATTGGTGTCGCATTTCTAAGATCAAAAGTGGCTATGATTTCGCAACATGTGCAATTAATGACTGGAACTTTGAGAGATAATATTACGATGTTTAATGATGAAATGAAAGATGAAGCTATCTTGAAAGCTTTCAAGGAGTTGGATTTGTGGAGTTGGTACGAGCAGCTTGAATTAGGTTTAGATACCGAGATCAAATCGGACGGATCAAACTTTTCCGCGGGAGAAGCGCAAATAATAGCTTTTTTACGCATTTACATGATGAGTCCGCAAGTCATTATTTTAGACGAGATTTCTTCTCATTTGGATACAATTACTGAGCAGTTATTACTTCGAGCTACAAAGAAACTATTTTTAGGTAGAACAGGAATTATTATTGCGCATCGTTTGAAAACAATAGAGTATACCGATGAAATCATGGTGCTAGAGCAAGGTGTAATTGTTGAGCGAGGTGAAAGAGATCAGTTAATTCAATCTTCTGACTCTTATTTAAAGAGGCTTGTAGCAGCTGAAAGTGGAGGAGGCTCAGTATGAACACGAAAGGCCTCATATGGAGTTTGATTAAATATACTCCAGGTTTGTATAGTTTGAACTTGATTTTGGCGGTATTTGGTTGGACATTATTTTTGGTTCCTGCCTATGTTAGCGGTGCATTCTTTGATGTATTAAACAGTGGGAGTCCAGAATATACAACGATTATTCAAATTATTATTATTTTGTTTACAGGTCAATTCGTACGAATTCTATTAATAACAGTCAATATTCCAGTAGATGTAACATTTAAAAATAAGGTTGGTGCGTTGCTGAGAACGAACATGTTAAAGCAAATTTTTGCGATGCCCGCAGCGCAGGCACTAAACAAATCTGCCGGAGAGGCCATTACTTCCTTTAGGGAAGATGTGGATGACACTGTTACTTTTCCGGGTTACAGTTCGTTGCTGGACGTGATTGGTGCAGCTGTTTTTTCTCTTGCGGCATTCGTTATTATGCTTAGAATAGATGTCATGATTACACTGATAGTGGTTATACCCTTAATTATTATTATGACAATATTGCATATTACTGGAAAACGAATCGTAAAATACCGCGTCAATTCAAGACATTCTACAGATGCTATCACTGGATTTATCGGGGATATGTTCAGCTCTGTACAAACAATTCAGTTAACCGGTTCTGAGAAACATGTTCTCGCTCGCTTTGCGAAGTTAAGCAAGGTTAGGCATAAATTCATGGTCAAGGAAGCCGTATATACGTCGTTTTTAAACTCTATATTTACTAACATTGTTGATATTGGTGCTGGTGTTATTCTCCTTTTGGCAGCTAATTCAATTCGAAATGGAAATTTCACTATTGGAGATTTTGCTGTATTTACTTACTACTTGACTTGGATATCACAGCTTATAAAACGCTTTGGATCCCTATCGGCCCAATATCGTCAAGTGAATGTATCTGTAGAACGGTTGCAAAGTCTAATCCAAGAAAAAATGGCTGATAAATTGGTTAGTCATAATGAAAGTATTATGGATGACCAATTACCAGAATATAAGTCGTCAGCTACGAACCGTGATAGATTGAAGAAGTTTACAGTGAACGATGTTACATTTACTTATCCTCAGTCGAATAAAGGCCTGAAAAATATCAGCTTTGAACTTGAAAGAGGATCCGTAACCGTGTTAACAGGCAAAGTAGGGTCAGGGAAATCTACATTATTAAAAACAGTAGTAGGTCATCTCCCTCTAACCTCTGGATCAATAAAGTGGAATGAATGTGAAATCACTAATAATGACAACAAGTTTGAATCAAGCTATTTCTCTTATGCTCCACAATTACCTGTTCTGTTTAGTGAAAGTCTAAAGGAAAATATATTACTTGGATGTCAGGCTACTAACGAACAATTGCATCGTGTAATAGATATCACTGAACTAAATGGAGATATTCAAAATTTCAAAGATGGAATAGATACAGTTGTAGGTCCAAGAGGAGCTAGTATTTCAGGTGGCCAGAAGAAAAGAACATCATTAGCCAGAATGTTATTGAGAGATATGGAGCTGCTAGTCATGGACGATCCGACAGCCGGTTTAGATTTAAATACAGAATTACGCGTCTGGAATAATATTGTGGAGATGCGCGGTACAAAGACTATACTTGTTTCCTCACATCGACCGTATGTCCTACAGCATGCCGATCATATTATCGTTCTTGAAAATGGAGAGATTATTGAACAGGGGAAATCCGAACAAGTATTAGAATGGATGAAAAATAATCAATATCTTTAATAACTCTATTTCGAAAAAACTGAGTTCACCTTGGGAGGAACAAATAGTGAACAAAAGCTTAGGTTGCTCTAGCGTAATTCAGAAATTTGAACTATGTTCAGAGGTTTATTCGGAAAAAGTTGCTGTTAAATGTAATGATGAAACACTAACATATACACAATTGAATGAAAGCTCCAATCAATTGGCTCATTACTTAATTGAATCAGATGTTGGACCTGGTTCAATGGTTGCAATATGCATGGATAGGTCGATTAATATGGTTGTAGCCATATTGGGGGTTCTAAAAGCAGGAGCTGCATATGTGCCACTTGATCCGCAATACCCTATGGAACGTGTGAAGTTCATTCTCGAAGAAACACAAGCCGAGTATGTGATATGTACAGCTTCTTTGCAGTATCACATACCAGAAGCATGGCAAACAAAAACAATTCTTTTAGATTCATTGGATACTAAAAAATCTAGAACAAATCCTAACATTACTAGGCTGGCTGAACATACTGCCTACATCATTTTCACCTCTGGAACGACAGGCCAGCCGAAGGGTGTTTGTATAACGAACGGAAATATGGTTCGACTGTTTACTCAAACAGAACAATTGTTCAATTTTGATCATATGGATGTTTGGACGTTATTTCATTCTTTTTCGTTTGATTTTTCAGTGTGGGAAATATTTGGCTGTCTTTTATATGGGGGAACGCTTATTATTGTACCATTTGAAGTCAGTCGTTCACCTGAAGAGTTTTGGTACCTTATTATTAGGGAACAAGTTACAATTTTGAATCAAACACCGTCTGCTTTTTGGCAAATGACGAATATCGTGAAAATCCAAGAAAGCTCCGCGCAGCTTAAATTAAGAAAAATCATCTTTGGTGGAGAAAAATTAAGTCTTCAACATTTGAAAGTATGGTTGCATCATTTCCAAGATAGTCAGCCCTCATTAATCAATATGTACGGTATTACAGAAACGACAGTACATGTAACTTATCACGAAATTGTACGATCTGTTGTATTAGAAAGTGGAGTAATTGGGATTGGAAAGCCTTTAGCTGATTTAAACATATATTTACTTGATGAGACACTTCAACTAGTTGGTGATGGACAAGTTGGAGAAATGTACATCTCAGGAAATGGGCTTGCCAAAGAGTATTTGAATAGACCAGAGTTAACTGCTGAACGGTTTATTCCTAATCCATTTGGTGCCGGCAGGCTATACAAGACTGGAGATTTGGCCTGTCTTATGCCAAACGGAGAGTATAAATATTTAGGTCGAAATGATGGTCAAGTTAAAATCAGAGGATTTAGAATTGAACTGGACGAAATAAATCAGGTGTTACTGAACCACCCAATGGTAAAAGATGTTGTTACAGTGTCTGAAAAAGATGCTCTGGATATCGATAAATTGGTTAGCTATATCGTTGCAAACCGGACTAATAAAGCACGCATATCATATTCAGAGCAGATCGACGAATGGAAGGATATATTTGAAGATGTGTATTCCCAAAAAACGGACAACAATGATGGTGAAGAACTTAATCTAGCCGGTTGGAGAAGCAGTATTGATAATAAATCGATTCCACAAAATGAAATGTTAGAATGGGTAAACAACACAGTTGAGCGAATTCAATCGTTAAAACCTATTAATGTTTTGGAAATAGGTTGTGGCACAGGATTGTTGTTAACAAAAATTTTACCGAAGGTAAGATCTTACATCGCTACAGATCTTTCAGAACTTGTTACCAAGCAACATAGCAGTGATCTAGTTAGCTATGTGGCATCAGGTCGGTTGCGCATTCTAAACCAGCAAGCTTCTGATTTCAGCAATATTGAATTTAATAGCGTTGATACCATTATTATCAATTCTGTCATTCAGTATTTCCCTGATGGTGAATACTTCATCGATGTAATTAAAAAATCAGTAGCAAGAGTTCAACCAGGTGGGGTTGTATTCATCGGAGATGTTAGAAGCAAACATTTAATGGAATTGTTCTATTTTGATTGTGAATGGAGCAATCAGGACTCCAATGTACAGCTTTCTAAATTGAATAGTAATATTCTAAAAAGAAGAATGAATGAAAAAGAATTGCTGGTTCATCCCAACTTCTTCTATGCACTTTCTAAAGAAATAGAAGGTATTACACACGTGGAGATTTTGCCAAAGCGAGGCAAACATCATAATGAGTTAACAAAGTATAGATATGATGTCATTTTGCATGTGGGTAAACCTATCACGAATGTTCTTCCGGAAATCAGTTATATAGACAAGGAAAAGGAGAGCCTGTCTACTTTTGATATTATACAGAAGTTGCAACTAGAGAATCCTGATGCTATTGCAATTACTAACATTAAAAATAATAGGTTAGCCGGAGTCATAAAGTACAAAGAAACGATCGATAACAATACGTTGATACCGAATATCAAAGATCATAGGTGGCCATCATTAGACCCATTATTAGATGCCGAGGGGGCATATGATCTAGATGAATGGGAACAAGTATTTGAAAGAATCGGTTATCGTTCGTATATTAGTTGGGGTAATGTTTATGCTAACGGCAACTACGATCTCATTCTCACCAAGATAGGTAATACACTTGATCCAAAGGATGTATTCCAGCATAAACTTTTAGAGTACCGAAATACGGAATCGTTGCATTCGTTTTATAACGAACCCTCTGTCCTAAGATATTCACAAGAAATGTCTAAACAATTAAGGCAGTTTCTTAACACCAAATTACCATCTCATATGATACCGTCATCTTTTGTTTCCATCACCCAAATCCCGATTACTGTAAATGGTAAGACGGATTTCTCTGCGCTATCAAAACTACAACGCGTACATCAATCAGAAAAGGTATTCGTTCCACCTACAAATCAATATGAAGAACTTTTATGCGATCAATATGCTACATATTTGAATTATGCAAGAGTTGGAATTGAAGACGACTTTTTTTATCTGGGAGGAGACTCTCTGATAGCAGCAAGACTTCTTACGAATATAAGAAAAGTGCTGAATGTAGGGGTTCAACCAAGTGCTATATTCAAATACTCAAAAATAGCAGATTTAGCTGCCTATATTAAACAGTTAAAAGAAAACTTAGTTCAAGATTCATATGAACATCATAGGAATAGGGCCGTTCAAAAAGTTCAAAAGAATGCATCTTCAGGACAGAAACGTATGTTGTTTATTAATCAGCTTCTTCCTGATAGTCCGATTTACAATGTGCCAATTACCTTTTATATAAAAGGTGAACTCAATCTACATGCTCTGCAATCCAGTATCGATATCGTTATTCAGCGTCATAAAGCGTTAAGAACAGCATTTAGACGTGCTGATCAAGAAATGGTACCGTATGCAATGCAAGTAGATAGAAGTGTAATGGACGTTGTTGATTTGACAAGAATTAATTCCGACGTGTTGCAAACGGTCTTAAGCCGAAAAATAGAGTCTAAGTCCGCGATTCCGTTTGACTTAGAGAAAGATCTATTGCTTCGGAGTTACGTATTTAAGCTGGATCAAGAAGAACATATTATTTTACTGGTGACTCATCATATAGCTGTAGATACTTGGTCATTAAATATCATGCTAGAGGAAATATCCGCTCAATATTATGCTTTTATTCATGATCAAAAAATAGTATTGTCTGAATTGAAAAAGGAATATGAAGATTTTGCTCATTGGCAAAATAGCATGCTAACTGAACCTTTATTTCAGCATCAGTTGGCTTATTGGAAAAATAAATTAAATGGAATTGATAGACCGTCATCTGTACCTTTTAAATATAGAATCATGGATACGAGTAATAAAAAGGCTGGGCATTATTCTTTTGATATTCCACATGAAATATGGAATAAAATAATTGATTTCTGTCAAATAGAGAAAATTACAGTTTACATGTGCTTACTGGCAGTACTAAAAATTTTAATGTTTAAATATTCAGGCAGTCAAAATGTCGTTGTGGGTACACCTGTCGCAAACCGTAATTTAAAAGAATACGATAATGTAATCGGTTTCTTTGTCAATATGCTAGCTTTAAATACAGAAATAAGAGATGACATATCCATAAAGCAATTGATTGAACGGGTGAGAATGACGGTAATAGAAGGTTTTGATAATCAAGATATCCCATTTGAAATGGTCGTAAAAGAATTACAGCCTGAACGGATGAATGGAGAATCTCCATTTTTTAATGTCGTATTTCAAGTTGAGCAGAAGCTCAATTTCACTCTTTCAGACTTGGATATTCAGTTTGTTGAACATCATTTTGGTTTTGCTAAATATGACTTGTATATCGGTTTTGAAGAAATGGATGGAAGATTGCGCGGCAAAATGGAATATGATGCTGGGAAATTTGAGGATACGGTAATTGCCAGGATGTCTTCTCATTTTTTGCAAGTGCTTAACAAGGTTCTCGAAAATGTATTAGTACCGATACAACAAGTAACTTATATTAGCGATGTAGAAAAAGAAATGTTGCTTTATACATGGAATCGATCGCATGTGCAGCAGAAAGAGCCCATTGAGATGGCTTATTCCTCTAATAGATATAAATGTTTTGAAGATGAAGAACTTGTACATCGTCTGTTTGAAAGACAAGTTGACCTTAACTATGATGCGATTGCGATAAGATCAACGGACAAGTCTTTAACATATGGTGAAGTAAATGAACAAGCTAACCAACTGGCTCGGTATTTAATAAGCCAAGGTGTTGGACCAGAGTCTTTAGTGGGTCTACATCTTGCAAAATCAATGCGCTCGATCGTTTTGATGTTGGCTATTTTGAAAGCAGGCGGAGCATTCTTGCCAATTGATCCTGATTATCCTTCTGAGCGAATTAAGTTCATGATAGAAGACTCAGGAGCTTTCCTTGTCATATCCGAGAGTGAGGCCGAAATAAAAAGTCAACATCCGAATGTGAAAATTGTAAATTTATCAAAAATACCGGAAAGCGTAATTCCATGTGACAGAAATAATTTGGATGTAGGCATTAGCAAGCGCAACTTGGCATATGTCATATATACTTCAGGATCCACGGGCCAGCCTAAAGGTGTTTATATTGAACATGGTTCTGTAATTAATTTGATCAGCAGCCATATAAAAATATTCAATATTACGCCTGAAGACAAGATATTGCAATTCTCTTCCTTAAGCTTCGATGCTTCTGTGACGGATATATTCCCTTGTTTGGCTGCTGGAGCAACATTGTGTGTTGGAACAAGTGAAGAGTTATTGCCTGGAGAAAATTTGGTCACTTTTATACAAAACAATCAGATCACAAGGGTTACTTTACCTCCATCCGTTCTCTCGGTTTTGCCTGAGGAGGCGATGAATATCAAAAGTGTGACCTCTGCAGGGGAACCTTGCAGTCTCAAATTAGCAAACAAATGGAGCCAATGCACTCGTTTTTATAATGCATATGGTCCAACTGAAGGCACCGTGTGTACGACAGTTTTGGAATTTAATCATTTAAGCAATCGGGTAACTTTGGGAAAAACGATAGACAATGTTCAAGCGTACATTTTGGATCGTAATTTAGATCCTGTACCAATCGGAATCGTTGGCGAATTGTTTATTGGTGGCAAGGGTCTTGCCAGAGGATATGCAAATCGTCCTGGCCTGACCGCTGAAAAGTTCATACCACATCCATATTCAAACACGCTTGGGGCAAGACTATACCGAACGGGTGATCTTGCAACTTACGATGAAAATGGAGATATTGTGTATGTGGGGCGGGTAGATAACCAACTTAAAATAAGAGGGTATCGAATTGAAACAGAAGAAATTGAACTAACGATTAAACAGCTCGCTTACATTCAAGAAGCTGCAATTATACCGAACATCAAAAACAATCTGCAAGATTATATAACAGCGTACATTGTTTCAGATTCAGAAACAGTAACGGTTGATTTAATAAAAACACATCTAATGGAGAAGCTTCCATTTTATATGATTCCGAGTAAGTTTGTATTTATAGATCAAATTCCTTTAAATATTAGCGGCAAAATTGATAAAAAGAAATTACTAGAGATGGAATCATCACAAGAAGAAACAAATATTGAACCCAAGCTAAATAAGAGTACGGATAAGGAAATAATACGCAATATCTGGCAAGAAGTGTTGGGGACGCAAGTAACCAACTATGATGTGAGCTTTTTCGAAATAGGTGGTCACTCTTTGCTTTTAACTGATCTGCACAATAGGTTGACTTCACATTTTGGTGATTGTATGTCGATGATGGACTTGTTCAGGTACCCTACAATTCATACGTTAATAGCCTTTATTAATAGCCGTAACAAAGGGGAAAGTAATAATAAAATACCGACAACTCCGGATTCAGAAAAACATAGTAGAAACGAGAGATTGCTAAATTTAAGAAATAGAAGAAACAACTTTAGGGCAGATAAATAAGCTTAAAATATCAGAGAGGAGTAGATTCTGATTTCTAATCAATATGTGTCTGATCTGGATATTGCAATAATTGGGATGGCAGGAAGATTCCCAGGTGCTGCGAATATAGATGACTTTTGGGAAAATATCTCTCATGGAGTCGAGAGTATTAATCATCAATTAGATAAAAATTTTGATACTGATGTTCCATATATCGGTTCAAGAGGAATATTACCTGATATCGAATACTTTGATGCAGCATTTTTTGGATTTAATCCTCGTGAAGCGGAAATGCTCGACCCACAGCAAAGGCTACTGCTGGAATGTGCTTGGAGTGCGTTAGAAGATTCAGCATATGATCCCCTGCATGTGTCAGGCAAAGTAGGCGTCTTTACTGGAGCAGGGCAGAATTCTTATTATTTACATCATTTATTGCCTAGGATTGGGCGGCGCAAACTAGAAAGTCAAACTTCTACATTTGTAACTAGTGCAAACGATTTTATCTCTACGCTTATTTCTTATAAATTGAATTTAAAAGGTCCGAGCTTGGTAGTGCAAACAGCATGCTCCAGCTCCTTGGTCGCGATTCATTTAGCTTGTCAAAGTTTATTAACGGGCGAATGTGATCTCGCACTCGCTGGCGGGGTATCTGTACAGCTTCCACAACATGAAGGTTACCCGGCTGTACCGGGTGGAATATATTCACCTGATGGAAAATGTCGGGCTTTTGATGAAGCAGCAAATGGTACTGTACCAGGAAATGGTGGAGGTATTGTAATTGTTAAACGATTAAGTGATGCGATTACTGATAAGGACAGGATTAGAGCGATCATTAAAGGTTCGGCAATTAACAACGATGGCTCTCTTAAAATGGGATACACAGCACCTAGTATTGAAGGGCAAGCAAAAGTATTAGCGGAAGCCATTCACAATGCAGGAGTCGCATCAGAAAGTATTACGTTAATTGAAACCCATGGTACAGGAACTCCGCTTGGAGATCCGATCGAATTGTTAGCCTTAAGTCAAGTCTATAATGTAAACAAGAATGGTCACTGTGCTATTAGCTCTGTTAAGCCAAATATTGGACATCTGGATGCAGCAGCTGGGGTGGCGAGTCTGATAAAGGCAGTATGCGCACTAGAAAATAAGCAAATTCCTCCTAGCATTAATTATCACGAACCGAATAAGCAAATGAAGCTTGAAGAGTCACCGTTTTATGTAAATACCGAATTAAAAGCTTGGGAAAGCCTAACTCTGACTGGAACGCCAAGAAGAGCGGCAGTAAGTTCGTTTGGTATCGGAGGTACTAATGCTCATATCATATTGCAAGAAGCTTTTACACTAGACAGAAATGAGCCTGAAGAAAACAGCCACATCCTTACATTGTCGGCTAATACCTCTACATCATTAAAAGATGCTTTGATACAGATGAGCGATTTCCTTGGGGAAGAGGAGGCACCTCGATTTGGAGATGTTGCTTACACATCTCGAGTTGGGCGGCATGCGTTTCCTTATAGACAATCAATCGTTGCTAAAAGCAACAAAGAAGCGCGCGAACTATTATTGAAATTCCTAAATGAGCAACAACCATTTAAGAAGAAAGAAAGTAAAGGAGTCTGTTTTAAGCTCGCAGGATCAGGCTCGCACTATATGACATTAGGGCGTGAGATATACAAACAAGACTCCATTTACCGCAAAGAAGTGGAGAAATGTTCCCAGTTATTGCTTCAGATTGCACAAGTGGACATTAAGAAAGTGTTTACTAACCAATCAAATCATGATGATAGTCAATTCGCAATAACATTGTCTGAGAACAATCACTCTATCCTATTTACAATTGAGTATGCGTTATCGAAGTTATGGATGGAGATTGGCGTCATTCCTGAAAAAATTGCAGGGGCTGATCTTGGCGAGTATGTAGCGGCTTGTTTGGCGGATGTTTTCAGCTTAGAAGATTCGCTGCGATTAGCTGTGTTCCGTGATCGGCTTTCACAAAATAAGCAAGTCGAAGTATCAACCAACGAATTGGATCAATTACTAGAACATTATAAACCGAAGCGAACACTGTTTACACCTAAAATTCCTTTTATATCAAACATAACGGGGGATTGGATTACTGAGGAGCAAGCGACTGACTTCGCATATTGGACAACCTTATTGAAGAAAAAGCAAACCAATTCGCATGCTCGATTGAGAGACGATTCTGAAATACTTAGTTTGGATGTTGGATTAGGTCTCGAATTAGATAGTAGCTGTGCCTACAGCTCATTTTTGAGTGCTGTAAGTTATTTGTGGAACAGTGGCCTTGATATTGAATGGCGTAATATGAGCGTTGGTGATGTTGCCAAAGTAAAAATTCCGACCTATTCGTTTGATAAGCAAAAGTATTGGATTGATGCGATTGATTCAAACACAAATCAAACTAAATTATCCGAAACGAACCAACAAATTTCTAATTATGAACCGACGATATATATGAGAACTGAGTTTCAGGAAGATATCATTCATCCACGTAGTGAGATCGAAAAGAAAGTGGTTGAAACGTGGGAGGTCGAATTAGGCGTTTATCCGATAGGCCTAGATGATAACTTTTTTGAGCTTGGAGGACATTCATTAGCAAGTTTGGACATAGTTGATGAACTAAATAAGACATTCAAGATTAATTTATCATCCAACATATTCATGGATTTCCCAACTCCAAAAGAAACAGCGAAAATAATTGAAGAACAATTACACATATCTGATTTAACGGAAGATAACGATATTATTACAATTATTTCAACTCCAGAACTTATTTATGAACCGTTTCCATTAACCGAGTTAGCAGAAGGCTACTTTATTGGTCGAAACGAGGGTTATGAATATGGTCAAATTGGGAGCTATATCTATAGGGAAGTACATTGCGAAGATATAGATCTCGTTAGATTGAATAAAGCTTTCTCTCGTCTAATCGTGAGACATGATATGTTAAGGGCGGTTGTGTTTGATGATGGCCAGCAACAAATCCTAAATGAAGTGCCACCTTATACCATCAAATTGGAGACGCTGAATGGGCTGAACGAAGTAGAGAAGCAGAAGAAACTTCTCGAGATTCGACGTGAAATGGAACAGAACAATTCTCAAAGCGGTCAGTGGCCTTTATTTGAAATTCGGGCCAGCACGTTTGAAAATAAGACGATTATCCATACTAAATTTGACTATCTGATCTTGGATGGAATGACAGATAAGATTTTAAACAGTGAGTGGATGTCCTTATATGAAAATTTAGATATGCAGCTTGATAAGCTAGAAATATCGTATCGCGATTATGTAACTACCCTAGTAGAATTTAAGCAAAGCAACCTTTATCAAAATGCGCGTAAATACTGGATGGATAAAATCCCGACCCTACCAGCAGCACCGCAATTACCAATACTGAAGATGAAGTCAAACGAGTCTAACAATCTGTTGGGTAAAGCAGGAGTGATTCGATCAGACTTGTGGAAGTTGCTTAAGAAACAAGCATCTCGTATTGGTGTGACGCCTTCTGGATTGCTTTTATCTGTATATGCCGAAATTATAGGAAGATGGAGTTCGAGCCAAAGATTTACATTAAATATGCCAATCTTTAGTCGTATTCCATTTCACAAGGATGTGAATAAACTAGTAGGCTCATTCACTTCAACCTTGTTATTAGAAGTTGATCTTACTTTAGGCAGAACTTTTAAGGAGCGGGCTATTTGCATTCAGGAACAGTTATTACGTGACTTAGATCATCGGTACTTTAACGGAACGTTAGTCATGAGGGAGATCAATAAATCGACGAATGCACTTACAGCTTCCATGCCCGTGGTTTTTACAGGGCTGTTTGTAGAAGGTGAGGATACAGATAGTCAGTGGCTGGGAACAGAAGTGTATCGCAGCAATCAATCCCCTCAAGTGTGGATGGACTTTCAAATTGATGAATTGTCTGATGGCTCGTTGCAATTTAACTGGGATTTCATGAGTGATGTTTTCCCTGAAAACATGCCAGAGCATATGTATCAAACATTTTTGAAGGTGATCGATAGCTTGTGTGCGGATGAGCAAATGTGGGAAGCTACAAGTTTGATTCCGCTTCATGATTTGCAGGAAGAGCGAAGATTTCAAGATTACATTGTAAATAAGGGACTTAGCAGACTTCTCTACGATGGATTTGAGGAACAAGTTATTACGAGACCCGAACATGTGGCCATTGTGAGTGAGAATGATCACGTGTCGATCACGTATCGCGAATTAGACATACTTTCAAGTCATGTTGCTAAGTTATTGCAGGAACAAGTGTCGGATATGGATCGCCCCATTGCCGTATTGTTGGAAAAAGGTTGGATGCAAGTTGTCGCCGTCTTGGGTGTCCTTAGAGCTGGACTTGTTTACTTGCCTTTAGATGCTAGTTTGCCTGAAGCCCGAATCAGAACGATACTAGCCAATTCCAGTACGCAAACGATTCTTACACAGACTTCAATAGTAGAGCTTGTACATGCTTGCAGTGCTGAAGTGAGAGTCGTTGAACTCGATGCACTTGATATGCCTGCAAATAAGCGCTCTGATTATGAACGCCGTGTTCATCCACAAGGCTGGGCTTATATTATATATACCTCAGGTTCGACTGGAGAGCCTAAGGGAGTTTTGATCGACCATATAGGTGCAATGAATACGGTAACAGATATTAATAGCCGTTTTAATGTCACAAGTGATGATAGAATCGCCGCATTTTCATCGCTAGGATTTGATTTATCTGTTTATGATGTGTTCGGAGCTTTGGATGTTGGAGCAACCATTATCATTCCGAAAGTAATAACCGTTAAAGATTCTATCTTAATTGCAGCGTTTGTAGAAAGAGAGAAAATCTCAATATGGAATTCAGTTCCTTCGATGATGAGTATTTATATGGATTATATGGAAGAGCAGCATCCTCCAATAACAAACGAGCATATTCGCGTAATATTGCTTAGCGGAGATTGGATACCGCTTCAATTGCCTAACCGAATCAAGCAGTATGTACCGAATGCGAAGGTTATTAGCTTAGGCGGGGCCACTGAAGCTTCCATCTGGTCTATCTGTTACCCAATCCATAATGTCGAGAGTGATTGGAATAATATCCCTTACGGCAAGCCGTTAAATAATCAAATGTTGTATATATTAAATGACCGTTTGGAACTATGTCCGAATGGAGTCGTCGGACAAATATATATTGGTGGTGTCGGATTGGCAGTCGAATATTGGAAAGACTTCGATCGGACCCGTCAAAGTTTTATCATTCATCCTGAGACAAATGAAAGATTATACCGGACTGGAGATTTAGGAAGGTATTTACCAGATAACCATATTGATATTTTAGGCAGAATAGACAACCAAGTTAAAATCAGGGGATACAGAATTGAACTAGAGGAAATTACACAAACCTTAAATAAATGCCCTTGGATAAATCAAGCTGTCGTACTGAAAAAAGACCTGTCTACTAATGAAAGCCAATTAGTAGCGTTTGTAATATTAGAGGGTATCGTGAATTCTCATTTAGAGTCAGATTTAGTGGCACCTATCGTTAGAAACATTAGGGAATACACCAAAAAGTTACTTCCTGACTATATGGTTCCCGCACACTTCCTCCTAGTAAACGAGTTCCCTTACACTTCAAATGGGAAACTGGACAGAGCTGCTTTGTTAAGTAGGAGTTCGGCCAAACTGTACGTGGAGGTTGCGGCTACTGACGAACAAATAGAAAGTAGACAAGAGTCATTGTTTATCAAGGAAATATGGAAAAATACTTTAAAAATAGAGAACTTTAGTTTCAATGATAATTTTTTTGAACTCGGTGGGGATTCAGTATTAGCGATGCGTATTACTGCTGCAGTTCGTCAACGGTATAGTGTAACTATTTCTGTTCGTGCTTTTTTTGAGTTGCCAACGTTTAAACAGTTTGTTATCAAAGTCATCAATGAGATAGATGAGTGTAATAAAGACAATGTGTAGCTTGAACAAAAGAGAGGTTGGGTCAAATACTATCCATGAAGAGGTTTGATACTGATGCCGAATGATTCAGATCTTATAGACACGATACAAGGTTTAAAACAAGATGAGAAAGTCAACAAGCAATCAGGTGAATCTGCATCTACACAGTCAGCAGAAAAGCTTCCGCTATCATTTGCACAGGAAAGAATTTGGTTTATGGAGCAGCTACACCCAGAAACGCCGATATATAATGAGGGTTTCATCCTGCATTTAAACACTTTGTTGAACTTTAGCTATTTACAACAAAGTATTGTGTTGCTTGCGGAAAGGCACGAAAGTTTAAGAACCGTATTATACACGGAATCGGACAAAGTCTATCAACGTGTATTGGATTCACTGCCAATAGATATTCAACAGTTCGAACCATCATGGGACAATAAAGACGATCTTCAAAAAAAATTGAATGATATGGCTCGTGCGATGGCGCTTAAGCCCTTTAATTTATCCGAAGGCCCATTGTTTCGGGTCGGTTTTGTAAAAATCGCTGAACATGAGTCTGCTGTAATCGTTGCTATTCATCATATCATTAGTGATGCTCAGTCCATGTCTATGTTTTTCCAGGAATTGAGTGAGTTATATCTTTTATTAGTAGCTCAGAAGCGCTGTACGTTATCTACTGGTGGACCTACGTATTCGCAATATTCCATCTGGCAAAGAGAGTACATGCAAGATGACGGTTTTCAGTCGCAATTGAACTACTGGGTAGATGCACTACAAGATGCACCACCATTGTTGAATCTATCTGCAATCGGAACGAGGCCTAAAAATAGAACAAGTAAAGGTGCGAAGCAAGAGATCAAGATTCCGTCGCACATAGTTGCCAAAATTCAAAGCGTTTGCAAAGCGGCGATGGCGACACCATATATGGTGACGAAAAGTGCCTTAATTGCGCTATTGTACAGATATACAGGTCAAAAGGATATCGTTATAGGCTCTACTATGCTCAATCGCAATCATCCAGATACAGAACAAATTATTGGCTTATTTATGAATAATATTGCATTGCGCACAAGCATGTCTGATTATCAAACTTTCAGGTCTTTGCTGCATGATGTGAAAGAAACGATGTTATCCGCATATGAGCATAGCGAGTGCCCTTTTGAAAAAGTTGTTGAGGCAATTAACCCGACCAGAGATTTGAGTTATAGTCCAATTTTTCAAGTGCTATATACGTATTTAAATAATGAACCACAACATGATTTATTTCATGCAACGAACTGCACTGTAAGTAAAGTAGATACGGGAATCGTAAAATACGATTTATCGTTTACCATTGATCGTCGAGGCAATGAGCTAATTTTGGAATGTGAATACAGCTTTGATTTATTTACGAACGAGATTGTATCTCAAATGTTAAAGCATTATTGTATCTTGCTAAATTCGGGAATTTCTCATCTTGATATCCCTATTACTGAACTTGACATGCTTACACAGGACGAAAAAGATCTGATGCTAGATGAGTGGAATGCAACCGATATGTCATTGCCGGAAAAATGTATCCATCAACTTATCGAAGCACAAGTTAATTTAACTCCTGACGCAATTGCAGTCGTATTTGAGGATCGTCAAGTTACTTACAAAGACTTAAACCATCGAGCGAATCAAATTGCTGTTGTA
The DNA here is from genome assembly GCF_023713665.1 of Paenibacillus sp. MER 180. NCBI lineage: Bacteria > Bacillati > Bacillota > Bacilli > Caryophanales > Paenibacillaceae > Paenibacillus > Paenibacillus sp. MER 180. Next base: position 65,334 of record NZ_JAMAVT010000009.1, on the reverse strand, counting down.
TTGAGAAATTCAGGCGTGACATTAGATACGATAGTTGGTATTTATTTAGAACGTTCGGATGAGATGATCGCAGGGATGCTTGGGGTGCTAAAGGCGGGAGGAAAGTATCTCCCGCTTGATCCAACAATTCCAGTTCACCGTTTGAATGGTATGATTGAAGATTCGGGTCTTTCAGTAGTAGTTTCACAAACTGGGCTTAAGAAATTAGCGGTATCTCGTGAGCTGACCATTTTAAGCCTCGAAAATATTAACGAAGATGACGATTTCTGTGACCCCTCCAATAAAGTGTCGTTGAAAGACCAGGCTTATGTAATCTATACGTCTGGCTCAACTGGGCAGCCCAAAGGGGTGCAAATCAGTCACGGAAACATATTAAACTTTTTTGTCGCAATGCAACAAAAAATAAAGTGTGGTCCAAATGATACGGTGCTAGCGGTCACAAGTATTGGTTTCGATATCTCCATATTGGAGTTGCTATGGCCGTTGTCTCAAGGGGCAAAAGTCATAATTGCTTCAGATGAAGCGATGTTCAGGAAGGCAAATCGAATAGACGACACAGACAAAAAGAGTCCAATAGATTTTAGTCTATCCTTTTTTTCCTCTTTATCGAATTTGGGACAAGAACAATACAATTTGATTTTTGAAGCAACAAAATATGCGGATCAGAATAAGTTCACGGCAGTGTGGATGCCAGAACGTCATTTTGATGAGTTCGGGGGATTGTTTCCAAACCCATCGGTAGTAGGGGCAGCATTGGCAATGATTACGAATCGTATCAGCATTAGAGCAGGCAGTGTTGTATTACCCTTGCATCATCCGTTCAGGGTTGTTGAAGAATGGTCAGTTGTAGACAATATTTCAAATGGAAGAGTAGGGATTTCTTTTGCATCCGGTTGGCATCCTGATGATTTTGTCTTTAATCCAGACCATTTTCAGGATCGTGCGGATGTGTTGATTGATTATATCCCTCGTATTAAAAGTATATGGAGGGGAGAAGAATGGGATTGTATAAATGGTGAAGGCCGCAATGTCAGTTTGAAGGTGCAGCCTGTACCGATTCAGAAGGAATTGCCTGTATGGGTAACGACTAGCGGATCAGCGGATACGTATATACAAGCTGGGCGTATCGGAGCCAACGTATTGACGCATCTTATTGGACAATCGATCCAACAGCTCGAACATCATATTCAGTTGTATCATAAAGCTTTAATCGAACACGGGCATAATCCAAAAGATCATAAGATTTCATTAATGATGCACACATTTGTTGGTGAATCCAATGAGCAAGTTCGTGCTATAGCTTATGAACCTGTAAAGCGCTATTTGCAATCATCAGCAAATTTGATTAAAAAAATGGAACATGTAGCGTACTCCAATCCGTCAGGTGAAGAGATGGAGCAAATGAGATGGAACCGAGCTGCTGATGTTTATTTTGAACAGAATGGATTGCTTGGGGATGTTGCGCATTGCACTAACATTGTTCGCGAGCTTAAAGCAATTGGAGTTAATGAGATTTGTTGTTTGATTGACTTTGGAATTGAAAAAGAACAAATTATTGAACACTTGGAACATCTAAATCTGCTGCGGCAGAAATGCATCGTTCAAAAAGAACCTTATTCACTAGAGGAGCTCATTCACAAGCATGACGTAACAATCATGCAATGTACACCTTCTCTTATGGAAATCGTATTGTCCGGAATGAATCGATCCGTTAGTAGGTCTTCCTTAAAGACAGTTCTTTTGGGAGGAGAACGATTGAGTGTGCATCTCAAGGATCGTATATACGAAAGGTTTTCTACAATTAACGTCTACAATATGTATGGACCGACTGAAACGACTGTATGGTCCTCTGTACAAGCAATCGACAGCAAGGATAGTACAATCCTAGTTGGAAAGCCTGTTGCTAATACTCAATTCTACATTGTCGACAGTAACTTGAACCTACTTCCAATTGGTGTAGTTGGAGAGCTTTGTATTGGAGGAATGGGAGTCGCAACAGGGTATTTAAATAATATTGAATTAACGAACAGTAAATTTATCAATCTTAAGATGAATAATGAAGGATATACCAAGGTGTATAGAACGGGGGATCTCGCACGTTTTCATGCTTGTGGAAGTATTGAATTACTTGGCAGAAGTGATAATCAAGTGAAAATACGGGGTCACCGTATTGAATCTGGAGAGATTGAGAATGTGCTGCTTCGTTATGAGGCTATAGAAAAAGCTGTAGTTACGATTATATATGACGAACAGGAACAACCGATTTTATCTGCATTTATCGTCTTACAACAAGGTGATGCACGCAAGGACAAAAAAGAAATCATTGAGTTTCTGTCTGAAAGGCTGCCAGGAGCATTTGTTCCAACTCATCTGGTCTATGTGGATAAATTACCACTATTAAGTAGTGGAAAGATTGATATGGCTGCATTGAAAAAATGGGATTTTGCAGAAGAAATGGACTGCCTAAACAATAGGCCGAGAACGGCGACAGAGTCAAAACTGGAACAAATATGGTGTGAAATTTTAAATAGAAAGCAGTTGGATATATACGACAACTTCTTTATCATTGGCGGCCATTCCTTGTTGGCTATCCGATTAGTAAACCGCATCAATGAAGTTTTCAAAGTTGGTGTATCTATGAGAACTATTTTTGAAGCACCAACTATCGAGAAACAGGCAGCGTATATCTACAAATATCAATTGTCCGGTATCGATGTTGAAGTATTAAACAAACTGTTGAATAAATTAGAAGGCTAACAAAAGTTCTGAATACTGTCTTGACGAGGTGAGGATATGAGAGAGTCAGACAATCGGATTGATGAGCTTTCCGTAGAGCAGAGGGAGAAGTTAATTGAATTGCTGCGCTTGGAAATTGAGCAGGTGCAGCAAGATGAAATTAAATTAGATACTTTTATATCTGATGACGGGAAATATCCGCTGTCTTATGCACAACAAGGGATGTGGTTTGTTGAAAAATTAAATTTAGGCACTCCTATTTTTAATGATGCCTTGATTAGCGTACGGTTAAATGGCGAGCTGCAAATTGAAGCTTTAACAAAGGCTATACAATTGTTGATTGATCGTCAGCAAGTTTTAAGATTGAGATTCCATGAAGTGGATCATATCCCTTATCAGCAATATTTGGATGAAGTTAAATTTGAACTTCCAATCGTTGATCTTTCCCATCTGCACGGGGATCAACAGGAAACTATTAACCAATACGCCCTTGAGGAAGCTAACCAACCTTTTGATCTCGTTAACGATCCACCATTTCGGATTAAATTAATTAAAATTAGTGACCAGGAACATGTACTCTTTTATATCGTACATCATATTATTTCAGATGGTACTTCGACCGGAATCTTTATGCGAGAGTTAGCATCTGCATACAATGATTTTTGTTCAAACCAGACACCGGAATTGCCTGAACTGAAATTACGCTACACAGATTACTCCGTATGGGAGAGCAAGCGCATATCATCACCAAAACTCCAAAATCAGCTTCAATTTTGGAAAAATAAGCTGGCGAATATTCCTGACGCTATTTCATTTGCTGGCCATTCTGAGAATCGAATAACTGAAAATAGGAACGGCAAAAAAATATCCAAGGATATACCGTCAGATGTATACAATGCAATCTTGGAAATAAGCCAAAAGGAACAAGTTACATTAAATGTTGCCGTATTAACTTTGGTTAACCTGTTAATTTACAAATATACAGGCACGACAGACATCGTATTGGGATCTCCAATAACTGCAAGAACAAATCAAAGTTTAGACCATATGATGGGTTGTTTTGTGAATACGACCCTATACCGAAGCGATTTATCTAGAAATCCTCCATTTTGCGAACTCATCCATCAAGTCCGGGATGGCTTCCTTGAAACATTGTCAAACCAGGATGTTCCTATAGAAGTGATAGCAAAAGAGTTTGGGCAATCCAGAGATTCAGCCTTGTTTAATGTAATGTATGGGATGCAACATGAACCATCGGATGTGCTTTTTAATGGCTTGAGTACGGAAGCAACGCTTATTTACAATGAAACGACCAAGTATGATTTAATATTCTCATTTGTCATAACAGATCAGTCCATGCGGTTATTAGTTCAATTTGCAACACCTCTATTCGCAGAGGATGAGATTGAGCGGTTAGTTGAATATTTTAATGCCTTAGTGATGAATGTATTACATCGTTATCATGATCCAATTGACGAATTGTCAATATTAAGCACGCAGGAAAAAAACAAACTGCTATTAGATTGGGGACAATCATCTCAACGTTTTAATGAAGAGCGATTACTGCATGAATGGTTTGAGCAACAGGTTGTACAAAGTCCGGATGCAACCGCTATCGTCTTAGGTGAGGCCTCTTTAACCTTTAAGCAATTGAATGAAAAAGCGAATCAGATTGCTCACTATTTAATAGAAAATGGCGTCAGTGTGGATACGAAAATCGGTTTATATATGCGAAAATCGTTAGATTATATTGTATGTATATTGGCTGTGCTAAAAGCAGGCGGAGCATATGTGCCTTTAGACACGAAGAATCCATGGAATCGCATTCAATCGATGATTGATATCGCTACAATTCGTATTGTAATCGTGAATGAGCAAGCAGTCATTGAAAACGCTAATCATGATCTGAAAGTCATGCAAATGAACGAGATTCATGCTCAGACTATGCATTTATCTAAACAAAATCCTGAATCTGTGGGTAATATCGATCATACGGCATACGTCGTGTTTACGTCCGGATCAACGGGAGCCCCAAAAGGGGTGGAAATTACACACGGTAATATCACTAACTATGTAAGATCTGCCGTTCAATTTTTTGGTATGCATACCGGTCATCATCACATTTTACTGCAAGCATTAACAACGGACTTTTGCAAAACGGCGCTATATGGCTCTTTACTATCTGGTGGTTGCCTGCATCTTATCCTGGAAGATGATGCTTTGGATGCGAAGAAGCTGGCTAGCTATATTTCTAGTTATCATATTGACTGGATGAAAATAACTCCTTCTCATTTGCGCGCATTAGAACATAATATGGACATAGTTGAGCTGCTTCCAAAGCATGGATTAATATTCGGGGGAGAAGCTTCTTCTTGGGAGTACGTGCGCAATATTCATAAGAAGGCTCAAACATGCAGCATATATAATCACTATGGTCCATCTGAAACAACAGTTGGAGTGCTTATGTATAAAGTTACGTTGGAAGATGCAGGACGCAACTATGGCAATACTCCTTTAGGGACACCAGTGGGCAATTCGAAGTTGTATGTGTTAGATGACAACATGCAACCAGTACCGATTGGAATTGCAGGCACACTGTATGTAGAAGGTAAAGGAGTTGCCAGAGGCTATATCAATGCAAAGGATCTTACAGAACAAAGATTTAAACATGTTCACTTTGATGCTTTGAATACATCAAAACGTCTATATAACACCGGCGATATCGTTAAATACTTGCCTGATGGAAATCTAGAGTTTATAGGAAGATCCGACGATCAGCTTAAGATACGCGGTTATCGTGTAGAGCCAGATGAAATCAAACACGAATTAATGAAGCAGTCTTTTGTTCATGAAGCTGTTATTTTTGCTAAATCAAAGGATAACTATGAGCATGAGCTAACAGCTTTTATTGTTCCACAGCAAGATTGCGATCTGCCAGAGAAGTTGATAAGAGAACAAGTTCGTAGTTGTTTAACGAGAGCATTTTCAGATTATATGATTCCCAAACATATTATTGTACTAGCTTCGATTCCCCTTACGGCATCCGGAAAAATCGATCGAAATGTATTGAACCTCACTTTAGAAAACATACAGCACAGTTATCAGAAAACAGACAGTGTGGACCAATTACCGGAATTCAATTATTCCGAGAGAACAAATATAATCGAAATATTATGCGGTTTATATGAAGAGATTATTGGACTCAAGAATATAAAGGGTAAAGATCACTTTTTTAAGTTGGGAGGCCATTCTCTACTCGTTACTAAATTGGTTTCACGAATTCGTAAGACGCTCAAAACAAAGGTCGGGTTACGAACCATATTTAAATATCCAGTCGTAGACGAGTTAGCTGATGAAATTATTCGCATCAATCGGGCTGCTAAACCAGTCTCTTTGCAAGCGATCCAGAAGGTTCAACATCATAATATGATGGAAATGTCTTTTGCTCAAGAACGAGTATGGTTTCTGCATCAGTTAAGTCCGAAAAGTTGCTTCTATAACCTCCCGATAGTTGTTCAAATAGAGGGGGAACTCCAAATCGATGCATTGCAATGGAGTATCAATCAGGTTGTAGAAAGACATGAGGCTTTGCGTACAGTATTTCCTATTAGTAATGAAAAAGCAGTGCAAAGCGTAAAAGATATCACTATTGATATCAAGCACGTTCAATTAGAAGGCTCAGCGGATTCTGTTCGAACAGGCGATGTTCAAAATCTAGTAGAACAAGAAATTCAACTTCCATTCTCCTTGGAAGATGGTCCTCTAATAAGAATTACTTTGATAAAAACAGACGAAAACAAGTTTGTGTTGTGTGTAGTCATGCATCATATCATTGCAGATGGTTGGTCAATCTCTTTGTTATTAGAAGAGTTAGAGCGTTACTATACGGCTTATATAGAACAAGAAGATATCGAGTTAGATAGTCCACTTCAGTATGCTGATTATAGCCTGTGGCAGAGACAGTGGATGGATAGTGGTGAAATGAAATCGCAACTAGATTATTGGAAGGCACAACTGAGGGATGCGCCTTCCGTTCTCGAGTTACCCACAGATCGTCAAAGACAACCATTTCCAAGCTTCCGAGGAGGAACAAAGCGACTAGATTTTCCTGTCGAGCTTGCACAAAGTGTAAAAGAAATGAGTCGAGCTCATGGTGTCTCCAATTTCATCACTTTGTTATCCGCATTCCATGTGTTGCTGTACAGCTACTCTAAGCAATCCGATATTTTAGTCGGTGTTCCTGTTTCGGGACGAGATAATCAAGAACTGAATTCGATATTTGGTTTCTTTGTTAACACAATTGTTATTCGTTCAACATGCGCATCTCATACCCCGTTCACATCTTTGTTAAATGACATTAGAGCGACTACACTTGATGCATTTCAAAATCAGGATTATCCGTTTGAAAAAATTGTCGCAGCAATTTGTCCAGAGCGGAGCTCAAGTCATAATGCGTTATACCAAGTTGCGTTTACGTATCAGAATGATCAAGTGGCGAACTTTAAGCTTGGAGAGCTTGCGGTTCAACCATTTATGTATGAATGGTCGACATCCAAGGTTGATTTAACCTTGCTTATTATTGAATCTTCCGATAGCAAATTGTCTGCCGTCATTGAATATAGTACAGATTTGTATGAAGCAGATAGTATCGTAAGAATGTTACATAATTACATTTCTTTACTCGGGGACATTGTGAAATACCCAGAAAATCCACTATCACAAATATCAATACTGTCAGAACATGAACAGCAAACATTGGATAAATGGCGTTCAGGAGTCACTAAGCAGCCAGACAAGGAACATACTATTCATGGGTTGTTCGAGCAGCAAGCTGAAAATTATCCGGACAGCATTGCACTTACATTTAAAGAGCAACAAATGACTTATAAAGAGTTAAACGATACGGCAAATCGAATTGCTCGTCAATTACAACAAAATCATATTAAGCGAGGCAGTTATGTTGGTCTTTGTGTGAATCGCTCGATTGAGATGATAGTAGGCATGTTAGCTGTTCTGAAATGCGGTGCAGCTTACGTACCGTTAGATCCATTGCAACCATCGGATCGTCTGACGACAATCATTGAAAATGCAAACTTAGACTGTCTAGTGACCGATCATGCTTCATTTGGATTGTTGCATATTCCGAGTCAGGTTCCATTGATGTATTTAGACGACATTGATCGGATCGGTATTCAATTGGAAGGGAATCTGGACGCTCTGGTTACAGGTATCGATTCTGCTTATATCATCTATACTTCGGGTTCAACTGGGGTTCCAAATGGAGTATTAGTGAATCATAGTAACGTGATTAATGTTACCTTAGCAGCTATCGAAGAATTTGGAATTCAGCATAACAGTCGCGTTTGTCAATTTGCAACGATAAGCTTTGATGCCTCCGTATATCAAATTTTCTCTGCTTTGTTATCTGGTGCTACGTTATGTATCGTATCTAGAGAAGAGCAGATTATGATTTCTGATCTCAAAGAGATGATTTGTAAAAATGAAGTGGAATTTGGTGATTTGCCTCCAATTATTTTGGAAATGTTGGAGCCAGAGGATGTTCCGTCACTTCGAACGATAGCAACAGGTGGGGAAAGATGCCAACATAAACTTGCTGTTAAGTGGAGCAACAACCGTACATTTTACAATGTGTATGGACCAACTGAGACAACAGTTGCAAGCATTTGGTTTGGTATGAAAAATGTGCAACAGGACAACCATAACAGCGTTCCGATAGGCCGTCCGATAGCGAACACAGATGTATATATTTTAGATGATGAGTTCAACCCTGTTCCAATAGGAGCTCAAGGAGAAATTTATATTGCGGGACATGGTGTAGCCATGGGGTACCACTTAAATCCAAGTTTAACTGCTGCTCGATTTGTTCCTAATCCATTCAGCTTACATGGAGAACGTATGTACAAGACAGGGGATAAAGGGAGATATCTTGTGGATGGCAACATCGAGCATCTTGGCCGCAATGATCTTCAAGTAAAGATTCGCGGGTTCCGCATTGAATTAGAAGAGATTGAAATAGCTTTACACTCTCACGACAGTATAAAAGAGTGTGTGGCATCTATAGTAGATAATCAGCAGAATCAGAAGCATATTCTGGCTCATGTTGTGCTCCAGGAGGGAGCTTCATATGAGGAAGCGGAGATAGTATCGTTCTTGCGTTTAAAGTTGCCTGATTATATGGTGCCTACATCTATTATCGAAATCGCTTCGATTCCACGGCTTCCGAACTTGAAAGTTGATAGAAAAAAATTAAGCAGCTATCCAAAGCTTAATCAACGTGAAAAAAAGAAAACAGTTGCTTTATCTCCAGAAGAAATTCAGGTTTCGCAAATATGGGGATCCATTTTAAATATTGCGCCTGAAAGCATCGGTATTTACGATAATTTCTTCAAGCTGGGAGGTCATTCTTTATTAGCGACAATGATGTTGTCCAGATTAAATGAGAAATTTAACGTGAATATACCGTTGCATGAAGTATTCCAATCTTTAACGATTCACTTTTTAATTCAAACGATTGTAAATCATAAGTTTTCAGATATTTCAGATGAAGAATTACTCCTGTTAATGAATGAAATCGAAGGAATTGAAACGTAAGTTCGGAGTGGTGGAGGGATTGAATTGGAAAGAGATCAACTGGACTACATATTAATTGGATATAATGAGCCCTCATTTTCATCATATGAGCAAATGTTATCGAATTATGGGAAAGATTCCGAGGCATACCGTGATCTGAAATTTAGCTTTGTAGAGGTAGATGGACAAAAGTTGAATTACATTGATCTGATGAATTATGTCTATAAACAAGCATTTCCGAATTCTGCTCAGAAACGTGACATGTTTGTATCGGGGGAGATTCCGAACTTAGCCGCCGTTTATTTGTCGAATCATTTATATAACAAAGGGGTAAAAGGACGTTATGTTAATTTGTTCCAATATGAGAAAGATAAATTGATTCAATATTTGTCAATGAATCCCTTAGTTATTGGAATTACGACTACATTTTATGTACTCAATTTTCCTGTCATTGAGATGGTTAACTTCATTCGTGAGCATAATCAGAATGTCAAAATTGTTGTGGGTGGGCCCCTCATTCTTAATCATTTTCGAAATTATGATAAGGAAGGTTTTGAGATTGCGCTTGAAGATATCGGTGCAGATATTTACGTGGTGGAATCGCAAGGTGAATTAACACTGACAAAAGTTATAGGATGCTTAAAAGAAAAGGGCAATCTTAGTAGTGTGCCGAATCTTGCTTTTTTTGAAAATGGGGACTTGATAACGACCCATGTCGAACCCGAGAGCAACAACTTAGATGAAAACTATATTAATTGGATGAACTTTCAAGAGGAAAGTCTCGGACATACGATTCAAACGAGGACTGCTAGAAGTTGTGCCTTTAACTGTGCTTTTTGTAATTACCCGACTAGAGCGGGAAAGTTGACACTAACAGATATAACAACAGTCGAGTTAGAACTGGATTCTATTAAAAAGTTAGGCAACGTATCGAATGTGGTATTTATTGACGACACTTTCAATGTGCCGATTGAAAGATTCAAAGAAATATGCCGGCTGATGATAAGAAAGCAATATAACTTTAATTGGTTCTCCTATTTCCGATGCGCAAATGCGGATGAAGAAGCTATTGAGTTAATGGCTGAAAGTGGTTGTAAAGGTGTGTTTCTAGGTATCGAATCAGGGGCACCGTCGATTCTGAAAAATATGAATAAAGCAGCCACGATAGAGAAGTACAGCCAAGGAATTAAAACTTTGAAAAAACACGGGATTCTTACATTTGGCTCATTTATCGCTGGATTTCCCGGAGAATCAGAAGAAACGCTGCTTGAAACAACAAATTTTATTAAAGAAACCAAAATGGACTATTTTAGGGCGCAATTGTGGTATTGCGAAAAAGGTACAAAAATTGATGCCCAACGCGAGAAATATGATATTTCAGGAGAAGGATTTGTTTGGCGGCATGCGACACTTAATAGTGGGCAGGCGATGGATTACCTTGAAAGATTGCAGCAAGAAATCGAGGATTCACAATGGCTGCCGCAATGGTCGTTTGATTTTTGGATAATCCCTTATTTGTTAGGCAAAGGGGTAACTTTAGAACAATTCAAAGCATTTATGATTGGTGCGAACAGCCTCATGTCCTTGAATTTCGTAGATTTGAACAAGGAGGTGCGAATCGAAATCGAACGTAAACAGATGTCTACTCTGATCAAAGAAATGGCGGCTTGGAAAGTTATTTGAAAATAAATATACAGAAGGGTGATTTTACATGATTATTACAAAAGTTTTGATGTGCAAGCCAACGTATTTTGATATTGAATACTCAATCAATCCGTATATGGATGTAAACAATAAGGTAAACAAAGAGAAGGCAGAGGAACAGTGGAATTATGCTTATCGTGTATTAGAGAGCCTTGGAATAGAGATCGTGCTGCTAGATCCTGCTGAGGGTTGTCCTGATATGACCTTTATTGGTGATGCTGGTATCGTATGCGACAACAAATTTTTAGCAAGTAATTTCCGTCATGCAGAAAGAGCAGTTGAAGTGCCGCATTATATGGAATGGATGTATAAGAATGGATTGGAATGTCACACAATCCCAGATAATATTGCATTTGAAGGATTGGGAGATGTTGTTTGGTTTAATAAAGAAGTGCTATACGGTTACGGTCAACGTTCTTCTAAGGAAGCGCTAGACTATGTGCTTAAAGTATATCCTGATCTTAACTTACGAGGGGTGTTGCATTTAAAGGACGATGGTTTTTACCATTTGGGCCTTGCAATTGCCTTAATTGATGAAAATACAGTGCTCTATTACCCTTCTGCATTTACTGATGAGAGTTTAGAGTATTTGCGCCAAACGTACGAGAGAAGAATTGAATGCACCGAACAGGATGCAAAAGAATTCTTTGTATGTAACAACATTCCGATAGGCAACAAATTGATTATGGATAACTGTACGACGGAGCTGGAAGAAAAGCTGAATCATTATGGTTACGAGGTTATTAAAACCGACATGAGTGAGTTCAAAAAGAGTGGCGGAAGTGTACGTTGTTTAATCTTATCTCTCTAAAAAGGTGGTATGACAAAAATGTATATTTTAGGTATAAATTGTGTATATCATGAATCATCAGCTGCTATTTTGAAAGATGGACGTTTGATTGCAGCTGTTGAAGAAGAACGATTCAACCGAGTTAAGCACGGAAAGCCTGCCGAGATCGATAATCCAGATGTATTACCGCTTCAAGCTATTGAATATTGCTTGGAGCAAGCAGGCATTAAAATCGATGAAGTAGAGTGGGTAGCTTGCTCATTTTTGCCGGAAAATAGATTGGACAATGCCAAGCATGCGGATTTTGTTGAAGCTGGCGGGTGGGGTAGCGAAGATGGTGAAAAATTTTTTTACGATAAAATAAATCAAATACCTGATAAGCTCATGCAAATGGGCTTTCATGGTGAATTTAAATGGATCTCACATCATTTAAGTCATGCTGCATCGAGTTACTATGGTTCACCATTTGAAGAGGCCGCAATTCTAGTAGTAGATGGAATCGGAGAAAGTGCCTCTACGATGTTTGCAATAGGAAAAGGCGAACGTTTGCTAGTTAAAGAAGAAATCAATTATCCGAATTCAATTGGTTTTCTATGGGAAAAAATGTGCAAATATTTAGGGTTTTCAGAGTATGATGCATGCAAACTCATGGGGTTGGCAACGTATGGACGTGCTGATGATAAAATTATTGCTGCCTTAAACAAGATTGTTCATATATTGCCGGATGGGAAATTTTCTATTGATAATAACATCATGAAATTCCGCATAGAAGATTACTCTGAGCTAGAGAATTCATTTAACACAAAACGTCGTGGGGCGAACGAGCAAGTAACGGCTGTACATCAAAATATTGCATATGCATTGCAAAAAGTGACCGAAAAAATATTACTGCATATGATTCGATATTTTAAAATTAGCACTGGTATGGACAACTTATGTTTAGCTGGAGGCGTTGCCCTTAATTGCGTGGCGAATGGATCGATTGTTGAAGAAGGTTTATACGCTGATTTATATATTCATATGGCTGCACATGATGCTGGAACTGCTGTTGGTGCTGCCCAATTAGTTTGGCACGAACATTTAAATCACACGCCTAGATTTGAAATTACACATCCTTACTATGGACCAAGTTTTAGTGATACTCAATATGAGCTGGCTCTGCAGCAAGCTGGCTTGACTTATGAGCGAAAGGATTCGATCGAGAAATATGTTGCTCAGTTATTATGTGAGCAGAAGATTATAGGCTGGTTCCAAGGAGCTATGGAGTTTGGGCCGAGAGCGCTTGGGAACCGTAGTTTGATAGCAGATCCAAGAAGCCCGGAAATGAGAGATAAGATAAATCTTATTGTTAAACATAGGGAAGACTTCAGACCTTTTGCCCCAAGTATACTAGCTGATCAATTGCATGAGTGGTACGAAGTTTCTCATGCATGCAGTGCATCTGACTTTATGTTGGTCAATTATAGCTCTAAATATCCAGAAAAAACTCCGGCTATCGTTCATATTGACGGAACTAGCAGAGTGCAAACCGTTAAACCTGAAATAAACAAACGATACTATCAATTAATTCATGAGTTTGCTCTATTAACAGGAGTTCCAATGATACTTAACACATCGTTCAATGATAATGAACCGATTGTTTGTACACCTCAAAATGCAGTTAATACGTTCTTAAAATCCAACATAGATTGTTTAGTAATGGGTGACTTTGTTGCATTTAAGTAGCAATGATTGGAGGTGACGAATTCGGATGTCTTCAAAATTGGGTGATTTGTCCTATGAAAAGCGCTCGTTATTGTTACAGCGATTACTTAAGAAAGAGAGCAATAAAGAGCACATTCATAATGAACAAAAGTCGTCACTAATTAAAAACATGAATGATGATTCTCAACAGCTGCCTCTTTCATTTGCACAAAAGAGATTGTGGTTTGTCAATCAATTAAATCCTGATCATTCATTTTATAATATTCCTTTTGTTTTAAGGTTAATAGGGAGTTTTCACTATCCTTGTTTTGTTATGGCTTTAAATGAAATTGTGAAGCGCCATGATAGTTTACGAACTCGAATTGTAGCTAAAGATGGAATTCCTATGCAAGTCCGAGATCGTTATTGCCCTTTTGAGGTTGAATTAATCGATTTATCTGCTAGCGAATCCGAAACCATTCTCCAACAAGCTGATTCCATTTTAGAGCAGAAAGCGAGAACTCCTTTCGACCTAAGTGAAGATGTGCCTGTTCGATTTTGCATCCTAAAGTTAAAGGAACAAGAGCACATTTTCCTTGCTAGTTTCCATCACATTGCCGTTGATGGTTGGTCGATCGGTGTTTTTATGAAGGAATTAACTGATTTTTATAATAGCTCTGTCTCAGGTTCTTCATTGGAACGAGAACTTCCATTTCAGTATGCTGATTTTTCAACATGGCAGACAGAGTGGCTAACGGGTGAGCAGATTACAAGTGGGCTGAACTATTGGAAGCAGCAACTACTGGGAGTAGAATCGCTCTCACTACCGACAGACTACACAAGACCTGTGGTTCCCTCTTATAGAGGAGATACGGTTAGGTATACCTTGCCGAATGCCATTTCGAAAATGGTCAATTTGTATGCAGAAGAACACAATTACACGTTGTTTATGTCTTATTTAAGTGTGCTTAAAGTGTTGCTTAGCCGGTATTCGGGACAGGATGATATAACAATTGGCACTCCAATTGCTAATCGCAATAAGACAGAGACAAAAGGAATCATCGGTTTTTTTGCTAATACAATCGTCATTCGAAGTCATTTGGCAGGGGAGCTGTCATTCCGCAGTCTTCTTGATCAAATAAGGGAGACTTCATTAAAAGCTTATGAAAATCAAGACGTCCCTTTTGAAAAAATTGTAGAAGAAATACATCCAGACCGTAACAGCAACTTAAATCCATTATTCCAAGTCATGTTTATTTTTCAATCGTCGGATAATGAACACATTCATATGCAGGACCTTCAAATCGCTCCGATGCAATTAGATACGCAAACTTCTAAATTTGACATCACTTTTACCGTGCAAAAAGCGATGGACGAGCACCAGATTCATATTCAATACAACACAGATATATTCAAAGCAAGTACGATTGAGAGAATGATTCAACATTATGAGTTGCTCCTTACGCAATTGTTCCAAGCTCCAGAGGCACCTATGGCCCAATTTTCGATGCTTACAGAAGCAGAGCTGCTCCAATTAAAGCAGTGGGGAATGAATCAGCCTGTTGTAGCGATGACTAAATGTGTACATGATTTAATATCATGTATACATTATAGTGAATCGATTGCCATTGTTCACGGCGAGGTAGCACTAACTTATAAAGAAATTTATAATTATTCGAATCAGTTTGCCCATTATATTAGTTCGTTTATTTGTGAAAGAAACCAGCTAATTGGCATATTAATGGATAGATCTGTAGAAATGATTGTGGCTTTGTTGGGAATTTTAAAAGCAGGCTGTGCTTATGTACCAATTGATCCGGGATACCCTACAGAGCGCTTAGAATATATGATATCGGAATCTAATATTCAACTGATTGTTACGAATCTAGATGTTCCAAACATCATTCCTTCATATAAAAATCAAGTTGTCCCATTTAATCATCTAGATGTTCTACAGCATTTGAGAGTGGACAAGTATGAAACGGATGTATTGCCGGAAGATTTAGCCTATGTAATTTATACGTCTGGCTCAACAGGCAAACCTAAAGGAATTGCAATGCCTCACCAAGTACTTGTGAACTTGCTAGAATGGCACAAGGAGCATCCTACTTTAGGTGAGCCGTGTCGAACACTCCAGTTTACGACGATTAGTTTTGATGTTGCCTTCCAAGAAATATTTAGCACCCTATATTTAGGGGGGACATTAATATTAATTCGCAACGAAGACAGAGATGATTTCTCTGTGCTTGCTGATATAATCATATCGAAGCGTGTTGAGCGAATATTTATGCCGTTCGTCGCTTTGAATCAGCTGGCGGAAACTTGTGTATTAGAACGTAAAGAGCGATTTAGCTTGAAAAATGTAGTTACTGCAGGAGAGCAATTACTCATTAATCAAAAAATTCGTCAATTTTTTCACAATATTCCTAATTGCACATTGCATAATCACTACGGCCCATCAGAGACACACGTCGTTACCGAATATATGATGCCCCAACTGACTCAGGAGTGGGAGGATATTCCACCTATCGGGGCATCCATAAATAATGTTGGTCTATACGTGCTGGATAAATATCAGCATATGGTACCAATTGGTGTGAAAGGCGAGCTTTACGTAGCTGGTCAAGCAGTTTCTAACGGATACATGAATCGGGAAGATTTAACGCGAGATAGTTTTGTTCAGTTGCCAATTGCGCCAGAGCAATCGATATTGTATAAAACGGGTGATATGGTTTCGTTTAGAGAAGATGGTAATTTAAATTACTATGGTAGATTGGACAAGCAAGTGAAAATCCGAGGTTATCGAATCGAACTTTCTGAGATCGAATCGGTCATTATGTCCCATCGTGCGATTCAAGATGTATTTGTCTTAGTTCAGGAGAGAAAGTATATAAAGTTTTTCGTAGCTTATTATACGATTAGACCAGCGAACAGTTTGACCATTGAAGAACTAAAGGGATACGTAGCAACCCTACTTCCACGTTATATGATCCCTAGCTTTTGGTCTGAATTGCAAGAGATCCCTTTACTTCCTAATGGAAAAGTCAATCGTGCAGCACTTCCTGATCCAGAACGCTCATTTGAGTGTGTAGAAGCGGATGACGAACCGCAAACAGAGCTTGAAAAAACTATGGCACAAATTTGGTGTGAAGTATTGGGATTAGTACGTTTAGGAGTAAACCAATCCTTTTTTGATGTGGGCGGACATTCTCTTCTTGCTACGCAAGTTATTTCTCGTATACGTTCACAATTAAATATGGAGCTTCCCTTAAGGATATTATTTGAGCACCATACCATTAAAGAACTGTCTCATTATATTTCAAATCATGTAAACGACTTTTCTCATAGACCAATAGTACAGATTGGTATGGGAGATGAGAGAGTGGTAACGGGGCCGTTATCTTTTTCTCAAAAAAGATTATGGTACATTGAACACATGGAACTCACAGCATCACCGAACAATATTCCTCTTGTTCTACATATGAAAGGAACGCTCCTTACTAACGAGTTAGAAAAATCGATACAATGTTTGGTGAAACGTCATGATTTGTTGAGAACAACATTTCATATCCAAGGTGATGGGCAACCAGAGCAGGTCATTCATCCAGTGATGAATGACAAGCTTAAGCTCATTCTCATTAATGGTGAAGGCAAGCGTAATATCAAGAACATTATTCAGGAGCTCTTACAGCATAAGTTTGACCTATCGATAGGTCCACTGATTCGGTTTCATCTTATCTACTTAGGCCTAGAAGAATGGATTTTCCTTATTAATATGCATCATATTATTTCGGATGGATGGTCTATTTCCATCTTGTTAAAAGAATTAACTGAGCTGTACAACGCATATGTACACAGTAGGGAAGCACAGCTAGAGCAATTGCCTTTCCGTTATTTAGATTATTGCTATTGGCAAAACGAGCATTTGATAAAGGAACAGAAATATGAGCAGCAACTCAATTATTGGACAAACAAGTTATCTGGGGAACTGCATGTACTCAATCTAGAGACAGATAAGCAGCGCCCGACGACACTTACATCGCGTGGAAAGGTTCAACAGTTTTCAGTTGATCCAAAAGTATACGACTTAATTCAAACTACAGTGAAGCAGACTGGATTAACTCCATTTATGATTGTACTCTCCTCATTTAAAGTTTTACTGCATCGCTATACAGGACAGAGCGATATTATTGTGGGCACACCAATCGCTGGGCGATCAACCGAAGACCTAGAGAAAGTACTCGGCTTTTTCGTAAACACACTCGTATTAAGAACAACCATCACACACGATATGACCTTCTTAGATGTTTTAGAGCAGGTAAAGCAAACGTCGCTGGAGGCATACTCGAATCAAGATGTGCCATTTGACAAAATTGTTGAGAAAGTTAGACCAATACATGATGTAAGCAGATTTCCGTTATTTCAGGTTATGTTTAGCTTTAACAACACTCCAGCAGCTGATATTAAACTTGAAAATGTGCAAGTGGAGCCTTATGAATTTGATGTGCTCGGATCCAAGTTCGATCTGACTGTTACGATACAGTTAGATAAAGATGGTCTCATTGGGGTTATGCGTTACAACAGCGATATTTTCGATGACCATTATATTGAACAATTTATTGCTCATTTTCAACATCTATTGAGCAGTTCTTTACAGCACAATACGAGCAGGATTTCAGAACTTTCGTTAATGTCTAGGGAGGAAGAGAACTGCCTTATTGAGTTAAGTCGTAACGAAGCTACAACGGAAATTTGCACATTTATTAAATCTTTCGAAGAGCGAGTGAAGGTTTCACCGAAATCCATCGCTGTTATATATGGCGACAACTGCATTACTTATGATGAGCTGAATAAAAGCGCCAACCAAATTGCGAATTGCTTAATTATGAAGGGCGTTAAAGCGGAAGGTATAATAGGAGTACATCTAGATTTATCTATAGAGCTGGTATCTACTCTTATTGGAATTATCAAAGCAGGCGCTGCCTATGTAGTCGTTAATCCATCGTGGCCAGCAGGCAGAATCATGGAAATTGCCCATGATACAGGTATGAAATTAATAATTACCTGCTCGAATTTGCATGCCATTTTTAACGAAACTATAGAGCATATTTTGCTTGATAGTTACAAAACGATGATTACGTTGTACAGTGATGCTAATCCTAAACTGCATATAGATTCCAAAAGTTTGGCATGTGTCGCTTATTCATTTCACTCGCTGGATCAAACGAAAGCAATTCAGGTGGATCATGGTCAGCTAATGAATTATTGCACGAGCACGATTACTGGAGTAGGTTTAAGTCCAGAAGAACATTATGTTGTAAAACACCCAGGTGCAGAAAGCATTATTCAATCCTTGCTGTTTCCTGCTCTGATGAGCGGTGGCCAAATTCATCTCTCTAATACTTATTCGTTTAGAACTGCCGATATAGATTGGCTAAAAATGAGTCCATCACTTCTGGCTGAAGAGGTAAATAGGGGTGGCTTTATAATGCCACGTCAAGGATTCATTTTAAGCGGTGAGCTTGTACACACGGAACTCATCTTAAAAATAAAAAATATGATTTCAGGGTTAAAATTAGTTGTCGAATATAGGAAGACAGAGGTGCCTACGGCGTTATTTCACCATGTATCTGTAAGTGAAGAAGCATATTCTGCTCTGTTGCCTTTGGGAAAACCGCCGCTAAACGTAGAAATTTATGTGCTAGGTACAAATATGGAGCCAGTGCCCCGAGGGGTAATCGGAGAGATGTACATTGGTGGTTCTGGCGTTGGACGAGGATATTTAAACCAACCTAGATTAACGGCAGAATGTTTTGTTCCGAATCCGTATGCATTAGAAAATGGAAGTAAGCTATATAAAACAGGGGATCTTGTGCGTTTGAGTAGCGATGGCTTGCTCCAATACAAGGGGAGAAAAAATGAGATATACTCCTTATACGGATATCAGTTGGACATTTATGCAATCGAGAATGTATTAATAAGTCATCCTCATATCATAAATGCTAAAATAATTGTTAGCAATGAAGATCAATTAAACGAAGTGTGTGCGTACATCTTACCTATGAACATTTATCCATTGTCAATTGCTGATCTATTCAGCTGGCTAAAAGGGCGATTGCCGATTTACATGATTCCTCATTCCATATCAATAGTTCCGTCCTTTCCCTATACAGAGGATGGAATAGTAGACACTTCTTTGTTAGATACATTATACGGATCATACTATGATGAAACTTTGCTGCCACAGGTTGCTAGAGATAACATCGAATTAAGATTAAGTATGATATGGGAAAAGCTGATTCAAGTCGATCATGTGAGTGTGAATAGCAATTTTTTTAGTATAGGAGGGCATTCCTTACTTTTAATACAATTGATCTCAGAAATTAGAAATGAATTCAATGTGGAAATACCACCTGCATCTTTACTTCAAGAATGTACAATTTCACATCTTGCTGACGTAATACGGTCAAAAGGCACGGTAAAACACTCATTTTTAGTTCCATTAAATCAACAGGTTAACAGTCCAAAACTGTTTGTTATCCACCCTGTGAGCGGAATGGTGTACACGTATCAGCACTTAGCTAAGTGCTTAGATGGGATATCAGTTATAGGTATTCAAGCGCAAGGAGTTATGGATGCGCTAAACCCGATAGATAACATCAAAGAAATGGCTAGAAAATATGTAATTGCGATAAGAGATAGTCAAGCTAAAGGCCCTTATTATCTCGCGGGCTGGTCTATAGGCGGTATGATTGCGTTCGAAGTTGCACAGCAAATGAAAGCTATTGGTGAGGATATTCAACTGCTCGCGTTATTTGATACGTATTATTTTAAAAATGTTTGCCATAAAGCCTTTTCTGAGAGCCAGTTGATTCATAAATTTATTATGGAAACGATATCTAATTTTGGACAGGAGAATAATTTAGAGTGGATTGATTCAGTGAATGATTCGAACTATACCTTGTCAACTCTATTAGAACTTGCAAAAAGTAAAGGAATTATTCCATACTCCTTTTCCTATTCAGGCATGGAAAGTTTATTCCATGTTTACAAGTCAAATGTACTGGCAAATCAAAATTATGAACCAGAGTATCTTGAGCAGGAGTTGATGATGTTCAAGGCAGTTCCTAAGCATGTAGGCGATCAACGAATCTCACTATATAATTGGAACAGCATTGTTTCAAAACTAGAGGTTATCTCAGTAGCAGGTGATCACTACTCGATGTTCAATGAAGAAAATAGTCGAATCATTGCACAACACATTTTAAAAAGATTGAATATTTTACATTCTTATACACTTTAATTATAACATAGCTTGTTATGTACGGAATTCAAAATTAAGCTTTTCAAGGGTTCATTTAATCGGTGGACTGAAAACGAATTGTGCTATTTATTCTCAAAGGTATGATACCCCCATTTTCAACTGGAAGCACAACATAAGACACGAATGCAAAGGATATGCCCTGATGATTCGAAGGATGGTGGGTAATGATGAACCAAAAGAGTCGAGTTCGGGAAGGATCCGAATTCGACTCTTCACGATGGCAGTTCCGCCAATCGAATAGCTTACTTGTGTAAGGTGACAGAAGTAACACCCCCATATTCATGAATATGTAATATTTGTAAGATCGCATCATTACATCCGATTTTGAGCGAAAAGGAGCAACGTTGATATCCCTATACAAAGACGAATCGGAACATGGCAAAGCTCGAGTGTCGAAATAGGGAATACTATGTTATAATATACATGTAAGCGGATACATGATTTCCTGCTTCCATCTCTCCACATTCAAGGAAGCAGAAAGGTGGGATCTGATATGTGTTGGCTGACACAATGGCTGAAGCGGAACAAGAAGGATTCTTTTCCAGCAGTGGACAAGGAGCATGTGACGTTGGCAGATGTCCGCAGGGCGGTGCTTCAATACGAGAAGGATATGCCGAATGAAATTAAACGCACATCCCTCATGTTAAGCGATCAAAGTATTGATTTGAAGCGGCTGCGCCGTTACTTGGGTGGATTATCGGATCAGAAATTTTATATGTCCCAATATACGTACGAAATTTTTGAAGAGAAAGACAAGCATATTCCACTTTATCTGGATATGGTGCAGGCCGCAGTTGACGATTATTTGGAAGAGCACGACGATCTTCCCGTGATCTCGGGAACGCGCAATCGCCAGGTGCACTATGATTTGCTCATGCAGCGCCACTATTTAAAGGAGAAGCCGCCAATATCGTTGTACTTGACGACAGAGCAGTTTATGCTGACGCATGAAGAGGACTGGCATACCGCACAGCAGCCGTTATAGTAGAAGCATAATTGAAGCGAATACAAGAGCTTGCCTCCGTTTGCGGGAGGATAAGCTCTTTTTGTTGTACGCCCAGCATGGGCGTCATCTTTAGGGTGAAAGTCCTGAATGGGGGCTGGCAAGCGCCTATCATTAGCTAAGAGCAAGGGTGTCCATCGCGAGGTGGTGTGAGAGGACGGGGGTTAGTCGCCCCTCCTACTCGATTATTTTCCAGTTAAAATTCTGGGGTGATTAGTGGTATCCTATTACAGGGTATGTCTACATTAGATGTAGTCGAATAGCGAGGTGTGCAATCATGGATATTATCGGATGGATGGCAGAGCAGAAGATTCAAGAGGCAATGAATGAAGGTGGATTCGATGAGCTGCCAGGCAAGGGGAAGCCTCTGGTGCTCAAAGACTTGTCGCATGTTCCTGAGGAATTGAGACCAGCTTATTTGATGATGCAGAATGCGGGCCTGTTGCCGGAAGAGCTGCATGTAGGACGCGAAGTCGTTCGCTTGGAACAGCTTCTCGCTGCCTGCACTCCCGAAGATGAACAGAAGATTGGTGACACACGCAGGCAGCTGAATGAACGGAAGCTGCGGCTGCAAATGATGATGGAGGAGCGGGGATGGGCTGTTGTACCTGCGTTCGCCCAGTATGAATCACAGATTGTGAACAAGGTTTCGCGTGTTACGGAGCCTCAGCGTGAGGACTAGAGTACAGGCTGGACAGCATAACAGCTGACGCATGTGAACCCGCTAACCAAGAAACGATAGATATAACCGTACATATCCCATCAGCGAGATGATGATATGTTCATTGCAATGTTGGTTGAGAAGGAAGGACAGGTGTACATTACGTATGACGACCTATTGGCAGCAACTTAGAAGAGAGCTCCCTCATTGGGTAGAGGAGAGCCGGACAGTATCACAGGATGGAGAGGTCGCTTCATATATACCGGGGCTTGCAAATGCTCCGAAGGATGGGCTTTGCATATCCTTGTTCGGTATTCAAGGTGAACAGGTGCATGCAGGCGATTGCAAGTTCAAGTTTACAATGCAAAGCATATCCAAAGTCTTCTCACTGCTCTTGGCCTTGCTCGATAGCGGCGAGGCAGTTGTATTTAATAAGGTAGGGATGGAGCCCACTGGTGATGATTTCAACTCGATCTTGAAGCTTGAGCTCGTTGACCCTGGGAAGCCGTTCAATCCCTTTATCAATGCAGGCGCGATTACTATCGCCTCGTTAATTGAGGGGGGAACGCCTGAGGAAAAATCAATCCGCATGCTTGAATTCATTCGAGAATTGGCGGATGACCCTACCATCACGTGGAATGAGGAAGTATACCAATCCGAGAAGGATACGGCACATCGGAATCGTTCATTGGCTTATTTCTTGAAGGATAATGGTGTACTTGAAGCGGATGTAGAGGATACGCTGGAGGTGTATTTCCGCCAATGCGCAATTGAGGTAAATACCGATCATCTTGCGCGTATGGCTCTTGTATTGGCAAATGGCGGCTGCAATCCACAGACAGGACGCTGCTACATTCCGAAGCATTATGTGCAAATTGCGAATTCGTTCATGGTGACGTGCGGCATGTACAATGCCTCGGGAGAATTTGCGATTCACGTGGGCATCCCGGCCAAGAGCGGTGTGTCTGGCGGTATTCTTGCAGTCATTCCTGGCAAGATGGGAATCGGTGTCGTTGGGCCGTCCCTGAATAAGAAAGGCAATAGTGTAGCAGGGGTACATCTGCTTGGCGCTTTGTCCGAAAGATACGATTGGAGCATTTTTTAGCACGCCACTAAGCCGCAATGAAGAACACGAAATGTGCTCCTCTTACATAGGCTGACATAGTACCTTCTTCGTACGGACTACTTAGAAACGAGGGATGTGGAAGATGTCGTCTAATGAACAGGGGATTACGTGTCGGGTAGGATCATTGCAATCCATCATACGAGTGCCTACTGTCCGATCGGTATCGGGTAAGCGGGATCGCATTCCAGAAACCTATCCGCCTATGGATTCGAGCATATTTGTAACCTCAGCAGCTAGTACCTATTCCCTAGCGGAGCAGGCAGTACGTGTGCTTGATCGACTGAGGAGCTCGCATTCTCTGGCGACTGCCGTTATGGATGCAGCGCAGCGGGGCGACAAGACTGAGGTGATACGGCTTATACGCGAGATCGGGGTACAGTCGAGGTTGGATGTAAAATTTACGCCAGATGGTATCCAAATCATTTTCAATACGGATCCTGCGGCGGGACGATGCTGCGAGCTGGAAGTGAAGATGCGCTGGAATCCGAGCTAATCCTAAGCAACAGAGAAAAGCGCCACATCCATGGGATGGGCGCTTTTGTATTTCATTGTGCTCAAAAAATAAGGATCATATCTTATTGATTCGCTGGGAATGATTCATGGAACACCGTACGCTCCAATGGCAAGCGGCTTGTTGCATGCGCAGGTGCAGCTGCTTTGCCAAGTGTAATAAGCATCACCGGCACATAGCGGGACGGGATGTTGAATTCCGTAACGAACTGCTCCTTGCTAAAGCCGCCCATTGAGCAAGTGTCCCAGCCTTTAGCTTTGGCAGCAAGCATCAATTGCATGGCAGCAAGTGAACTGTTGAGGATCGCTGCTTCGGTGCCAACCTGCTCGGAAGATGCATAGGCGCGGTTAATGTTGCCTACCAGTGTATCATGCACTTGCTGCGAGATGTTGCCTGCTTGCAGCTGCTCGCCATACAATTCTGACGCCATCAAGTTCGCTTGTGTGTCGCCAAGCACGGCAATGACAGCCGAGCAGTCAACAACCTGCTGCTGATTGTAGGCGATGGGCAGAAGCTTCTGCTTCGTATCTTCCTGTTGGAAGACGAGGAAGCGCCAATGCTGCAAGTTCCAAGCAGATGGTGCGGATCCGGCAAGCTCCAAGATCTCGTTCAATTCGGAAGAGGCAATTGGTGTATGTGGAACATACTTACGAACAGAGTGGCGCGACAGCATAGCTTCGCTTGCATTCATTGATGTAGTCATCTTATTTGGTCATCCTTTCAAGGCGATATTCGCATCTAGGGTATAATATTCTATTTCTAGCTTTTGCTAACAAATATATAGTAGCATAATTATCGTTATTGAAGCAACGATTCAACGATCAAGATGTTGAATGCGGAGACCGCTTAACTCACTTATAGCGTGTACATTTGTTATCTTGTTATGAGTATATTTTTCAGAAAAAGGTTGTTTTGGCACGAATGGGCGTAATGTACATAAGTTGCAGAACTGAAATTGATATGTATCATGATGAGTAAGGAAATATTGTCCGATGGTTCGACGTTTATGAAGAAGACATGAGTATGGCGTGTACATAAGAGCAAATACAAGGTGTGGAAGGAGTCGGGGATGGAGCATCATCAGATTGAAGTTGGACTAGCGGGCTGGGGGGATCAGGATGCGCTGTATGGGCCGGGGACAAGAGCTGCTGAGAAGCTAAGTGAATATGCACGGCATTTTTCCATCGTGGAATTGGACAGCTCTTTCTATGCTATTCCTTCTCCTGAGCGAATGCTGGGTTGGTGCGAACAGACACCTGAGCACTTCGGATTTATCGTTAAGGCGTATCAGGGGATGACAGGGCATTCTCGCGGTAAGCATCCTTATACGAGTACGAAGGAGATGTTTCACGTGTTCCGTCAATCCGTCGAGGCGCTTCAAGCAGCGGGCAAGCTTAGAACAGTGCTGTTTCAGTATCCTCCCTGGTTTCATTGCGACCGCAGAAATGTAGACATCTTACGGCGTACGCGGGAATGGATGGAGGGAGTGCCTGTTGCTCTTGAATTCAGACATCAGAGCTGGTTTGTGGAACCAGTGCGTGAGCGGACGCTTGCATTTATGCGCGAGGAAGGCTGGATTCATAGTATTTGCGATGAACCACAGGCAGGTGAAGGAAGTGTGCCAACGGTGCTTGTACCGACACAGGCAGAGGCTACCATGATTCGGATGCACGGCCGCAATGAATCTGGCTGGAATGCAAGCGGTCAGCCGAATTGGCGAGATGTTCGTTATTTGTACCGTTATGATGAGCAAGAGCTTACAGAGTGGAAGGGACATATCCAATCTCTCTTGATGAATACGAACCGCTGCTGGATGATCTTCAACAATAATTCGGGAGGCGATGCAGCGCACAATGGGAAGCAGTTCAAGCGTATGCTTGGACTGGAAGATCCGCCGCTCCCAGCTGAGCAGCTGACATTATTTGATTAAGAAGATAGGAACAGTTATTTTCAGAAATTGTTACTTCCTTTCAGTAAAAAAATGAGGTATACTTACCGCTACAATCATAAAGTAGCGTCTTCTCGTATAGGTGCAGGAATTGGCCTGCATGTTTCTACCCAATCACCGGAATGATTGGACTACGGGGAACCAGCGTGCCGCACATTATGTCGTGGATTTGGGTGAATACGTCCGTATTCCGTAATACTGCAGCGCGGCCGTTTCTTTCAGTGATTCTGCTGGGAAACGAGGTTCACAGTCGATAGCTTGCATGTTTGTTAGGCTGACGATTCGAATCGTACAAGCACTAACCAGCATTCAGGTTTCGTACAACCCGATTCCAATCACCTTCCTGCAGCGGAGGGGATTGGAATCGGGTTGTTGTCGTATTAGAGAAGAGAGACGTTCAACTGCACACGTCGAAAGGGGAACTGGACATGAAACAGCTTCAGGATAAGATTACTCAAGAGGGATTAGTGCTCGGCAACAATGTATTGAAGGTGGACTCGTTCCTTAATCATCAGATGGATCCAGCGCTTATGCAAGCGATTGGTCAAGAATTCGTGCGTCGTTATGCAGGTGAACGTATTACGAAGGTACTTACCATTGAATCTTCCGGAATCGCCCCAGGTTTGATGACAGCACTGGAGTTGAATGTACCTCTCATCTTCGCTCGCAAGCAGAAGTCATTGACACTGCGTGAAGACATTATTGTGGAGAAGGTATATTCCTTCACGAAGCAAGAGACGAATGAGGTAACGGTGTCGAAGCGCTTCTTGTCCGCTGATGATCGTGTACTGATCATTGATGATTTCCTTGCAAATGGTGAAGCGGCTTCTGGCCTGGCTCGCATTGTGGAGCAGGTAGGAGCAAGTGTAGCTGGTTTTGGAATCGTTATTGAGAAGTCGTTCCAACCAGGACGCCAAATGCTGCTCGATGCAGGATACCGTGTTGAATCCTTGGCTCGCATTGCTTCTCTGTCAAATGAGGGCGTAACATTCGTGGATGAAACTGCGGAAACGACATCGGAAGCGGTGCAGCAATGAGCCGAGTCGATAACCGTATTTTTGTAAAAAATCGGCATCCGCTGCAAACCTTCTCGCTCGGCTTGCAGCATGTGCTCGCTATGTATGCCGGAGCGGTTATCGTTCCGCTCATCGTGGGCGGCAATTTAGGATTCAATCAAGAGCAAATTACGTACTTGGTTGCCATTGATTTATTTATGTGCGGGATCGCCACGCTGCTGCAAGTATTTGCGAATCGGTGGTTCGGCATTGGGATGCCTGTCGTGTTAGGCTGTGCGTTCCAAGCCGTTACGCCAATGATCGCAATCGGGAAGGATTTTGGCATTTCGTATATTTACGGAGCCATCATTGCAATGGGCATATTCGTCATCTTGTTCGGGGGCTTATTCGGCAAGTTAATTCGTCTATTTCCGCCTGTCGTAACGGGCTCTGTTGTAACGATTATCGGTGTAACGCTAATTCCTGTTGCGTTCACAGATTTAGGTGGAGGCCAGGGCAATCCGGACTTCGGAAGTCCAACGAACTTGCTGCTTGGCTTCGGCGTACTCATATTTATCGTTATTATGAACAAGCTGTCCGCTGGATTTATCCGTGCGGTATCGATTTTATTAGGGCTTGTCATTGGCACAACGATCGCAGCGCTCATGGGTCAGGTTGATTTCACTCCCGTAACGGAGGCATCCTGGTTCCATGCAGTACAGCCATTTTATTTCGGCGTTCCGAAATTTAATATGACGGCTATCCTGACTATGATTATTGTAGCAATGGTCGGCATTGCTGAATCCACAGGCGTGTTCATGGCTCTAGGCAAAATTATAGACCGCGACGTGGATTCGAAGGATCTGGCACGTGGTTACCGGGCAGAGGGTCTAGCTATAACGATTGGCGGTATCTTCAATGCTTTTCCATATACAACGTATTCGCAAAATGTCGGGCTTATCCAAATGAGCCGTGTGAAAACACGTGATGTGATCGTAGTAGCGGGCGGATTGCTGATGCTGCTTGGACTTGTACCGAAAATTGCTGCATTAACGACGTTGATTCCGAGTTCAGTGCTCGGCGGCGCCATGGTTGCCATGTTCGGTATGGTTGTGTCGAGCGGTCTGCGGATGCTCGGCTCTCAAGTAGATATGAATCGTCATGAGAATCTGCTCATTATTGCCTGCTCGGTAGGGATGGGACTTGGAGTAACGGTAGTGCCTCAATTGTTCGCGAGCCTGCCGTCAACGGTTCGAATCTTAACGGATAACGGAATCGTAGCAGGAACTTTTACCGCGCTGGTTATGAACCTGCTCTTCAACGGTACGAAGCAGCAATCTGATGGAACGCAGAGCGAGGAAGAAACTGAACATTCTGTAGCTTCTTAGGCTCTGAACAAGCTAGTCTGACAATAACCAATAGTGGAGGCCCATTGGATGAATTCCAATGGGTTTTTTGCTATGCGGTATGTGTGCTCAATCATCGCCACAAGGCTCGAGCCTTTGGTTTCATGCAGGTCATTAACAATGATATTCAATAAAGAAATTCATAAAGCTATGTAATTAAGACATGCAATTAAGCTGTTCATCACAAGCATTTTACATAAGCCACTCAAACCGTACTCGCACGAAATTGTCACATTTAAAGGGTGGTGCATACTAGACAAAATTGTGAAGAAGATTGGATAATTATGTTATTCATGTGATTGGGGGGATCGCAATGGGTTGGTTCCGAAAGGAAAGTAAGCAGTCAGCAGAAGTTAAGCCGATCAAATCGGAAATCGCAGAGGACGCACCGCAAACGATAGCAACTGAACGAATGATGAGCAATTGGTTGGATGATGTCTTTACCCAATATGAGAAGAAGGGCGGATTGGATGATTTGCCTGGCAAGGGCAAGCCGCTAGAGGTGCGAGGCGGAGATCCGTTGAATGGGGTGCTGCACAACGCGAATGTTGTCCCTTCCTGGCTTGCGCTTCAGCATGAGATTAGAGATGAACTGCAGCGTATTATGAAGCTGAGCAATGATCAGCCCCAAGCCGACGTATCGGCTGCGATGTCCGATGTGAATCAGAAAATCGTGAAATATAACGCGAGCGTGCCATCTACATTATTCCAGAAATCCAAGGTTACATTAGATACGATAGAGGGCCAATTGGCGAAATGGATGTAACAATAGTCCAGAAGCTGACATAAGAAGCAGATGCCCGCACGATCGGTTAGCGCCGATTGTGCGGGCATCTTACTGTTCAAGGAGCGAGTGGATTCGTCTCCTGCATCTTCAATTCCAGGGCAGCCATGTTGAAACCTTTATGCGGAATAGGATTTATTCGGGAAGAAGAGCGCTAATGTTCCTGGGCCTGAATGAGCGCCAACTGCGCAGCCAATGGAACTAATCAGGAAGTTCGTCATCCCGAAGCGTTCAGTAATCATCGATTTCAACTGCTCCATCGCTTCTGCGTCATCACCATGGGCGATGCCGATAACCTGCTGCTTATCATCGAGATTCGCTCGCTCCTCCATCAGTTCGACAAGGCGCTGAATGGATTTCTTTCTGCCTCTTACTTTATCGACGGGAATGAGTTTTCCATCCTCAACATGAAGCACGGGCTTAATATTGAGCAGTCCGCCAATGATGGCTGATGACTTGCTGACGCGTCCGCCGCGATACAAATATTGCAGGTCATCGACCGTGAACACATGCTCCATTTGCCGGGCAAGGGATTGTGTGCGTGTAATAATCTCTTGCCTAGGCAATCCCTCACGCGCCCAGAGCGCAGCCTGTCTAACAACAAGGCCAAACCCGAGTGAAGCGCATTTGGAATCGATAATACTGCAAGTGAAGGACGGGAAGTCATCTTGTACCATATCATGCATAATGCGGGAAGAGGCATACGTTCCTGACAGTTCCGACGAGAACGCAATATAGATAGCTTCCTCGTTCGCTTCGGCAATCGATTGGAAGGTTGTCTGCAATACTTCCATCGAGAGTTGAGAAGTCTTATATACATTCCCTTCGCGCATGCCATCGAGCATGGCTTTCGGCGTAATAGTTACTCCGTCCTCATATTGTTTATTGTCTATAGTAACGATTAGCGGCATGACCGTAATTCCCAATTCGTCAATGACGGATTGAGGGAGGTCAACAGCGCTGTCGGTAAGAATGCGAATTGCCATAATCATTCTCCTTTTCTTCTTTCATGTTCATACCGAAGTACTTATCTCCATCATACCATGAGTTGAAGGGAAAACGGTGAAGGAATGTGTTTATCAAGTGTTGTGAGTTTGTGGGATTTAATGGAAATGATGAAGCTGAATCATACAGTCATATTTCCCCTCCTTCATACATAAGGGTAGGAGAACGAATGAATTGACAGGAAATGAGGGGATAGAATGGCGAAGAACAAACGCGGTAAATCATTATGGAATCTACCTTCACGTGGCCGAGGTACATGTCCGGTCTGCGCCAGCACTCGCATTAAGCTGCTGTATAATCGGACAAGAGGGAATGGCGTACAGATTAAGGTATGCAAGAAATGCTTTCAAGCACCGCAGGAACGAATTGATGCTTCATAATGGCAAGTCCAGATCCGATAGTAAAATGCCATTGATTAAGAATAAATATTCTTCTTTTAGCTTCTCTTCCTAGGGATCGCCGTTCTTATCGATGTGCCTACAATAGGTTGCCGCCCAGCGAGGGAGTGATTGACTGCCTGCGCTAGGGCGGCTTCTTCATGTGAGGCATGCCTTCACTTCCATGCTCTACTTCCTGTACAATAGACAGTAATGGAGCAAAGCGCGAGGAGGAGAAGATATGATATTAACTATCCAGGAACGGGATGAGATGTTATCTCAGCTCAATGACAACCAACGTGAGTTCCTGAATCACTATCTCGTTCGCTCTCGCCGCACGGCGTTCGCCAATGCGATGGCGAAGGAGAAGGGGCATCATGTTCCAGATCATGCGGCACCAGAGGACATCGAGGCGCTGTTAGATGATTGGATTTATACGGGTTATAAAGATGCGGGGACGATAAGTCCAGAGCTGCGATGCGAATGCGGCCGTTCTCTTCGATATCAGCATGAGGTGAAAAACCGGAAAACAGGTGAGATCAAAAAATTCGGCATTGAGCACTTGAAGGAGCACTTAGGGATTGATGCTGCAATCGTGGCGACAATTAAGAAGGGATTCGAGGCCATTGATTATGAGCTTGATGAGATCTTATTGAAAATAGCCAACGATTGGCGACCTGCTCCAGATGCCTATTCTGTGGCAGATTTGCCTGAACAGCTACAACGGCAATTGTCGGTTGGACTGCCCTTGTTGGACAAGCAGATCAATATGCTGCGACGCAAGCCGGTGGTGAGGAATTCTTCACCTTCGCCTAAGACAAGCGAGCCTAGCGCAGCTCCTGCACCTGCACCTGCTCCTGCACCGATTCTAGAGGAGTTCGACTTATGGTCGTGGACGGAGCCCGAGCCTGCTGCTGTGGTTCAAGAAGTAGTTAGTAATGCTGAGAATGGGCTTACTGCTGCTGAACGGGCGGCCGTGAAGCAATATGTGGAGACCGGTGTTGGCAGTGCAAGAGTGATCAGTGAATTGTTAATACGTGATCATGGAACGCCAGATCGCCGCTATATAACAGGCAAGCCTCTAATCTATCCGGATGTATGCCAATTTATTGAGCAATCTTATCTAGATATTTCGGTCGAATTGAATGGAACTGAGGATCGCAAGTATACAATGCGGTAATCGAAGCTGGACGGATAGTAGTAGAATGAGACTTGTATTCGATGTGAATCACTACTGGCCATGACGTTACGTACTCGAATGGCGGCAGAGTAAGGAATATTTTTCTGAAATAATACATGTAATAGGTTGATTTTTCCTAATTGTTCTGGATATAATGTGTAAAATGAAAATCGACGCAACAACGATGAACGGGAGAGTACTCTGCACAATCCGTGCTGCAGCGAATCGGGATGGTGGAAGCCGATACGGAATGAAGAGGAAGCGGACCCGGGAGTTGGCTCTGTGAACTGCCTTATATGGGGACGTAGGGGAGCCCGGCGACAGCCGTTATTTATCGAGTGGACTCTTTTCGGAGCAGCAAGCTTCCGGGTAGGGTCAAGTAGAGTGGTACCACGGGGATTCAAGCCTCCGTCTCTTTGTAGACGGGGGCTTTTTGACGTGTTGCGAACCGTAACCAACAACAGGAGGAGAACGAACTTATGCTAAAAGAAATTGCCGCGCAAGTGCTAGAACCTATTATGAACATGAACGGGGCAGACATCGAACGTGCCTTGGAAGTACCTCCGCAGAGCGAGCTCGGCGACTTGGCGTTCCCTTGCTTTCCACTGGCGAAACAGTGGAGACGTTCTCCACAACAGATTGCGGTGGAGCTTGCTGAACGCATTAATCAAGAGAGCGATAACATTCGGATGCGAGCGGAAGCCTCTGGTGGATATGTGAATATAAGTTTTGATCAGGATTACTATGGCGAGGCTTGTCTTGCTCGCATGCAGGAGCCGTTTTTCGGCAAGCTGTCGATCGGAGAGGGGCAGCGTGTCGTTATTGATATGTCGTCCCCGAATATTGCGAAGCCGTTCAGTGTCGGTCATCTGCGTTCTACGATGATCGGAAATGCGCTCGCTCACCTGTATGAAGCAGCAGGATACGAGGTGTTGAAGGTGAATCACCTTGGGGATTGGGGTACCCAATTCGGCAAGCTGATTACGGCTTATAAGCTGTGGGGGGATGATGGTACGCTGCGCCAAGATCCAATCCGTGAGAGCTTGAAGCTGTATGTCAGATTCCACGAGGTGGCGGAGCAGCAGCCGGAGCTGGAAGACGAGGCGCGCGAATGGTTCCGCAAACTTGAGGCGGGCGATGCAGAGACCGTACAGCTGTGGACGTATTTCGTTAACGCAAGTATGGTCGAATTCAATCGCATGTACGAACGACTCGGCGTTCACTTTGACCACGTTCTTGGCGAGAGCTTCTACAATGACAAGATGGATGCGGTCGTCGCTCATTTGCAGCAGCTTCAATTGCTCGAAGAAAGTGATGGGGCGATGGTCGTTCGTTTGGATGATGAGGGTATGCCGCCATGCCTGATTTTGAAATCAAACGGAACAACAATTTACCCGACACGTGATTTGGCAACGGCTATCTATCGTAAGGAAGTTATGAAGGCTGACAAGCTGATTTATGTAGTTGGCGCGGAGCAGCAGCTGCACTTTCAACAGGTATTCGCTGTGCTTGGCAAGATGGGATATGAATGGGCACAGGAATGTACGCATGTACCGTTCGGGTTGATGACATTTGAAGGGAAGAAGATGTCTACGCGCAAGGGCAAGGTTATCTTCCTTGATGAGGTATTGAATGAGGCAGAGAATCGCGCGCTGCAAATTATCGAAGACAAGAATCCATCTCTGCAAGAGAAAGCCAAGGTGGCATCGAAGGTTGGGATTGGTGCGATCATTTTCGGTGACCTGAAGAGCAGCCGTATGCTGTCTGTTGACTTCAACCTGGAGGATGCGCTGCGCTATGAAGGCGAAACCGGCCCTTATGTACAGTTCACACTCGTCAGAGCGAAGAGCTTGCTCATCAAAGGGGGATGGACGTCATACTCTGATTGTCCAGCGGATACTGGGGTGCTTGGCAAGGATGCATCTGAGTGCGCAGGTGAACAATCGAGCATGAAATCAACTGCGGCGGGAGGAGTAAGTCAAGAAGCATGGATCTGCTTGAAGTCTCTCAGCAAGTATGAGCGTGCTCTTCAGATGGCGGTGGACAGCAATGAGCCGTCCATCTTCGCTAGGTATTTGCTTGATGCAGCCAAGCAGTTCAACCGTTATTACCATCAGGAGCAGATTCTGGTGGAGAATGAGATCGAGCGTCGCCACAAATTGCGTATCGTCGCAGCGGTGGCACATGTGCTTGAAGCGGGGCTGAACCTACTTGGCGTTGAAGCGCCAGAACATATGTAGGGCGATGTATCGATGTGAATTGTGAAAAAGAGAATCGCATCATCATCACTTCGTTGATTATGCGTATGTAAGGCATGAATTTCGTAGGGGTGGTGGGTTGGTTTGTACTCGTAATCTGAACCTGTCTATCTGTAGACGACAGATGAGCCGCGGAGATTGTCTCCCGGCTCAGCACAGGTCACATACAGATTAGGCTCTTGATGCTACTGTCATTATCGCAATTTTACAAAATTCCGGAGTGATAAGCGGGAGGTTCATCTGTTCAATGGCTGCTTTTGTATCCTATGTAGCGTTCAATCCCTATTTATCGGAAAATGGGATCAGGTTTTGCTTCGCACTTTTGGATGTCATTAGGATAAACATTTGAACTTTCTGTTCGTCATTTCTAGGAAGAGATGCTTTATTCATTTCAAGGTATGCCCTGTGAAGCTCTGGATAGAGAAGATGTATTATATTTTAAATGTATAAAAGGATATTTAAGTATCGAAACTCGTGGTTGACAAAAGAGAAAAGATGTGAAAAGATCTACCTAACGAATATTAGTTAGGCTATAGATATGTCGTCGTATTTACACGAGGGAACGCTGCGTGCATTACCTAACGAGTATTAGTTAGTCTGAAGGAGATGAGTAGAATGACAGCTAACCGAATTATTGAGGTCGCGTTGAATCATTTTGCAGAACATGGCTATGAAGGGGCTTCCCTTGCGAATATCGCGGAACAGGTAGGCATCAAGACGCCATCTATTTACGCTCATTTCAAAAATAAAGATGATCTGTTTGTTAGCATAATCCGCCGTGCAGTACAAGAGGAAATGGGACACTTGCAGCGGTACATTCAGACTCACCGTGAGCATCCGATTAAGGATGTGCTGTACGGATGGATTCAACAGTATGAGGCACGCTATGAAACGAGCAATCAATTGAAATTCTTGCTGCGGGTGATGTTCTTTCCGCCTGTTATCATGCAGGAGCGAGTTATGGAACTGGTCAACGCCCATCTGGATCAGATGGAACGGGAGCTTATGGCCGTGTTCAAGCTAGGAGTGGAGCGAGCGGAGATTGATCAGCTGGATATGGAGATGATGACCGCTTCTTATATGTGTCTTGTTGATGGCATTCTCGTTGAAATGCTGCTTGGTGGCCCAGACAGATTCCGACGTCGCTTCGATGCTTCATGGCGCATATATTGGCGCAGCCTGACACGGGACTAGTTCGTGAAGTGGTATGAACAATGAATCTCTTGATTGAGAAGAGATAAGGAAATTTAAGAGTGGAGTAAGCTGCATCTGTGGGATGCAGTCATGGAATAGTGCTCGTTATAGAGATAGCAAGGAAGGGAGAGAGCAACACATGAATAAGCATTGGATCTACGTATTTATTGCCGCCTTCTTTGAGGTCTTCTGGGTGATCGGATTGAAGCACGCGAACAATGTATGGGAATGGGGAGGTACGGCCATTTCAATTATTGTCAGCTTCTATGTGATGATTATGGCAGGCAAGAAGCTCCCTGTAGGGACGGTATATGCCGTATTCGTTGGACTTGGAACTGCAGGAACTGTATTCGCAGAGATGGCTTTCTTTGGAGAGCCGTTCAAGATGATCAAAGTGCTGCTTATCCTTGTGATGCTAGCAGGTGTGATGGGATTAAAGCTGGTGACGAATGAGAGCGAAGCGAAGGGAGCTGAATCCTAATGGCTTGGATAAGTCTCATTGCAGCAGGCTTATGTGAAATGCTTGGTGTGGCGATGATTAGTAAGCTGAACAAGGATCGCAACTGGCAATCCTTCGTCTTTATGGCGACAGCTTTCAGTGCTAGCTTCATTTGTCTGTCTATTGCGATGAAGTCGCTCCCGATGGGGACGGCGTATGCGATATGGACGGGAATCGGAGCATCTGGGGGTGCCATCCTCGGGATGCTCTTCTACGGGGAGTCCCGCGACTGGAAGAGAATCTTATTCATCTCCATGGTACTTGGAGCAGCAATTGGGCTGAAGCTTGTTTCTTGATGCTGAAGCTGTCAGGGCATCGTTGGGGCATTTGTGCAATTGGAATAGTCAGATCGTGATCCGTCACAAATGTGGAACAACTCCATACCTTAATTAATCTTGTAAAGCGCCTCTCGCTATCAGCATGGGAGGCGTTTTTGTGACGTTGATTAGAAAATGAAGGAAACCCGGCCATAGATATCGAAGTCAGTAATGACGTAGTACTCACTAGTAGAGTTCATCTTCAGAGCAGCAAGCTGTGAAGAACATTGGGAAGGGGATAAGACCGTTATGGAGTTGGCAGCTTGGGTGGATCAATTGTTAGAGAAGCAGGGATATAACGGATCGATCTTGCTGGCGTCACAGGGTGAGATTGTCATAAGTAAAGGGTACGGCCTAGCGAACGTGGAAGAGAGGCAGCCCATTAATAAGGATACAGTATTCAAAATTGCATCAATTGCCAAGCAATTTACGGCAACAGCCATTATGAAGCTGCAGGAGCAAGGGCTGCTTCGTGTAAAAGATAAGCTTGAGAAGTATGTACCTGAGTGTACAGGGCTTGCAGATGTTACGCTCCATGAGCTGCTCACTCACTCCTCTGGATTGGACGAAGATGCGTTAATTGATTGGAATGTACATGAGGATCTAAGGCCATTGCATACGCTGGCGCTCGATACTGTCACGCCATCCGGTGCAAAAGGGACGTATCGTTATAGCAACTTCGGTTATGCGCTGCTTGGACTGATTGTAGAGAGACTGTCGGATCAACCGTATGAAGCGTATATCGAGAAGGAATTCTTCGAGCCATTCGGTATGACAAGAACAGGTGGACGTATGGATATACTTCGCAGTGAGCCAAACATGGGGATCGGCTATAGAGGGGGAGAACTCGCTTGGAAGGAAGATATACCAAGCCATAACAGTGCAGGAAGCATTGTCTTCTCCACTACCGAAGACCTGTTCCGCTGGGATCGTGCCCTTCGCTCAGGCCAAGTGGCGAATGCGGAGTCAATCGATGCGATCTTCACGCCGCAAGCTCGAATTGATGAGGAACGCAGTTATGGCTACGGATGGGTCGTATATCCGGATCGACCGCATATCTCGTATCATAATGGGGGATTATCGGGCTACAGCTGTACGATGATTCGGGATGCGAAGTCGGATTCGGTGCTTATTGCCTTGAGTAATTTAGCGGATATCGGCATGCAGCCTATTGATGTACTGAAGCAGGGCTTGCAGGAGCATTTCCCAGCGTTCATGCAGCTGTAGCTGTAGCAGTAGCCTAGCCGCTAAAGGAGCGTAAAGGTTATTCGGAACGGATTGTGTCAATTTGCAATTGCTTTATAACGGAATCAGTGCGTATTCAAGATTTGGCTGGGTAACGGAAGGAGTGCATCGCGCATGGCGATCCAAATATGCAGCAACTGTGGGTATTCGAACGAAAAGTCCGCATCGGTATGCATCGTCTGCAGTCACTCCCTGAAGGACGCCTCCTTACAGGGAACGCCAGAGGAAGATAAGCAATACAACGGCATCTTGGCTGTGAAGCAAGTGGAGCTTACATGCTCTGAGTGTAATGGAAATGTAGAGCAAGGCTCCACGGAGTGTAAAAATTGTGGTCCCATGATTTCGAATCAGATCGCCAGTGAGAAGTCAGATGATCGACCTAGCGAAGAGCAAGCGTCAGAGCGCAATATAGGCTGCACTTCACTCTTGATCGTAATCATAGCCACCGCTATTTACCCAATTGTCGGAATCTTAGTGGGAGGCGTATATGCCTTCAACAACGACAAAGAGAAGCGGGGAGTCGGTATCGCGTTATTGGTACTGGGTTTATTGTTGAAGTTGGGCTACTGGGTGATGCGGTAATCGGGTATCGGTGGATGAGATACTTGACACCGAGTAACAGAACATGTAATTTATTTAGAAAATATAACCACGAAAAGCGACGACCAAAGACATGAGAGTGAACGAGATGCACGTACAGAGAGGAGTCAACTTGGTGCAATGATTCCCTTGCAGCTTCATTCTTCCTACTTTGCAGCTGCAGATTCGATCTGCCGGGCGCAAGCCCGTTATGGAACATGTGAGAGCTGTCGGTATATGCCGACTGCTGAATTAGGGTGGTACCACGACAACGCATTCGTCCCTTATGGGATGGGTGCGTTGTTTTATTATGGAGAGAAGAAGAGGGGGATTGAGATGAAACAGAGTGAATTGTTCTTATCTACGATGCGGGATATGCCTTCAGATGCGGAGACTGCCAGTCATCGGCTGCTGCTGAGAGGCGGTTACATGCGGCAAGTTGCGGCGGGCGTATACTCGTATTTGCCGCTTGGCTGGAAGGTGCTTCGGAATTTACAGAGGCTGATTCGAGAAGAGATGGAGCGGGCAGGTGCTCAGGAGATGCTCATGCCAGCGATGCAGCCTGCAGACCTGTGGCGGCAATCGGAACGGTATGAGGTATATGGTGAAGAGCTAATGCGGCTGTGTGATCGCCATGAACGGGAGTTCGTGCTCGGCCCGACACATGAAGAAGTCGTTACGGCAATGGTGCGAGATGAAGTCAATTCGTATAAGAGGCTGCCGCTTACACTGTATCAAATTCAGACGAAATATCGTGACGAACGACGGCCTAGACATGGATTATTGCGATGCAGGGAATTCATCATGAAGGATGCTTACTCCTTCCATCTAGATGCAGAGTCGCTGCAAGCTCAATATGATCGAATGGTTGACGCATACCATCGGGTGATGCAGCGTCTGAATCTAACGTATTGTGCAGTGGAGGCAGATGCTGGCGCGATTGGCGGAAGCGGACGAACACATGAATTTATGGCACTAACCAGCATTGGTGAAGATACGATTGTGTCTTGTGGGCATTGCGGATACGCCGCGAACCTTGAGAAGGCTGTAAGTCAGTCTGACTCTGCATCTGCGACGAATATCGAAGTGCTTCCCGATTCGGTCGAAGCTGGACATACGAAGGATGTCGACACGAAGGCTGTCCAAATTGAGGAAGCACGTTCAACAGGAGAGGCATCGACAGCGGATTTGCCTGTACGTATCCACACCCCTGGGGTGAAAACAATTGAAGAGTTAACAGCCTATTTGCAAGTGGAATCGTCTCAAACGATAAAGACATTGTTATATGTGGCAGATGGTGAGCCAGTTGCGGTGCTCGTTCGCGGGGATCATGAAGTAAATGAAACGAAAGTCATGCGAGCATTGACAGCCAATCAGCTGGAACTCGCTGATGGCGAGACAGTCATGCGAGTAACAGGCGCTCCCACAGGATTTGCAGGGCCAGTTGGATTGACGATCAAGTGCATAGTCGATAAGGATGCGGCTCACGTGGAAGACGCGGTTGTGGGAGCGAATGAGCAGGATTACCATCTGATGCATGTGAAGGCTGGGAGAGATTATGCACTTACTATGGTAGGCGATTATCGGAATGTCGTGGAGGGAGAACGATGCGTACATTGTGGTCATGCACTGTCGTTCCATCGTGGAATTGAACTAGGGCATGTCTTCGAGCTCGGAACGAAGTATACGGATAAGCTGGGCGCACAGGTGATGAACAAGTCGGGTCAAATGCAGACGCTTCTGATGGGATGCTATGGTATTGGCGTATCCCGCATGATGAGTGCAATCGTGGAGCAGATGCAGCATGAACGAGGGCTGCGCTGGCCGGTGTCTGTCGCGCCATACTTGGTGCATGTCATTCCAGTATCGATGAAGGATGCAGCACAAGCTGAAGCAGCATTGAGATTGGCTGAGGATATGAGCAGCTTTGGTGCGACTGTGCTGTGGGATGATCGCGATGAGCGGTTCGGCGTGAAACTGGCCGATGCGGATCTAATTGGCTGTCCAATGCGTATCGTTATCGGCAAGCATATTGCGGAAGGGAAGGTAGAACTTGTACATCCAGATGCCAGCACATCAGCTCTGGTAACGATGGAGCAGGCGGTTCATACGGTGAGAATGTATGCAAATCGGTCATGATCGGACGGTATGAGACATAAGGTGGAAGTGTGTGACATTCGAACAGAATGGAGGTCGTATGCTATGAATGCTTCGAAGCCATCATCCGATCAGTCGCTTCCATCTCAAACCGAGCCGCAAGTTATATATCAAGCGGATGGATCTCACTTGCAGTGCTTGCGAGATACTCGTGAAAAGTTGCATCATATATGCCATTCGTATATGAATCGATTCGTCCGTATTCAGACAATAGACGGATTTATCTGTGATGGTGTTATTGTAAATGTGGATCGGGGAATTGTGTACGTACAGACGCAGCAGCCGGTTATGCAGCGAGGATTATACAATGCTTACATGTATAATAACGTTATCTTGCCGCTGGTGCTGTATGAATTATTAGTTATTACGCTGATGGTTACATAAGTCCTCAGCTGTATGCATCCGTGAACAATCACACTTAGCCCTTGCTGTCGAAGCAAGGGCTGTTCGTGTATGGAAAGATAAAAACCGTGAATAGTGGTTGTAAATATTGGTTTAGTACTGTATAGTACTAATTATGAATGAGAGAAAACGAATACCACCATTATCGAATCGAGATCGAGTCATTGGCACGGCTGCAGCGCTATTTTTGCGCCAAGGGTATGCCTATACGAGCATGGATGAGATTATGCATGCGAGCAATGTGTCTAAGTCGAACATCTACTACCATTTCAAAAGCAAAGAGGAACTACTTGGTTCAGTGCTCGTCTATTGGATGGGACAATATGAACAGTTGCTAGAAAGCCTGCTTGAACGAAGCGATCTAACCGTAGAAGAGAGGGTGCTGGCATTTGTGGATGCTGCTGCGCAGCAGCATGAGCAGTGTGATGTTCAAGTGGGATGTCCCTTCATGTCGTTATTCATGCAGAGCCCGCTTGATGCGGTTCAGGTTCGGCAGCAGATCGGACAATTCTTCGCTCAGCAGCTGCCTTTGTTCGAGCGGATGTTCGAGCAGGCAAGAGCATGCGGAGAGATTGCAAGCCATCATCATCCGTATGGATTGGCAGTTGTACTGCTATCCGCGATAGAAGGGGCACTGCTGCTAGGTGATACAGAACCAAGCCTGCCGAGTGTCCGGCATACGGTTGCACATTTTTTTCAACTGCTTCGCTGAGGCGAGGCTTTTTTTTGACGTGAATTAGAACTGAGTAGTACTAATTATCAGAGGGGGCAATAACATGATGTACAACAAGGAAACGATCTTGATTACTGGGGCAACGGGGTTTATTGGGAGAGAGGTAATCCGGCAGTTGAAGGATGGTGATGAGAGGCTGCTTCTTCTCGTACGTTCCGCGACACGAGCAGAAAAGCTGTTCCAGCAGTATTCAGAATCGGTAAGAAGCCGTATTGTGTTCATCGAGGGGGATTTGGAGCAGGAATGTCTGGGATTGAAGAAGGAGGATTGGCAATTAGCGAGGCAATCTGATGTATTGATCCATGCCGGTGGAGCGATGCAGATTACTCAATCAAGTTCAACAGCAGAGCGAACCTTCCTTCACGGTGCTCAGGCAATAAGTCGGTTAGCGGAAGAGATTCATGGTAGCAAGGGACTTCGACGCTTCATTCATGTAGTTGGCTATATGAGCCCCTTTCAACAAGACACGAATGTTAGCGGGCTTTCCATTGATGATGTGAGTCGGTTCGTGCCGCCCGATGCTGCCCCTTACGAACGTATGAAGTTCATGGCGGATCTGTGGATTCGTCAAGAGGCTGCTCGCGTTGGCTATTCGCTATCTGTTGTCAATCCTAGCACCGTTATTGGTGCTAGGCCAACTGGAAGTACGCCGCAGCTGGATGGCCTTGGGATCTTAGTGAAGGCGGTTCGCAGCAGATTGATGCCGGTCGTTCCAGGAGGGAAGCATTATTGGCTGCCTCTTGTAACGAATGACGAGGTCGCAGAAACTATTGTGTTGCTGGCTAGGGATCAGGCGAATTCAACTCATCAATCAGCAACATACAATCTTGTTGGTGATAAGGCCGAACAACCAAATATGAAGGAGCTATTACGCGAAATTGCTCGGCAGCTCCACGTAGGAGCGCCAGTGATGTCTATGCCAATCCGGTTGCTATCGGCCATTATGAGATATGGTGGGGAAAAACTGACGGGCATTCCGTCGCAATCATTGGCGTTCGTAACGGATCGCAGCTTCAATAATGATTCGACGAAGCAACTGCTGCATCAGAGTTCGATACGTCAGGGTTCGAATCGTACACCACTGGATTGCAGAGACATATTACCGTTTGCTATTGCAGATATGGATTACCGTCTCACATTTCCGGAAGACAAAGGGGGGAGAAGCTTCGCCAGAGGTCGATTCGGTTCGATGGCTGCGTGGATAAGGGAAGGATGCGGAGTGCCGATTGTACTGCTGCATGGCTGGCTTAGTCAAGCAGACGATCTGCTTCCGTTGGCAGCTGAACTGTATCAGCGAACGGGCCGTCCACTAATTGTTCCTGACTTGCCGGGGTTCGGTCGCTCACCTTCAATTGGTGGGGCTGACCGAAATCTGGCAACGGGCATTGTGGACAGCGTTGCGGCGGCCATTCAGCTTCAAGAGCCCGTAACCCTGATAGGTCATTCTTATGGTGCGTGGGTAGCGAATGAATGTGCCATTCGGTTACATGGCAGTGTGGAGGAGCTGATTATGCTGCAGCCTGTGCTGCAGCGGCCGCGTGGTGCTGTAAGGGCGTTTATCAGCCGCGGACGCACACTTGCAGCTTTTATGCTGAAGCACATGCCTGCTTCGTTAATGAATAAGGCAATGCTACGCGAGGAAGTGTTCGAACATGCGTCGTCAATTCCACATGGGTATGTGTCAAGAATGAAGGCTAGTTTTCGTTCTCCTCGGATTGCTAATGCGAATGCTTCTATCATGCAAGCCATCTATCATCAATTGCCGAAAACGATGACTTCGCCCAAAGAAGTAAAGCTGGCAAGTACGCTCGTAGGAATCGTATGGGGGGAGAAGGAGAGGCTGCATCAGCTGCCTGCCTTACTCGAGGGAGATGAGCGTCTAGTTCGCTTGCCGTACGGGCATCATTTTCCCTTATCGCATTCAGAAGCAGCTGCGTCGACTATCGCTGCGGTGCTGGGCGAAGAAACAACAACAGAGCAGAATATTTAGGCGTGATCCATTTTATTAGCCGCCTACCTTGTCTTGAAGCTGGATGGATTCGTGTATACAATAAGGGAGTGTGAGTGCCGTCTAGCAGAAATGGAGGGATTG
Organism: Paenibacillus sp. MER 180; assembly: GCF_023713665.1. Lineage (NCBI taxonomy): Bacteria > Bacillati > Bacillota > Bacilli > Caryophanales > Paenibacillaceae > Paenibacillus > Paenibacillus sp. MER 180. The sequence continues at coordinate 22,034 of NZ_JAMAVT010000009.1, read as the reverse complement.
AGGGATGGCATTCGGAGCCAGAGTGCTGAAGACAGGGATTGCGGTTACGCTAGCGTTGTTCATTAGTCAAATATTCCAGTTCAAAACCCCGGTCATCGCCGCCGTTGCCGCGATATTTGCGATGCAGCCTTCGATTTATCGTTCATGGAGATATTTTCTTGAACAGCTCCAGACGAATACATTGGGCGCTGCAATCGCCTTATTGGCAGGGATGTATTTCTCGCATGAGCCGATTGCCGTCGGTATTGTATGCGTACTGGTCATTATGATTTGTCTGAAAATGAAAATGGAAGAGACAGTAGGGTTGACGCTCGTGACCGTCATTGCCGTTATGGAAGCATCAGGTCAATGGGATTTCGCCCTGCTTCGCTTCGCGCAGATATTGATCGGTATTGGTTCTGCTTGTCTTATTAATATTTTGTTCTTCCCGCCGAATCCGAAGGCACAGTTCATTACGTTGATTGAATCATGCTTCAGTCGAATGTCGCTGCTGCTGAGAACCGTCATCTCGGATGAAATGAAGGAATCCGTGTTCCAGGAAGAGAAGCAAAGTCTGGTGGATTCACTGAAGGTACTCGCCGATAAGTATAAGCTGTTCGAAGAAGAGACGAAGAAGCTGAAGCGAGCGAAGTATAGCCGCTCACGCGAGTTGGTAGTATATAAGCAGCTGCTGCATACGCTCCGCAGCGGAATTGAGGTGCTGGAAGCTATCGATGAACATTACTTCCAAGCAGCTCGTGAGCCGGAGACGAATCAATTGTTCGATCAACACTTGGAAATGCTGATTAAATGTCATGAGCATGTACTGTTGAAGTTCGAAGACAAGGTAAAGCCGAACAGCTTGGAACTGGATAAGATGGAGGAAGATAATGAGCGGTTCATGCAGATCACGATGAAGCTATGTTCCCAAGATGGCAGTGAGATGCTAAGGTTGTCCATTGTTGCCGCGGCCATGTATGAATACGGCTTCCAAATTGCAAGATTGGATCGCCTTGTCGGCCACGTCGAGAAAGATTCAGATGCGTAGCGGCAGATGCTGTGCAGCATATTGAATCTTTTCGAACCGCGCGAGTTCCCAGCGGCTGTGCTCCGCTGCATTACGGCGGTCGGTCAAACACAAGGTTCACATGAGTAGCAGAATAAACAACCGATGATCGTACCAAGGTGGAAGACGGCTGATGACAGCTGTCTTCTTTCTTTTTTCATCAGCAGGATTCAATAACGCTGTACTCCCATGCTTTTGTGCCGCGCGAATGAATTTCACACAGGACAGCTTGGATATATTGATGTGAGACACAAGGGAGTAACACGCGATCGATTTTAGGAAAGCTTAGGAAAGAATTCGATGGAAATTCATAATTTTAGGCATTGAAATAACGGCAAATGCGATATATGTAAGGAGAAGGGTTGACTCTTTTATTCAGATTGGAGTGAAGTATTGTGGAAGCAGTTCATTTGGAGCATGAGGTGCTAAATAGTTTCCAAACTTGGAGAGGATGGGTAATCGAAGTTTTGAATAAGGTAGACGTGGAAATTGTCGATACGATCCCAGCAGGGTGCAATAACTCTATCCGTTGGCATGCGGGTCACCTTGCTGTGGCATGGGATCAAGGAATTTTCCAGAATGTCTTTAAGGAAAAGCACTTGCCTGAACATTATGTGGGCTATTTCGCCAATGGAACAAGTCCTTCGCAATGGAATGGGGATGCTCCTGCTCTGGCGGAGATCATCACCCATTTGGAGGCACAGCGTCATATGATCTGTGAGCGAATTGTGGGAAACTGGGATCTCGACTTGGTCAATCCTTTTCTTCAATTTACGAAGGCTAGCCAAATGTTCTTCTTCTTGTTAAGTCATGAAGCCATGCATTTCGGCCAGATTAGGTCATTTACCAAAACTGCTGGAGCATCCCAGCCAAATCCAATCTAAGGACGTTGTCGCTAAAAGCATGTACCGATGTGGCAATGTTATTGTGCATGTCCAATAGGGAATCAATAAAAAAAAGAGCCGTGAACCGGCTCTTTTGACAATAAACCTGTCAAATAGGAAGATGCGTAGTTAGAAAATCAGGTGAAGACGATTGTGATGTTATTTGCGCTTTGTTTTTGGACGAACGCCGCGAGTGCCAACAGTACGCTTGCCATTTTTCACGCTTCTGATTTCTACAGGGCCTACAACTTCTTCTCTTTCGACAACCGTGAATACATGCTTTGGAATCGGGCAGCAATGATGACGGTTGATCACTTCGATCGGATGAATGATAGGCAGTATTTGAGGATGGAAGAAATCACGAATTACTGGTCTTGGCGGACATACGATTGGTTCTGCTGGCGGGCAGAACGGACGAGGACATGTCATGAATAACAACTCCTTCTGTTAAGATGGTACATTATATTGGGGAACTTGGAATTGAGTCTGTACACCTGTACTGTCTCGTGAGAAAAATGCACAAATATGGGTGGGAGACTAATTGTGCGTTTGTGCATGTTGGCTCGCTTTGTGCGTACTCTTGAACAGCGGGTATACGTGCAAATGTGCATAGATCGAGCAAAGAAAGGGTATCTTTACCTCTATATTCGTTACGAGGTGAGACTGATGCCCAAGAGGCTTATCAATGGAATTCATTTGCACTACCATACGTATGGCACAGGTACGCCCATATTGTTCATTCATCCGCCACTGTTGACCTCGGCCAACTTTCGATATCAAGCGGCGCAATTATCGTCTACTCATCAAGTCATCACCTTCGATATTCGCGGCCATGGGGAGAGTGATGCTTCCAAGGAAACCATTACGTATCCGCTCATTGTCCAAGATATGGTGAAGCTGCTTGACGAGCTTGGCATTAAGCAGGCCTATATTTGTGGTTACTCGACAGGCGGAGCCGTAGCGCTTCAGGCGCTATTATCACATCCGCATCGATTCAAGGGCGGCATTCTTGTGAGTACGATGGCGGAAGCAAGCGATTATTGGCTAAGAGGAAGAATTGCGCTTGCGATCGCACTGACGGCGATGAGAGCCAAGTCATTGCTTGCGTGGGCTATCTCTTTCGGAAATGCCGACAGCCGGACGACATACCGGAACTTGAAACGTACGGCGATGCGTGGGGATGTATCGAATTGGAAGCAATATTATCAAGCGTCATTGAAGCATCGCTGCACAGAGCAGCTGAAGAGCATTCAGGCGCCTATGCTGCTGATTTATGGCGAGAAGGACAAAGGTTTCCATCGTTATGCGGTTAAGCTGCAGCGATATTTGCCGCATTATCATTTGTATTGGCTGAAGGGGGCCAAGCACCAAATTCCGACGAAGCAAGCGCGTGAGATGAACGGGATTATTGCACGGTGGGTGCGGAATCAAGAGCTGGCATCGGAAGTGAAGGAGGAGCTTCTTGCGAAGCGGACTGTGAATTCAATGCCGAAGCAGGAGGCTGAGAGTACTCAGTCTGAGTGGGATGGAACCGCAAGCGAGACGAACTCTGCAATTGCGGTGGAACCACCCTGGTACATGGAGGAAGAAGACTTGCGTACAGCTGATGCACTGCATGTTCTAACTGCAGCGGAAGCAGGTGAAGTAGATGATCATCATGCGGATGAGCTGCATTGATCGGCGAGCTTAAGTTGGAGATCGAGCAATGGGAAATAGAAGTGAGATATGGACTGCGACTGGATCATGGCTTATACAAATAAATGTTGGAGAAGACGCGCAGCTGGGTTTGGGGCAATGACGCGTCTTTTTTGCTGCATATGAAAGGTCGGAGCATGAGAAAAGGCTGAATGGCAGCTAGCACATTCCTTCAATAATAATAGATTTTTTTTAATAGTTATTCCAAATATATTGACTTGAAGGTATAATTTATGGAAATATGCAGCAGTACTATGTTTCTATTACTCCATGAAATCAGGTGACGACTATGCTCATAGTGAAGAAGGTACGGTGTGAGAACAAAGAGAATCCCATTGGCATTGAATTAGGAATGGTGTCGATAAGCTGGCAGTTAGATTCAGATCGTAGAAACGTGCTGCAGGCTGCTTATCATATTCAGGTCGCGTTGGATGATAGTTTCGAAGTTATGTTGCTGGATACAGGGAGGGTAGAGTCTGAACAGTGTCTGTGTATTCCATTAGAAGAACTGCAGCTAGAGCCAGAGACACGTTACTATTACCGGGTAAGCGTGTGGGATCAATATGGTGAATCATCAGCTTGGTCTGATTTGGCTTATTGGGAGACAGGATTGGAAGCTGAAGAAGGCTGGGTTGCCGACTGGATTGCGTCTCCACAGGAACAGACGCAGGTAATGTCATTTGAGAAAGATATTGCTGTTCATAAGCCGATACGGCAGGCACGACTCTATATAAGTAGTCTAGGAGTATATGAAGCTTCATTAAATGGGGAGCGTATCGGAGACAGCTACTTCACGCCAGGCTGGACGAGCTACGATCGTCATTTGCAATATCAGACCTATGATGTGACACAGCAGTTGGGGCACAATAATAGATTGCACGTACTGATCGGCAATGGCTGGTACAAAGGGCGACTCACGGTGCGCAGCGGCCGCAACAATTATGGGGAACGGCGGGCATTGATCGCACAGCTTCATATTTGGTACGAGGATGGAACTGAAGAAATCATTGTTACGGATGAGAGCTGGACAGTTGCGGAATCACCGATATTGATGTCGGAAATCTATGATGGGGAAGTATATGATGCGCGACTAGAACAGCAGGTTCATCGATCCTCTGCGTGTGTAGAAGTAATTGACCATGCCAAATACATATTAACGGCCCAAGTGAATGAGCCGATTCGCGTCACGAAACGGCTGAAGCCTGTTACAATCACGAAGCTGCCGAACCATGAATGGTTAATTGATATGGGTCAGAATATGGTGGGCTGGGTTCGTTTTACAGTTCGCCATGCTTATGCTGGCGCTCACATTGTACTACAGCATGCTGAGATATTGGACAGCAACGGAGTATTCTACACAGGTAATCTGCGCAAGGCGAAACAGCAGATCGTCTATATCGCCAAGGGGGTAGAGGAGGAAACCTATGAGCCGCATTTTACGTATCAAGGCTTTCGTTATGTGAAGGTCAGCGGCTTGTTCCAAACTCCGAAGTTTGAGGATTTCGAAGGGGTGGTGCTGCATTCGGATATGCCTGTGGCCTCTGCTTTCGAGACATCGAATCGGCTGCTGAATCAGCTCCATCATAATGTGGAATGGTCGCAGCGGGGGAACTTCTTCGATGTGCCAACAGACTGCCCGCAGCGGGATGATCGGCTTGGCTGGACGGGGGATGCTCAAGTCTTCATCGGTACAGGCGCACATCTAATGGATGTCAATTTATTCTTCGCGAAGTGGTTTAAGGATGTTCGTCTGGAGCAGCATGAGAATGGCGCCGTTCCGGTTACGATACCGGATATTTTCAGCAAGTGGGAGGATTTCGATTGGGATACTTCGGCTGGCTGGGGGGATGCCGTAGTTATTATTCCATGGGTGCACTATTTGCACTATGGGGACAAGTCCATACTGAAGCAGAACTATCATAGTATGAAAAGGTATATCGACTACATACGCGAGCAAGGTGACAACGAGTATATATGGGATACCGGCTATCATTTGGGGGATTGGCTTGCACTGGATGCGAAGCCCGATACCTATGACGGCAGCACGGATAAGAGCTTTATAGCGACTGCTTACTATGCATATTCGACCTCCTTGCTGCAGCGGATTGCGGTTATTCTGGGCGAAGTGGAGGATGCTCAGTACTATAGCAGCTTGCACGGGCATATTCTTCAAGCGCTGCAGGATGAGTTCATCACGCCAAATGGCAGGCTGGCATCTGATACGCAGACCGCACATGTGCTGGTGTTGATGTTCAATCTAGCTGGTGAGCGCGTGAGGGAACGCGCTGTGAAGCGCTTGGTGGAATTGTTGAAGCAAGAGAAGGATCATTTGACGACCGGATTTCTAGGGACACCTTACTTGAACCTCGTCCTGAGTCAATGGGGACATCACGAGCTTGCGTGCAAGCTATTATTCCAAGAGGATTATCCGTCATGGTTCTATCCGATCAAGAAAGGCGCAACCACCATATGGGAGCATTGGGACGGCATTAAGGAGGATGGCTCGCTATGGAATGACAGTATGAATTCCTACAACCATTACGCCTACGGTTCCATTATCGAGTGGGTGTACCGCTATGTCGTCGGCTTGGAAATCGATGAGGCGCAGCCTGCTTATAAGCATTTCTATTTGCAGCCGAACTTCGGTTATGGGCTAGATTGGCTGCGAGTGAAGCGGGAGACGGCGTACGGCGAAATTGTGATCGAGTGGAAGCTGGAGGATGGTATGGTCGAACTGACGGTGAGCATTCCAGCCAATACGACTGCGACACTGCGAATCGACAACCAGATCTGGGAGCCTGTTGAAGAATATGAAACGACGCTCGGTTCAGGGACGCATCGGTTGCAGTACCGTCATCTAGATGACCGGATTTGATCGAGGAAGTTATGTATATTGGGGGTACATCCATTATAAGTAGGTGGATGTGCCCTTTTGTTTTGTGAGGATTATATTTCCAATAAGAGGTTTCGAAGTTATACTTAGAAGAAGGAAATTCTTGAAGTCCTATTATTGAGGTGAATCTGAGATGTCAGTAGTCAAAGTTGAGTTGAATCAGAAAATAATTTTAAAACACCTGATGACATTGTTTCTTCATGACTTATCGGAATTTAACGAAGAACAGGAATTTAATCAAGAGAGTGGTTTATTTGAATTTGATGCTTTTGAATGGTTTTTTGAGAAGGAAGGTTTATTTCCATTTTTTATTAAGCATGAGGATGATATTATCGGTTTCATTTTACTTCAAAGCTCTCCATATACGAATCCAGAACGATATGATTATTTGATTAATTCGTTTTTCATTTTAAAGGAATATCGTAGGAAAGGCTTAGGGAAACAGGCTGTTCAAGATTTATTTCAACAATGTCCTGGAAGGTATGCAATAGGCCAACTATCTAATAATATTCCCGCAATTCAATTTTGGAGAAAAATTTATGAATATATGAATGTCGAATTTCAAGAAAAAGAAGAGATGGAAGAAGGTCTTAAGATAAGATATCAATATTTTGAGATCTGATTTTGTAAAAAAGATTATTACGTATATCAGGAAGGCATAGATGCCAAAAGGTTATAAGAAATCATCGTGAATAAATTTCAACAGAAGAGATGTTACTACTCATTATATATAGTTATGGATAAGTGTTTGTAATATCTGCATTAATTAATCCTAAGAGGTGATTATATTATGCGAATAAGAAAAGCAACGATAAACGATGCAGAAGGAATTGCAAAAGTTCATGTGGATAGTTGGAGAACAACTTACAAAGGTGTTATCCCAGATGATTTCTTGTCAAAATTATCATATAAAAAAAGAACTGATTTATGGATCAAAAACATTGAAAAAGAAGATGATTTTGTAGTTCTAGTAGAGAACCCAGAAGGAGAAATTATTGGATTTGCAGCTTGTGGTAAGAGAGAAACAAATACAGTTCCTAATTCAGGTGACTTAACATCTATATACATACTTAAGGAATATCACGGAAGAGGTTTAGGGAAAGAATTACTCAGACAACTGTTTCTACATTTCAAATTTTTAGGATATCAAAACATTTTTGTTGATGTTCTAGAAGATAACAAGACCCGCTATTTTTATGAACATTATGGTGCTAAATTATGTGATTCAACTCAGATAATAATTGGGGGAAATGTTCTGAATGAATTAATTTATGAATGGGATAACATTGACGAGGTTATAGCGAAATTATAACCTTACTATACTTAAAAACATGCGCACCCTTAAGCCCCTCGGGTTCGTGAATAAGGACGCTTGGTGAAATCTGTGTTAATAAGTAAAAGGACAAATAAAACAAAAGGGACAAACTCATGGAAGCATATAATTTGTATTATCTAGATGATAGTGAACGCAGTATCTGGGAAGTTGAAAGTAAAGGATACAGAAGTGATGTATATATATAGAGCTTCAAGATGATGTATTTCATATAAACGTGTATGATCAAATACGATTGATTCAAGATTTTGAAGAAGAAATTAAACAGTATGGATACTATCAGATCGAACCAAACATAATATTGGTTCAGACAGTTAATGAAAAAGAAATACTGAACACTATAAATAATTTAATAAGAACGGACTATTTTCAAAACATAAAACCAGTGGAAAAAGAAGAAATAAAAAAAATGAATTTAATAAAGAGAATGAAATGAAGTTTCTGGAGCATTTCGGGGATGACACAGACTGCAGATAACATAATAGAGAACTTTTTATTTGAGAGGTAAAGAATGACCAAAAAATTAAGTAGAGATGAATTGATTAATCTCGTAAGGGAAATTATGGAATGTGAAGGATCAGAGCACGAAATAGATGAGATGATGAATTTACTTGAAAGTAATGTGCCAGATCCACAGGTCTCAGATTTAATATTTTGGAGTGATATCGAATATAGCCCAGAAGAGATAGTCGATAAAGCAATGAGGTACAAACCTATTATTTTGTAAAGTATATTTTATTTTGTTAATAATTCGATACTAGAAGTAATTGATGGCTATAGTAACATAAGTTTCGAAATAGATTTGATTGATAAAGAGACCAAAAGCTCAATAAGAGAAGAGGGGGTATAGAACTGCAAGATAGATATATGGAAATGACTTATAAATGGAACGTTATGAAAAATCGTAAACATAAGGCAGATGATTAATGTGAAAGATCAGAAGTACTATTGTATAGAAGGACTTCCTCGAATAGAACAGTGCAGGAGTATCTTCAAAGCAGCTGCAATGCTAGACGCAATTCTAATGCCGGAGTGGGAGTATAGATATTATTCCTTCAACTCGAAGTGGGATACTAACGAACAGATGGGGTCAATGAGAGATGGAGGAGGTGATCATTACTTTGCATTGTTCAATAAAAACGGTTTGATTATTAAAGGATTCGATAAAGAATATGAGATTAATAATGAAAATAATATAGAAAAAATATTTAACGGGGTTCCTGACACATTTCGTGATTTCTTAAATGAGCCAGCGTTTGTATTTGAAGAAACAACATTTATTATTTGGACTCAATATGAGAAAGAACAGTGGTTGGGTAGTAAGGATTATAGTGAAGAATATTGTGGCTTATTACAGATCTTGTTAGGTGGGGCCGAATATTATCATTCTTGGGCATCTCAGTATTATGAAATTGATTTAGAATTAGCTCTAGTTAGAAGGATGTTTGAATTAGAACCAATAGATAATAGTGTGCTTAAGCAACTTAATAAAGATCTAGAGATAGCAGATATTGTAGATGATCTTGAAGAGATTGGGTACCCATATGTTAAATAGGCATTGAAATCAATCAAAAATAGAGGTGATTTTTGTGCTTGTGATCAAGAGGGACTAAAAAATTATTACAAGACTTGAAAATTGAAAGAACAATAACAAAAATAGACAGTTCTGATTCTTTTTTTAGCTGGCATGCGAATGTAGTTGTAGTAAATAGGAGAAAGCACCTTATCTTTATGAATGATTTATCAAGACTTAGTTTGACGATAGTAGGAGTAAGGAGTACTCAATATAAAAACCTAAAAAATATCTTTTTGAAAGAATTAACCGACTATTTAATTAGTGAAAACCTTGATGAGGCAAGAATAAATCAATATATGAATGATTGTGCAGATATTATATTTACAACCACAAATAACAGAAGTGTAATAAGCACAATGAATGACGTAGTGTTAATAATGCAGAATATAAGTTTCGATTTTGCAAATTATATTGAGCTAAATAAATGGAATAATGATAGTTTTTATAAACCGATTAATTACTCCAAGCCAATAGAAGTATTTAAACAAGAGATCGAAAATCGATATTCGAGGGAATGATAGAGTCGGATTTGTTTTTTATTTCCAGTATAGGAACGCTTGTACGCAGATGTGAAAAAAGGTGAAATATAACTACAGTTGAATCTTAGGTGGGCGTGGCTTTACTTCGGATAATTGTGGGCTAAAATATGTACCAATCCAGGTACACGGAGGGGAAATATGCTATACGGACAACGAGTAACATTAAGGCCTGTTGTTGAAGAGGATTGGGAACAACGATATGCATGGCTGTCTGATCCTGTAGTTAACCGAACGTTACCATCAGGGAGTGGTATGCCCCTAACACCTGAAGTGGTCAGAGAACGTACACGGAGGTTCGCACAAACAGATCTATCAGCTGTCTATTTTACCATAATAAAAGAAGACTGCATCGCGATTGGCAGTACCCAATTGTTTAACATCCATCCTTGGTCCAAGCATGCTGAATTTGGTATTTGGATTGGGGACAAAACGGTATGGGGGCAAGGTTACGCTACAGAAGTGACAGGTGTTGTCCTGGGTTTTGCGTTCGAGCGTTTAAACCTTCATAAGGTGTATTTAACGGTAGATGCTGATAATCCTGGTGCTATTCGGACTTATGAAAAGGCTGGTTTCAAGAAGGATGGCATACTAAGAGACGAAGTCTATAAAAATGGCCAATATGTAGATCGTATAATGATGAGTATTTTGAAGCATGAATATTTAAAGCTATCTAATTGTTCCAAGTAACAAAGCGTTCAGGATACTTAAAAAGGATATACAGGAATATGAATTATAATGAGTAGAGTAAAAGCAATCATTATTCCCATTTTTCTATCAGTTGTAATATATCTCTACTAAAAAAAGTCAAGTTGTTTATTGAAAGAATATCACACACATCATATAGCACTGTATTCACGTTGCAGGGCTCTCGCCCTTCGGTTATCAGATGTATAATCATGGAAGTCGATCAGACAATAAACGCCCCACCCTAAGATATAAGCTTTCTAGGGCTGGGGCGTTTCGTGAATACAAAACGTTAGATAAAACCACATTTTAGGAGTGAAGAGGATGAACGCTGCTTTTCTAACAAAGTTAGAACACATGCAAATTCCAGTCAAAGACTTGGATGAATCAATTGAGTGGTATGTATCGCACCTTGGATTCAAATTATCAGGAAAGTCTAAAGAGCATCATCATGCCTTTTTAACATTGGAAGAAGGGCCAATGTTAATGTTGTGGGAAACCAATGAGATAACAAGTGCTAACTTCATATTTAATGGACAAGAGATGCCTGTATTGCTCTACAACACCAAGCAAATTCATCAGTTCCATGATTATCTGAAAGAAATTGGAGCTGAAATTACTTTTTATAAAGATGAAGGATTCGGATGGGTTCTTAAATTCGTAGATCTCAATGGGAACATGTGGGGAGCAATTCAATTAAATGAATAGCAAATGAAATTGAAAGCGGAGTCAGAGTGGGTTCGTCTAACACAATATTCACACTTTGGGCCATGCGACCCTTGGTTCACCCGGAGTTAGATGTGGATTCGGTGATGTAATTGGCAATAACAAGGAAGCGTAATCAGTGGACAGCTATCTCTCCACTACCTAACCGCATTGCGGCTTAAGGTGAAGGAACATGGTGAATACTATAACGTTATCTAAAAAGGATGCGACATATGTACGCCAAGGTTGGGTTTTCATCATGAATGACTAAGAAGGGATTATCATCCGAGCCGTTGGATCCAGTCGATGAGTTCTTTTAAGACACTCGAGTTCATAGAAACAAGAACCCTAAGAGAAAACAATAGCTTGATAATTAAATAACGGAGTGATCAAAATGCTGGATGCTTTTACTAAAAAGAGAATTGAAAAAATACTTGAAAACTATATCGAAAAGAAAATCCCCGAACATTTAAAGAATGAATTTGAAATTCATTATAAGTTTAGGGGAGATACAGTAACATTAAGCCAAGAAAGACCGGGATACATGGGAAGACGTTTTGAATATCCAATTGCTCAATTAAGGCTACAAGAATCTTATTGGAAGGTCTATTGGCAAGACAGTAAGAAAAAATGGCATTTTATTGATGATATTAAACCAAATAAAGACTTTGAGAAACAATTAATAGAGATAGATAGAAATGATGTTTTTTGGGTCTGATCGAAGATGGAAATGACTTTACATTACAGGTCTGCCCGAGGCATTTTTCGGAGAAGCAGACTCAGGACAACCCTGCACCAACTACTGCTCGGTCGCATGAGCTCTCTTAAGCCTCTCGGGTTCGTAGATACTACAACGTTATCTGAAATTCAATTTATTTCAATTCAAGCAATTCAAGGATGGAGATTTCAATTGAAAGAAGAATATCAAACTCTTGTAATCGAAGAAGTAAGTAAAGACACTCAAGAACATGCTAAACATATTGTTTTAGCTGGACTAAAGGAGAGATTTGGAACATTGGATGATTCATTAAATCAAGATCTCAATGAAATCGTCCTTAATTATATTTGTAGAGGAAATCACTTTTTGGTTGGCAGAATAAATGCAAAAGTTATTAGCACTGGTGCATTAATTCGTGAAGAGGTTGATACAGGAAGAATTGTTAGAATGTCAGTACAAAAAGAATATCGAAGAAATGGAATAGCTCAAAAAATGTTAAAAGAGATTGAAAGAAGAGCACAAGCTAAAGGATTCAAGAGAATTGTGTTAGAAACGACAAATTCCTGGCACGATGCAATTTCTTTTTATAAGAAAAACGAGTATAAAGAATTTGATAGAAATGAGTATGAAGTACATATGGTAAAAAAGTTATTTTAATGGTATTTGGGAGGGAGCTAACAATGATTTTTGAGATGACTACTCAATTTCGGGTATCAAACATGGAAGAAGGACAGAAGTGGTATGAAACACTCTTACATAGAAAGCCTGATTTTATTCCACATGAAGGGTTTGCGGAGTGGGAACTGATTCCCGGATGTTGGTTACAGATTGCAGAAGGAATACCTACTGAAGGAAATGGATCATTACGTTTGGGGACAACGAATATTGAAGCTGAAAAAGATAGGCTTGTTGGTGTGTTAGAAATAGATGATTTTGAAATTTACTCAAGACCAGAGGTTCCAGTCAAATGGGGATCCTTTACAGATCCTTGGGGAAATCGTCTTGGATTTTTTGAGTACCTGGATAAGAACGAAGAACGAGAACGTATAAAGATGATCATTGGAACGAAAGATTCTTAATCAAAGAATATGAGACAGTGACGTCTCTTGATTGTTAGATGTATAATCATGGAAGTGCTCAGACGACAAACGCTCCAGCCTAAGATAAGAGTTATCTAAGGCTGGGGTGTTTTCGTGAATACAAGAACGGTAGATAGCTGAATGCGGCGTAAGATCGAAAGGAGGAAAAAGTCATGAAAGATACGAAGATCTATAAAGAAGTAAATAGTTGCTCTATAAGTGCAGATATTTATTATCAAGGTAGGAATTCTCCGGTGATCTTGTATATTCATGGAGGGGCGTTAATTTTTGGGGCAAGATCATGGTTATCCTCCGATCAATTTGAATATTTCAGACGATCTGGCTTTAGTATAATCAATATTGATTATCGACTTGCTCCTGAAACTGGGTTTGAGGAATCATAGAAGACATAAAAGACGCAATTAATTGGGTAAGAACGAAAGCAATCGAATGGTATGATTTCGATGTAAGTAATATTGCGGTTATGGGGAGTTCAGCTGGTGGCTATCTCAGCTTATTAATTGGAACAATTGATATTAGACCTAAAGTGATCGATTCACTTTATACAGCCTGTCAGCATGTCGGGGATCGTGAAGTTACGAATGGCCAATGGGAACGATTTAATTATTATTTATATTGCCGGCAGCACGGTGTCTGGTTAAAAGAAGTAACGGGAATCAATAATGAACATGATTATACTAAATTAATTCAATATAACCCAATCAATAATATAACGGTAGATTTCCCCCCAACATTATTGCTACATGGTGATCAAGATACAGATGTTCCCTACGAACAATCAGTATTAATGCACAAGAAGTTAAAGGAAAAGGGAGTAGCTACAAAGCTAATAACTATAAAAGGAGCGGATCATGTTTTTGATCAGAACTTTAGTGACCTACAAGTTCAAAGCGCCTTTGAAAATGTGATTGATTTTTTAAGAACACATCTTGTAAATGAGGTATCCTATGAGGCATCAATTAAAAGGCATTGTATTTGATATGGATAATACGATTTTAAGCTCAAAAATTGACTTCCAAGCCATGAAGTATGAAACCTATCAATTTCTCGTATCGAAAGAGATCCTACCCGCTGGATATAATCTTGATTACCATACAACATCAACTATTGTTGAAGAAGCAATACAAACGAATCGAATGACTGAAGTGTTACGAAATGAAATGTGGGATATTGCTAAGAAACATGAAGTGTGTGGAATGCAGGGGGCAGACTTGGAGCCCGGTGCAGTGGAGATCCTTAATAAACTTCAAGGTAGATATCACCTTGCAATTGTAACAAATAATTCTGTTGAAGCTGCAGAAATCGCATTAAGAGATAATGGTATTTATGAATATTTTGATTTCATTATTGGTAGGGAGTTAATGAAATCATTGAAGCCTTCACCGGATGGATATTTGCGAGTGTTGGATGAATTTAAGAACTCAGCGAATGAATGGCTCTCTATAGGCGATTCATGGATAGATGGAAAGGCATCTATTAGTGCAGGGATAAGGTTTATAGCTTATCGATCCGATAAAGAAATGTTGAAGCAGATGAAGGTGAACCCGACTGCAGAACTGTCCGATCTCTTGGAATTGATGAGTCTGATTGAGCAAATCGAAGAAGGCTCAGTGTGAAAACTTGTGAAAGAGCTACTAAATATGATAGGAGGATATGATTTGACCTTAGAGTACTTAATAAGATCGAAAAACATTCAATTTAGGAGAGCCAAAATAGAGGACTTAGACTTCATTATCTCATTAGAAAAACATCCAGATAGCAAGAAATATATTATTTCTTGGACCAGGGATAAACACCAGGATGCATTGGGAAGCGATGATTTTTTATATATTATTGTTGAGAACTCAAATAGTCAGAAGATTGGATACTTAATATTATCAGGAATATCAAATCAAAACGGTTGTATTGAAATAGTTAGAATTAATATAGGTGATAAGGGTAAAGGTTATGGGAAGGAAACAATGAAGCTGATACAAGAATACGTGTTTAATCATCTTAAAGCGCATAGGCTTTGGTTGGATGTTAAAGAACATAATAATAGAGCAAGACACGTATATGAGTGGGCCGGATTTAAGGTAGAAGGCTTGTTGAGGGAATGTATTAAATCAGAAGAAAATTATGAGTCCTTGGTAATAATGGGAATGTTGAAGAATGAATATAGAGGAAGACTTTCGGCTTCGATCTTTAGTTAGTTTCATTATAATGTGTGGAGGTATTTTATCTCCGACAGGACTTGCACCTAAATGGATATATTTTATTACGTTTTTACCAGGTAGTATCTTATTCTTGATCATATATTGGTATGAATTAAAGACATTCAAAGGCATCCGGAAGGAGTAATAAAATGGACATCACGTTATTCAAATCAGGCCTTAATGAAGCATCGATGATTCATGAAATGCAAATTAAATCATTTATGCCGTTGTTACATAAATATCAAGATTATGAAACCAGCCCTGCTAATGAATCTGTGGAACGAATAATTGATCGATTAAATCAATCGTTTACGGATTATTACATTATAAAAAGTTCAAATATTTCAATAGGTGCAATTAGAATTGTAAGGAAAGAGAATAAAATCTATCGCGTCAGCCCAATATTTATTTTGCCTGAGCATCAAGGGAAAGGAATTGCACACAAGGTATTTTCTATAATCGAAGATATATATAACGATGCGCGAATTTGGGAATTGGATACCATATTACAAGAGCAGGGGAATTGTTATCTCTATGAAAAATTAGGTTATCAAAAGACAGGGGAATTAGTGCAAGTTAACGATAAAATGACAATTGTGTTTTACGAAAAACGTTTGATTTAGCATTAAGACGCAACATCAATCAAAGCCCCAGCCTGAAGAGCAATCTAAGGCTGGGGTTTTCCGTGAATACATGAACATTATCGGAAATTAATACGCGAGGAAGTGAAAGAGGGATTCGAAAGTTCAACTTGACACTGTAAAGATTGTTTATTATGATCTTTACAGTGTCAAGTTATGTGAAAGGAAGTATATATCAAATGAAAGAAAAACCATATCACCACGGTGATTTGCGAAATAAACTTATCGAAGCTGGGATAGGGCTTATTAATGAAGATGGGTTAAAAGGTTTTTCCCTGCGTAAGGTCGCAGCGAAATGCAACGTCAGTCATGCCGCACCATACAGTCATTTTAAAGATATAGACGAGCTGATATATGCTATGGGCGAGCATGTAACGGAGCGATTTATGGATAAGATGCGTACATCAATTCGTGGACAGGAAAACAGTCTCGAAGCGACCTCGCTGCTAGGGCAGGCTTATATTTCTTTTTTCATTGAAAATCCGCAATATTTTCAGTTTCTTTTCTATCACTCAGGATTAACCATTGATTTGGACAATGATAACGCCAATGATTATCCGCCATTTGCTTTATTCAGGACAACGGCGTATCAAATGTTTCACAGCATAGGATTGCCAGAGAAAGCTTATTCCGAAAAATTGATTGTTCTTTGGTCAATGGTACACGGCATAGCCTCGCTGCTTACCAATCAGGGTATTCGATATTCCGGGGACTGGATTCATGTTTTTATAAACAATTGTATTAAGGAGATAGAATGATGAAAATGATTATCCATGATTTGAATCAACAAGAATTCATGGCGTTGTATGATAACCCAAATACAGACGTAACGGTTATATCAGACAATGGCACAATCCGTAAATGCATTGGTTGCTTTGGATGCTGGATCAGAACACCGGGAGAATGCGTTATAAAGGATGGTTATGACAATATGGGCGAACTTCTTTCAAAATGCAATGAGCTGGTTATCATCAGTAAATGTGTTTATGGGAGCTACAGCCCCTTTGTGTGCAATATTGTGGATAGGAGCTTACCATATCTTCTTCCTTATTTCGTAATCAAAAATGGAGAAACCCATCACCGATTCCGGTATGATAACAAATTCACTCTATCGGTACATTTTTATGGAAATGACATAACCAACGCAGAAAAGGAAACCGCAAAAGCTCTGGTTGCAGCGAACAGCGTGAACTTAAATTCCATAGGAAACAAGATGTATTTCCATAACAGCTTGCAAACAATCAAGGGGGTTATATAATGAGAATCGCTATGATAAATGGAAGCCCCAAGTTAGGAAAGAGCAATTCGGGCAGGATGCTCAAAGCACTTGAACCCCTGATAATCTCCGAGCATGAGATATCACACTATACCATAAATAAAAGACCGCTTACCGATGAGCAATACATCGAGCTTTGCCACATGGATACACTGATTTTTGCATTTCCTCTATACTTCGATGCAATACCTTCGCATTTATTAAGGATGCTGACTACGCTTGAAGGGTATATGAAAGCAGAACGGAAAAAGGAAATTTACGTTTATGCCCTTGTAAACAATGGATTTTATGAGGGGAAGCAAACTTGCATTGCTCTTGAAATCATCAAAAATTGGTGTGTACGATCCGGCCTTCATTTTGGACAAGGAATCGGACAAGGCGCTGGTGAAATGATGGGTTTTATCGAAAAGGTACCACTTGGCCAGGGCCCTTTAAAAAATCTAGGAAGGGCAATGGAGAGACTGGCAAAAAATATACATTCGCAGGGAAGTGATGAATCCTTGCTGTTCAGTCCCAATTTCCCACGCTTTGCCTGGCGATTTGCAGCGACACACTCTTTTTGGCATGCAAAAGCTAAAAAGAATGGTCTGAAGAAGAAAGATATTATGAAAAGACTTTAAGAAAGCACGATTCCCCTGCGCTAATCAATTCGAAACAGCATTTCTATGTTTATAAACCAAATCGGAAAGACAAAGCGAAGACGTCAGCCCGTAGATGGTCTGACGTCTTGTGCGTGTCTATGAATTGCAATACTCAAACTCGTTGTCGAGCGCGTCGAAATTAATCTCCTGTTTTAACACCTGTTCTAATTCATCGTTTGAGATTAACCCTTCCAGTTGCAACTCAAGCCCTGTTGAGGTCGTTTCTATGTATTCAAGAACATCTCTACCATATATTTCTTCCAACTTTTCAACTTGACTATGCTTTAAATACTTTCGGTGTGTTCTTAATAGGTTGACAGAATTGACTTTCAAATCGCCACTTGCTGTATGGGAATACTTCATACTCGTTAAATCTTCAAGCAAGTCCCGAAAAATAAAATCCTGTAAATTTTTCGCCAAAACAACAGCGGTAATATCATCGTGGTAAACCAACGTAACAGGTACATCCTCACCGTTTTGTCTATCAAATTGGAACACATACAAATCTCCGTTTTTTTGTCGACCAAATGGAACAAACTGAAACTCTGGTTTCGTCTGACGATAATCGTTAGGGTCTTTGAATGCTTCGATTTCTTCAACGATACTGTTCCATTTCAGCAACTCAAAGTCAAAGCCGAAAAACAGCATAGGCGGGTTTTGGGCTAATTTGGCATAATACTTTGCGTTCCAATCCTGCCCATATTCTCCGCCCGAATCCAACATACCGTCTAAATA
Source organism: Paenibacillus sp. MER 180 (assembly GCF_023713665.1). Lineage (NCBI taxonomy): Bacteria > Bacillati > Bacillota > Bacilli > Caryophanales > Paenibacillaceae > Paenibacillus > Paenibacillus sp. MER 180. The sequence goes on along the minus strand of NZ_JAMAVT010000009.1, from coordinate 3,374 downwards.
CAACTGTCTATATAGTTTCGGGTACGTAAAATTGTACTTCTGTTCAATCTGCTCTAATTCGTTCATACTATCCTCCCAAAACCACGATATTTGCTATCAGTATAGCAAACGCGAACTTGGGTTGAAAATGATGAAGGCAAATCAAGATCAGCGCATTCCCTATGCAGTTTTCGAGAATGAAACTCAATTACCTATACTGGATATTACTCATCCCCTTTTCAACGCAAGTATTGATGAACAGGCGTATCATTTGAACTGTCTCAAGTCAGCCCGGAGTATTGAATCATTAAAGAAGATGCCTCGCTTTATTCAGAACATATTTGTGAAAATGTCGAGTGTTGACAATTCATATCTTAGCGGCATGCGTACCCTGGTGTACAAACTTGGTCCCGAGTTAAGCCGGGGGATAAAATTAGGCTTCCGGGACAAATGGGCGGTGAAGCAAACCTCTTTTATGGGACTTCGGATCAGGCTGAGGGATCTTTGCCGGCACCAATCGAAAATTTTGCAGCCCCAACTCAAACAATTCCCTGAACGGAACCTTTGCTTCTTCAATATCGCTGGAGGTGCGGCAACCGACAGTATCAACACTCTGATTCTAATTCAGGAATCGGATCCGGATCTACTCAAGGGACGGAAGATTGAGATCAACATATTAGATATCGATACCTACGGACCCAATTTCGCAAAACGATGCATCGATGTTCTGAAGCAGCCGGGGGAACGCTTCTATGGTCTGGACATTACCCTCAATATCATTCATTATGATTGGAGCCAACCAGAGGAACTGCTGAAGTTGAGTTTGGAACGAGCCGGATGGATTCAGTTCTGTTCATCGGAGGGCGGGCTATTTGAGTACGGTTCGGATTCAGATATCATTGAGAATCTAAACCATTTGTTTACCACCTCCCCAGCAGATGCCCGGGTCACGGGTTCCTTAATTTTTGATCGGGCGCATGTAAATCCGGGATACCTTGGATTTACAGAGTTTATTGGCGTGCAAATCCGCTATCTTGGGCTGGAGGGGTTGCAGCGAATTTTAACTAAAACCTCGTGGGTTTTGGAAGAATTCCATGAAATTGAATCGATCTATATTCTGTTTTCATTGAGGAAAGCGTGACTCATGATTGGTGCATTCGCCCCTCGATCCGGTTGGCGGCTGAAGAGTATCCGACTGGCAACTGAGATGCAGAGAAGCGAGAGCAGCTGGACAAATCGATTTTCCTAAGATAGAAGCGCTATCCAAGGGAGATTGATGTCATGCATACTGATACCAGTGCAAGTGCATAAAAGAAGATTTAGAATATAAAACAGAACATACATTCTTGTGTTGTGGTATAATTTCCCTAGATGAATTTACAAAGGGGAAAGAAAATGAGACTACAATTAATTTCTGAATTAGATGAATTTGTGTCGTTCGTAGGATCTTTAGATAACGTAAAGGATGAAATATGGTTTTCACCCCTTGGTGAAGGGAAATGGAGAATTCATGATGTTATTACCCATATCATGAAATGGGATGATTATTTTAATAACGTCACATTCCCAAATTTATTAAAAAGTAAATCTCCTGAATTAAGAGAACATCCGGACTATTTAGGATTTAATGAACAATCCATTATTTATGGAGAGGGAAGAAATAAGAAAGAAATCATCGAAGAAACAATTAAGAATCGCCAAATAATGATAAATAATTTAATGAAGCTGGAAGACAATCAATTTTCTGTAGTTTACCCGGGAGATCGGGGATTCACTATTGGAACATACTTAACAGAATTCTTTATATCTCATGAAACCTACCATATGAAACAAATTCAAAATTTTTTGATAACTAAGCAGATAATGTAAGAATGCTAGCGTATGTTGGATCTAAATTTATACAAAACATGCTTATTGAAAAAATCGCAACGCAAATTTGTCTTTTGTATAGTTTCATTATGCTCCCTTATTGTTTTCTTAAGTATTAGAATCCACCAAGTCGGCGTGAGGATATCAGCTTACCAGCAAAGGAATATCCCCTGTGTTCCGCTGCAATAGCAGTCATTGTATTAAAAAACCTAATCGCTTGGTTTGATTTTCTTATAAGCTTGATTATAAATAAAACCCTGACAACAGGGTGTCAGGGCTTTAGTTCGATATATCATATTGGGATCAATTATTTCTTAAACGGTTCGATACCGATCGTGATACCTGTATCGCTCGGGTCTTTCATTTTAATATTCGTAATAAACCAACCTTCATAACCTTTGGATGTAAGTTTTTGTACGGTGACAACCGCAGAGCCCTTGCCTTCCCAATTGGAAGCAACAAGGCCATAATCGAATGAGAACTGAGTCGTCGTTTTATTCAGAGATTTTGTTTTGAGCTTATCGATCTCAGACATATGCGGACTGGAGCCGCCCGTATTCCACTTGTAATCTTCGAATTCTTTCTTGGTTTTGGAACGTAGTTCAGGCGAGAAAACAGCGAATTGCAGCGCTCCATTGCGAGTCTGAATGCCTTTGACCCAAGTATCTAAGGCTTCTTTTGCTGTAGAGGGGACCAGCGCCGCTTCCAAACGTTGGATCTGAATCGCTTGTTGAGCGGAATCCGGCAGCGTCACTTGAACTTCATTCTTATCAGCATCGTAGACCGCCTTGCCTTTAAATTCTTCCGCAAGACGATCGATAGGAACAAGCACTTTGCCATCTTTGACTTGAAGATCCAGCTTTTCCGTCACAACGCCATGTCCATTGATAAGTAAATTCAAATTAGATCCTGCATAAGCCGTTCCTAAAGCAATCATCGTTCCGAGAGCACTACACAACATAATTTTTGACAGGTTTTTCATCATTTTCACCTCTTCTTCATATTAGAAGTATAGACGATTTATTATGGAAAAAGTTTCATTTTGCATAGCGTGTTGATGTTACTCAAGCATAAGCTCACTCTTATTTTGCGGAAAATCAAAATGGACATATCGCCCCTCTAATGTAGGCAATTCGTAAGGGACTAGGTATAGCTATTTCAAAAGAATATTAGCAATCGCAGCCAGCGACTTCGTCACTTTAAGTCGAGATAAAAACCAGCATAAATATTTGTCATTGAACTATTGGAACACGTTAATCCAATGATACAGCGACAGCCTAGGATTTTATTTTCTTATCCTTGGCCTACCGCTGTTTTATTTTCTAGGGTCAGTCAAAAACAAATTATATGAAGTCTGACGTTATAACAGTTTGAAAAGTCGCATAGATCATTGACATTCAGTCTATCCTGAAAATACTGATCCCCAGAAAACCTAAAAAAGGCAATAAGAAAGTGACCCTTCATCTAACAAAAAATGGAAAGGGAAAATCAGCTTTATATCCTCTGAATAAACAATCAAGAAGCCG